>JBBQDC010000049.1:0-19740 GCA_038319305.1 Actinomycetales bacterium | reverse complement strand
TCCTGCACGAGGCGGGCGGCATCGTTGATCTCAAAGATTCCGAGGTTGGAGCCACCCTGAATCGAGAGCAGCACCCCGTGGGCACCGTCGATCGAGGCCTCGAGCAGAGGCGACGCCACGGCCAGCTCGGCCGCCTTGATTGCACGGTCGGCGCCGCGGGCCGAGCCGATGCCCATGAGTGCGGAGCCGGCACCCTGCATGACCGACTTGACGTCGGCGAAGTCGAGATTGATCAGGCCGGGGGTGGTGATCAGGTCGGTGATGCCCTGCACGCCGGCGAGGAGCACCTGGTCTGCCGTGGCGAAGGCCTCGAGCATGCTGATTCCGCGGTCACTGATCTCCAGCAGGCGGTCGTTCGGCACGACGATGAGCGTGTCGACTTCATTCTTGAGGGAGGCTACCCCTGCCTCGGCCTGAGCCTGGCGGCGCTTGCCCTCAAAGCCGAAGGGCTTGGTGACGACACCGATGGTGAGCGCGCCGATGGATTTGGCAATGCGGGCGACGACCGGCGCACCGCCGGTACCCGTTCCACCACCCTCCCCGGCCGTGACAAAGACCATGTCCGCGCCGGCCAGGGCCTCTTCGATTTCCTCGGCGTGATCCTCGGCGGCGCGGCGGCCGACCTCAGGATCGGCGCCGGCACCGAGGCCGCGGGTGAGATCGCGGCCGACGTCGAGTTTGACGTCGGCGTCGCTCATCAGCAGCGCCTGGGCATCGGTATTAATGGCGATGAACTCGACTCCGCGGAGGCCAAGCTCGATCATGCGGTTGACGGCGTTGACACCGCCGCCACCGATTCCAACAACCTTGATGACTGCGAGGTAGTTCTGATTTGTTGTTGACACGTCCGGCCTCCGGTGGAACCCTAAACCTCTTGTCGAAGTTTAAAGTTATGCTGAGTATGCAATTCCTGATTAGAAAGTTATGCGCCAGCCGTTCAGGCTTGGGGAGGCGCGCCCGCGTGTCGCGAAGATCTCAGCGAAGAACGGCACTATCCGGCGACGACACGTCGTATTCGCCGACACTGCCGACCGGATGGCTCAGGATCAGCGCTGCCAGCACGACCGCCTTGAAGTCCGACTTCTCTGCACTGCCCCACACGACGCGCGCGCCGCCCACGAGCGTGAGAATGACATCGTCCGTGGTGGCGGCGGTGACGGTATCGAGGGTGGACCGGATGTCTGCCGGCAGGGCGGCGATCACGGCGGTAGCCGCCCTGAATCCGGTGCTGCCGACCCCGGCCCGTGCCGCGATGGTGGCATACCCCGCGGGGCGCTCCGCGGTGCTCTGGATGACCACCCCGGCCGCGTCGACCAGATCGAATCCGGCCTCGGTGACGAGGGCGCCGACGGGCTCACGCTCCACGATGCGCACCACGAGGGTGTTCGGCGGACGGCTCTCGGTGACGTAGCTCTGGATCAGGGTGAAGGCGGACAGTTCCTTCTTCACCTCGGCGAAGTCCACGAGCGGCAGCGGAGTGCCCAGCTGGCCGTCCAGGGCCGACTGGATCTGCTCTGCGGGCACCCGGTTGGCGCCGACGACCTCGATGGTGCGGAGCGCCATCAGAGGCGAGTAGGTGCCGACGAGCACAAAGGCGACGAGAACGGCCAGGGTACACAGGGCCACCAGCCAGGCGTTGCGCCGCCGCCTAGACCGCCAGGTGAAACGGCGCACTTCCTCCCGCTCGTAGAGTTTGCGGGCTCGACGGGCGGCCCTGAGTTTGCGCCTGGCCCCGGCGGGAGTCAGCGGAGTGTCGCGCGTCTCCTCGGTCGTGGGCGGTGCCCGCAGTTGCGACACGGGCGCGATCGGGTCGGCGGCCGCCGGAAGCGTGATCGGCTCGGTGTTCGTGCGATCACGCTGACCGGCCGACGTGGAACCGGCAGACGGCGCCGTCCGGCCGGCCTCAGGCTTCGCCGCGGCGCTCCTGGGTCTGGTGGGCTTGGACGTGGTGCCCTTCGAGCCGGTGGAACTCTCGCCGCCTGCCGCCGGGCGGTCGTAGCCCTCGGGCCGCTTCATGCTCGGCTGCGGGTCATCCGCGCGCCTGCGTGAGCGAGGCAAGCAGCTGGGGAACGATCCGGTACACGTCGCCGCAACCGAGGGTGACGACGAAGTCGCCGTCCTTCGCGATCGATGCAACGTAGTCGGCGGCCTCCTGCCAGTCCGGCACGTAGACGACCTTGGCGGCATCCGTGAACCTGTCGGAGACGAGGGCTCCGGTGACGCCGGGCTCGGGGTCTTCCCGGGCGCCGTACACGCCGAGAACGACGGTCTGATCTGCCTTCTCCTCCAGGGTCTGGGCGAATTCCCGGGCGAACAGGCGGGTGCGGCTGTAGAGGTGGGGCTGGTGCACGGCGATGATCCGGCCGCTGCCGACCACCGTGCGGGCGGCGGACAGCGCCGCGGCCACCTCGGTGGGGTGGTGGGCGTAGTCGTCGTAGACGCTGACCCCACCCACGGTGCCGTGCAGTTCGAACCGGCGCTCCGTGCCGCCGAACTCCGAGATGGCGGCGAGGGATGCCTCAGGGTCGAAACCAAGGCCGACGAGCACAGCGAAGGCACCGGCAGCGTTGATGGCGTTGTGCCGTCCGGGAATCCGGAGTGTGGCGAAATAGTCGTTCCCGGCCCAGGCCACACCGAAACGCACCGGTCCGTCGGTCACGACCGAGTGCACGCGCACGTCGGCTGCGGCATCCTCGCCGAAGGTGATGACCCGCTTGTCGATGAGCTTGCCGGTCACACTGACCGCGCCGGCATCATCGGAGGAGATGACCACGAAATCGTTCGCGTTCTGCGCGAATTCGACAAACGCGGCCTGGAACGCCTCGAGCGACCCGTAGTGGTCGAGGTGGTCAGGGTCGACGTTGGTGACCAGGGCGACGGCCGTGTTGTAGAGCAGGAACGAGCCGTCCGACTCGTCGGCTTCGACGACGAAGAGGTCGTCGGTGCCCGCAGCCGCCGACACGCCGAGCGATTCGATCACGCCGCCGTTGACGAAGCTGGGATGCGTGCCGAGGCCAAGCAGACCGGTGACGATCATGCCGGTCGAGGTGGTCTTGCCGTGGGCGCCCGCGACGGCGACGAGGCGGTGCTTCTCGATCAGCCAGGCGAGTGCCTGGGAGCGGTGCAACACCGGGAGGCCGCGCTCGTTCGCCAGCACGTATTCCGGGTTGTCCTGCCAGAGCGCCCCCGTGACGACGAGGCTGTCGGCGTCTTGGACATTCTCGGCGGCGTGGCCGATCGAGATGCGGGCTCCCAGCGCGCGCAGGGCGAGCACGTTGTCGGACTCGCGCACATCCGAGCCGGTCACGGTGTGCCCGGCTGCGAGGAACAGCCGTGCGATCCCGCTCATTCCGGAGCCGCCGATGCCCACGAAATGCACCGTGCCGAGGTCACGGGGAATGGTGAGGTTCAGATCGGGCTTGATCACGGTTTCTGGCTCTTCTCAGTTGGAGACGAATGCTGGTGTGCGTTCTGGTGCTGAAACAACGTTAGCCGCTGCGGCTACGCGAGGGCAGCCTGGATGAAGTCGGTCATTCGCGCCGAGCCGTCGAGAGCGCCGGCGGATGCCGCGGCCACGGCCATTCGGCGCACGCGCTCCCGATCGGTGAGCACGGGCACGAGCTCGTCCTGCACCCAGGCCGGAAGGAAGTCCGCATCGTCGACGAGGATCCCGCCCCCGGCACGCACGACGTCCGCCGCGTTGAAGCGCTGCTCGCCGTTGCCGACGGGGTACGGCACGTAGACGGCCGGGATGCCGAGGGCGCTTAGTTCGCACACGGTGCCCGCTCCGGCACGGGACACCGCGAAGTCGGCCGCGGACAGCGCGAGGTCCATCCGGTCGCAGTAGGAGATCAGGCGGTAATGGGCCAGACCCAAGTCGTGCACCTCCGACTTCTCCCCGGTGATGTGCAGCACCTGCCAACCGGCCGCGATCAGACCCGCCGCTGCCGCCGCGATGGTGTTGTTCAGGCGTCGCGCACCCAGCGATCCGCCTGTGACCAGCAGGGTAGGGCGGTCGGCGTCGAGACCGAAGAACGCCAGGGCCTCCGGGCGCGCCTGTGCCCGATCAAGCTCGGCGATCTCGGGCCGCAACGGCATCCCGACAACGTGCGGGTGGCGGATCCGGGTGCCCGGAAAGGCTACCCCGACGTGGCCGGTGAACCAGGCTCCGAGCCGGTTGGCCAGCCCGGCCCGAAAATTGGCCTCGTGGATGACGATCGGCACACCGGCGCGGCGCGCCGCGAAGTAGGCCGGGGTCGAAACGTAGCCGCCGAACCCGACGACGACGTCGACGTGACGGGACCGGATCAGGTCGGTCAAGGTGCCCACGGCCCGGTACAGCCGCGGCAGGAACGACAGAGCCTGTCGGTTCGGGCGGCGCGGGAACGGCAGGCGGGGAACAAAGACGAGCTCGTAGCCGCGGGCCGGCACCAGACGGGCCTCGAGACCCTCCCTGGTGCCGAGAACGATGACCTTCGCATCCGGTTCCCGGTTCGTGATCGTGTCGGCGACGGCCAGCAGAGGGTTCACATGGCCGGCGGTTCCGCCGCCGGCAAGCAGATAGGTGGTCATTGTTCGACTCCTGACGTGTCGGCACGCCGCGGCTCTCCCGCGTTCTCGCCCCGGGTGAATGAGAGCACGATACCGATTGCGCCGAGCGTCGTGAGCAGGGCCGTTCCGCCGGCGGAGACCAGTGGGAGCGGAACACCCAGCACCGGGAGCACGCCCAGGACCACGCCGATGTTGACGAACGCCTGGCCGATCAGCCACACCAGAACGGTGGCCGTGGAGACGCGGGCCTGCAGGCTCGTGCTGGTGCGCATGATGCGCAGGAATGCCAAGGCCAGCAGGATAAACATGCACAAGACGACGATGGCCCCGATCAGCCCGAGTTCCTCGCCGATGATGGCAAAGATGTAGTCGTTGTCGGCAGCCGGCAACCAGGACCATTTCGCCTTGGAGTTGCCGAGCCCGACGCCGAAGATCCCGCCGTTGGCCAGTGCCCAGGTGCCGTGCAGCGGTTGCCAGCAGGGCGCCGAGATGGGACCGTCGACCTCATCGCAACCGGCACCCATGAAGCTCAGGATGCGCGTCATCCGGTTTGAGCTCGTCAACGCCATCAACCCCACGAGCAGGATCCCGGCGGCGAGGGGCACCGCCAGCAGGCGCAGTCGAACTCCAGCGAAGAACAGAGCTCCGAACAGGATCCCGGCCATGATCATGACCGTTCCGAGGTCGCCGCCGATGAGCACGAGCATCACGGCGCCGCCGCCCACCCCGAATACCGGGATGTAGACATGGCGCCAGTCGTCGAGCCGATTCTCCTTCTGCGACAGGATCATGCCCAGCCAGACGACGAGGGCGAGTTTGATCAATTCGGAGGGCTGAAACTGGACTCCGCCGATCGACAGCCAGTTGGTGTTGCCTGCCACCTCGATGCCCAGCGGCGTGAACACGACCAGTCCCTGCAGGAAGCAGGCGACGATGAGCATCGGCCAGGCCACGCGTCGCCAGAATTTAAGCGGCAGGTGACTGATCATGAGCATCACGGGAACACCGATCAGCGCGAAGATACCCTGGCGCAGCACGGTGCCGAAGAAACCGGTGTTATCCAGGTAGGAATCGACCGAAGAAGACGACAGCACCATGACGAGGCCGAACACGACGAGGAACAGGGTCGTGCCGAGTAGCAGGAAATAGCTCGCGGACTCGGCCTTGAACACCCGGCCGAAATGAATCCGGGTGGAGGCAACCTGCGCCGCATCGTCAGGCCGGGTGAGCCGGGCAGGGGCGACGGGCGCGGCCTGCCTAGGCGCCGGGGGCCTGGGCGGAGTCTTCATCCGCCTCACCTCCCAGGTGTTCCCGTACGGCCTCTGCAAACAATCGACCCCGTTGGGCGTAGTCGGTGAACTGGTCCATGGATGCCGCGGCCGGGGCCAGCAGCACCACATCACCCGTTTCGGCGAGCTCGGCCGCGAGCCGGACTGCGCCGGGCATCACCTCACCAGTGTCGATGGCGTCGATCTCGAATACCGGCAACTTCGGCGCGTGTCGCGCGAATGCGTCCCGCAACACGGAGCGGTCGACGCCGATGATCACGGCCCCGCGCAGGTGGCCGACATGCCGGGCCACCAGATTATCGACGTCCACGCCCTTGAGTAGTCCGCCGACCAGCCAGACAACGGTCTCGAATGCCGTGAGGGAGGCATCCGCCGCATGTGGATTGGTGGCCTTCGAGTCGTCGATCCAGCGAATACCCGCGGACTCGGCCACGATCTCGATGCGATGTGCGTCGAGGCGGAACCCCTCGAGCGCGTCGTGGATGACGCCGGGCGCGACGCCGAACGACCGGGCAAGGGCGCTGGCGGCGAGGATATCGGCCACCAGGTGCGGTGCACTCAGACCGCGCGCCCGAAGCTCCGTCGCGGTCGTGATCTCGATCGCGGTCTCAAACCGGTCCTCGTGGAACGCGCGGTCACAGAGGATGCCCTCGACGATGCCGAAGTCGCTGGGTCCCGGCACGCCGAGGCCGAAGCCGATGGCACGGGCTCCCTCCTGCACGTCGGCGTCCTCGACCATGCGCATGGTTGCGACATCCGCCTTGTTGTAGACACAGGCCACCTGGGTGTTGGCGTAAACGGTGGCCTTCGCATCCCGATAGGCCTCGGCCGAACCGTGCCAGTCGAGGTGATCATCGGCGATGTTGAGGCAGACGCTGGAGTACGGCATCAGGGCGCCGGGACCGGTGCGGGGCAGGTGGTGCAGCTGGTAGCTGGAGAGCTCGACCACGAGCACGTCCCAGCCCTGCGGGTCTCGCACGGCGTCGAGCACGGGCACACCGATGTTTCCGCAGGGAGCGACTCGCAACCCGGCGGCGGCGAGCATGGCCGCCGTCAGCTGCACGGTCGTGGTCTTGCCGTTGGTACCGGTGACGAGGATCCACTCGGCCGCCGGACCAACCTTGTCCCGCAGGCGCCAGGCCAGTTCGATGTCACCCCAGACCGGCACCTCAGCCTGCGCGGCCCAGAGCAGCAGAGCGTGGTCGGGGTGGTAGCCGGGCGAGGCAATCAGAACCTCCGGCCGGTGCCGGATCAATTCGTCCGGAACGACGCCGGGCGCGGCCTGCACCAGTTGCGCCCCGATCACGTCGATCAGGCGGATGGTATCGGAGGGAGCGTCGCCGGCCACGACGAGCACATCGGCTCCCAGCTCGGCGAGGGTATCGGCGGCCGCGAAGCCCGTGACTCCCAGACCGAGCACGGCCACGCGCAGGCCGGACCAGTCGGCGTGCCAGCTCGTCAGGCCGTCAAGGCGCGCGACCTCAGACGGAACGGAGCCGGGTTCGCCGGTGTGGCTTCCCGCCACTAGCTGGCCAGCCACTCGAGGTAGAAGGTGCCGACTCCGGCAGCCACGAGCAGCCCGCCGATGATCCAGAAACGCACCACGACCGTGACCTCGGCCCAGCCCTTGAGTTCGAAGTGGTGATGGATGGGACTCATCAGGAAGATGCGCTTGCCGCGGGTCACCTTGAAGTAGGCGCGCTGTACGATGACGGATCCGGCCTCGATCACGAACAGGCCGCCGATCAGCACGAGCAGAAGTTCGGTGCGGCTCAGGATGGCCAGGGCGGCGAGGGCGCCGCCGATACCCAGAGAACCGGTATCGCCCAGGAAAATCTTCGCCGGCGAGGTGTTCCACCAGAGGAAACCGATCAGACCGCCGACGATGGCCGCAGAGACGATGGCCAGGTCGAGCGGGTCCCGAACGTCGTAGGCGCGGTAGAGATCGGCGATATCCGCTCCCCCGAATCGGGCCTGGTTGGACTGCCAGAAGCCGATCACGATGAACGCGCCGATCGAGAGGATGGACGACCCGGTGGCGAGCCCGTCGAGGCCGTCCGTGACGTTGACACCGTTGGACGTGGCCGCCACGATCAGGCAGATCCACAGCACGAAGAGGGAGATGCCGATGATGCTGCCCAGCTGCATGAAATCCAATGGAAGGTCACGCAGGAAGGAAATCTGGGTGGACGCCGGCGTGACGCCATTGGCGTTCGGGAACTGGATGGCCAGAATGGCGAACGTGCCGGCCACGAGAACCTGCCCGGTGATCTTGGCCCACCCCCCGAGCCCGAGGCTGCGCTGGTTGCGCGTCTTCAGGAAGTCGTCGACAAAGCCGACCATGCCGAGGCCGACCATCATGAACAGCACCAGAAGCGGAGACGCCGTGATCGGGGAGCCGGTCAGCAACATCGCCGAGAAATAGCTGACCACGGCACCGAGGATGATGATGATGCCACCCATGGTGGCCGTACCGCGCTTGGCGTGGTGGCTTTGCGGGCCGTCGTCGCGGATGAACTGTCCCCAGCCGAGTTTCTTGAACAGCCGGATGAACAGCGGCGTCAGCGACAGGGTGAAGACGAGGGAGAAGGCTCCCGCCATCAGAAGGGCTCTCATGCGAACCACTCTCCCAGACGGTCACCCAGAAATCTCAAACCGGCGGAATTGGATGATTTCACGAGCACCGTGTCCCCCGGTCGCGCCGTGGCGCAGACCAGGTCGAAGGCTTCGTCGGCATTTTCGACGAAGGCCGACTCCCCGTCCCAGGACCCCTCGTTGATGGTGCTGATGTGCATGCGCCGGGCACCCCGCCCAACGACGATGAGCTGGGAGATATTGAGACGCACGGCGAGCAGCCCGACATGGTCGTGCTCTTCGCCGGCCAGGTCACCCAGCTCGCTCATCTCGCCGAGCACGGCAATGGTGCGACGGCCGGGGACGGCAATCTGGGCGAGGGTCTTCAACGCCGCCGTCATGGAGTCGGGGCTGGCGTTGTAGGCGTCGTTGATGACGGTCACCCCGTCGCGGCCACCCATGACCTGCATGCGCCAGCGTTCGGCGGTCTGCACGGATTCGAGGGCGGAGACGATGTCGTCGATCGGGACCCCGAGGACCTCGGCGGCGGCAGCGGCAGCCAGAGCGTTCATCACGTGGTGCTCGCCGAGCACCTGGAACGCCACCTCACGGGACTCCCCCGAGGCCAGGTGCAGCGTGAACGTGGTTCCGGTCCTGGAGGCGTGCACCGCGGTGGCGCGAACGCCCTTGTCACCGTACTGGCCGAACCAGACGATCCGGGCGGCGGTGGAGGCGGCCATGCCGGCGACGCGCGGGTCGTCGGTGTTCAGCACGGCGACATCCGTCGCGAGCAGTTCGGTGACCATTTCGGTCTTCGCACGGACCGTGGCCTCGATGCCGCCGAATTCGCCGGCATGCGCGAGACCGACCTTGAGCACGATCCCGATGTCGGGGCGGGCCATCCGGATGAGCCGGGCGATTTCACCGACGCCGCTCGCGCCCATCTCGGCGACCAGAAAGCGGGTCTCGTGGGTCAGTTCGAGCATGGTCAGCGGCGCGCCGACCTCGTTGTTGAAGGATGCGCGGGCCGCGACGGTCGGACCGACCCGTTCGAGCACGGCCCGGAGCAGGTTCTTCGTCGTGGTCTTGCCGTTTGAGCCGGTGACGGCGACGATCTTGAGGTTGCCGGCCTCACGCACGCGCGCCACGACGTAGGTGGCGAGGGCGCCGAGGGCGAGCACCGCATCCGGCACGACGATCTGGGCCACCGGGAGGTCAAGGTGTCGTTCGACGATCAGCAGGGTGGCGCCGCGATCGACGGCGGCCGGGGCGAAGAGGTGCCCGTCGGTCACTTCACCGGGTTTGGCCACGAAGATCGAGCCAGGCACGGTGTCGCGTGAATCGGTGTGCACCATCCCGTCGGTCAGGGAATCGGTGTGGAGGTCAGTCCCGCTCAGGTGGAGTGTTCCGTTGACGGCCAGGGCGATCTGGCCGAGGGTCAGGGCGATCATCTACAGCCACCCTGCATCGCGCAGCGCCTGGCGGGAGTCGTCCCGGGCGGAGTAGGGAATCTTCACGCCGGCAACCTCGTGATAATTTTCATGGCCTGGTCCCGCATACAAAATCGCGTCGCCTTCTTTCGCTAGGGAGAGCGCCGTTCGGAACGCCGTTCGGGGGTCGGGCACCTCATAGAACTCGCCGCCCGGCACAGCTTCCCTGGCGGCAGTGAGAAGCGCGGCACGGATGGCCGCGGGGTCTTCGAACCGAGGGTGGAAGTCGGTGATGACAACGACATCTGCCCCGCGGGCCGCGATGGCACCCATATCGGCCCGTTTGGTGGTGTCGCGGTCGCCGTCGGCGCCGAAGACCATGATCAGGCGGCCAGTCGTGAACTTGCGGAGGGCCGCGAGGGTGTTGAGGAACGCGTCCGG
Organism: Actinomycetales bacterium; assembly: GCA_038319305.1. Classification (GTDB taxonomy): domain Bacteria; phylum Actinomycetota; class Actinomycetes; order Actinomycetales; family Microbacteriaceae; genus Cryobacterium. Next base: position 9,455 of record JBBQDC010000049.1, on the reverse strand, counting down.
GCTGTGCCCGTAGTCGATGTAGACGAGCGGACCGGTGTCTCCGGAGATGCGCTCGGCGCGCCCGGGGATATAGACGTTGATTCCGCCGTCACGGTCGAGAGAATGGGCGATGGCCTCAAGGTCGTAGCCGGATTCGACCAGCATCAGGATGGCCAGGGCCGCGTTGGCGGCCATGAACCAGCCGACCAGGGGAACCCGGGTCTGCAGGCGGCGTCCCTCGGGACCTTCGAGCAGGAACTCGGTGTACAGCGCGCTCTCGGAGACGATGGACATGTGCCAGTCGGCGGAGACGTCAGGGTGGCTGCTCAGGGTTGTGACCGGGATGCGGCACTCGTCGACGATCCGGCGACCCCAGTCGGAGTCGACGGTGATCACGCCTCGCCTGGACCGGTCCGGCTGGAAGAGCTCGAGCTTGGCCTGGAAGTACTCATCGAGTCCCGCGTAGTCGTCGAGGTGATCGTGGCTCAGATTCGTGAACCCGGACACGTCGAAGACGAGCCCGTCCACGCGGTGACGGGTCAACGCCTGGGCCGACACCTCGATGGCGACTGCGCGCACCTCGGCCTCCCGCATGCGGGAAAGCAGGGCGTGCAGCTCGGTTGCCTCCGGGGTCGTCAGCGAGCTCACCACGGCGAGGTCGCCGATGCGGCGCTCGGCCGTCGACGTGAGACCGGACACAACGCCCAGCTGGTTGAGTAGGGCGAAGAGCAGATAAACCACGCTGGTCTTGCCGTTAGTGCCGGTGACGGAGAAGAGCGTGGCCGGGTTCTCGTCGGTGCGATAGATCCACGCGGCGACGGAGCCGAGAGCGGCGCGCGCGTCCGGGGTCACGAGGATCGGCAGGCCGGAGCCGGCGGCCAGCAACGCGCCCGCCTCATCGGTCAGGATTGCGACCGCGCCGGAGTCCCGGGCGCCGGAGGCGTAGCGCGCGCCGTGGGCGACCCGTCCCGGAACGCCGACATAGAGGTCTCCGGGCTGAACGGTTCGGGAGCTCAGGCTCACGCCGGTGACCTCGAGGCCATCGACGTCGCCGTGCACATACAGTTCGAATTCATCGACCAGTCCCGTCAACGATCTGGGGACCGGATGCTGAGGACGGAGAGCCGAGGGTGCCACTTCGGTCACGAGGCTCGCTTTCTTACCAGGTACCGGGAAGGGCAGGCGCGGTGGCGCCCGAAGGGACCGCCCGGTACTTCTTCAGCACCTGACTCATGACCTCCTGGAAGATCGGAGCAGATGCGGCGGAAGAGTTTAGTTTAACAGGATCGGCGAGGCTGACCGAAACGACGTACTGCGGATCGTCGGCCGGAGCGAAGCCGGAGACCGACACGAGGTACCCCTTGGTGTACCCACCCTGACCATCGGGCATCTGAGCCGTTCCGGTCTTCGAGGCGACCCGGTAGCCCGGAATCTCCCACGTCTTGGACAGCCAGCCCTTCTGGTACACCATCTCGAGGATGTCGGCGGTGTCGCGGGCCGCCGTGGGCGACACGACCGGGGTGCCCACCGTTTCGGGGACATCGGTCATGGTGCCGTCGGCGTGGCGGCAGCCTGCGACCAGTTGCACGGGCATCCGCACGCCGTTGTTGGCCAGCGTCTGATAGATACTCGAGACCTGGATGGCCGTGGTGGTGAGCCCCTGGCCGAACATGGTCGCGTACTTGGTCTGGTTGTCCCAGTCTTCATAGGGGTGCAGGTTGCCGGATTCCTCGGCGAGGAAGCCAGACTCCGAGGCCGAGCCCACCCCGAACTTGGTCATGTAGTCGTAGCGCTGCTGGTCGCTGATCAGCTCGCCGAATTTCGACATTCCGGTGTTCGAGGACTCGATCATCACACCCGTGAGGGTGAGGTTGAGGTCAGGGTGGTTGGAGCTGTCGTTCACGTTGGCGCCGTTTGGCGGCAGGTAACGGTAGGGGGCGACGACCCGGCTTAGCGGGGTGGCGGCCCCGGCGTCGAGAACGGATGCCGTGGTGAGAGCCTTGTACGTCGAACCGGGCTCGAAGGGTGCGGTGAAGGCCCGGGATCCGCGGTCGTCTGCGTCGGGCGTGCCATTGACGTTGTTGGGGTCGACGGAGGGGTAGTCGGCGACCGCCACGAGCTTGCCGGTCTTCACTTCCTGCACCACAACGTTGCCCCAGGCCGCGCCCGTGGCGACGGCCTGTCCGGCCAGCACCTGCTGCACGAACCACTGAAGGTCGGAGTCGATGGTCGTGACGACGTCGCCGCCGTCTGTGGCCCGGGCAGTGGTAACGGTGCTCTGGGGCAGACGCACGCCGTCCGCACCCTTCTCATAGGTCTCCGTGCCGTTGGTGCTCGCGAGGCAGGTGTCCTGCCCGAGTTCGATCCCGGCCTGGGCCTCGCCCCCGGACGAGACGTACCCGACCAGGTTGCCCGCCACGGCGCCGTCCGGGTAGACCCGGCCCGGGTTCTTCTCGGCGTACATCCACGGGATGTCGAGAGTGTCGATGGCCCGGAACACCGCCACGTCCACGGCCCGCACGACGACGGCGTAGTCGGAGTCCTTGTCGGCAGCCAGCGAGTCGGCGATGATCTGCAGGATCTCGTCCCCGGTCTGCCCGGTGAGGGCACCCACCTCCGCGGCCGCCTGAGCGACTGTCACGGTCACGTCACCGGCGTCGGTGGCGCGGTCGAATTCCTTGGCGTTTCGCGGCGAGAGGGTGATGTTGTAGCGCATGACCGTGCCGGCCAGCACGACCCCACTCGCGTCGACGATGTCGCCGCGAGATCCGTAGATGGGTTGCGCGACAGACCGGTTACCCAGCGAATCGGCGCTCAGCGCCTCGGCCCGCACGACCTGGATATCGACGAGCCTGACGACGAACACGGCCACGAACAGGAACAGGAACAGGATCGTCACTGCACTGCGCCGCCTGCTGGACCGGGTGCTGCTCGCCACCTGAAAATCCTTACTGCGGCCTGGGCCGCGGGTTGCGCGCGTTCAGCGCACGCACGAACGGGAGGGAAGGCGGTACGGCACGCCTGGAACAGGCGAGCGGCATACGTGCGGGCTAGCGGGTCGTCGGCGTCGGCAAGGCGTTGGGGACGGCTGCCGGGGCAGCCGGGGCGACCGCCGCGGCGCGATCGGCCGTGGAACCGCCGAGGCTGGCTCCCTGACCGGTGATTAGCGGCTGTTCTGTGACCAAAGGTACGCCGGCGAGGAGCGAGTTGGGCACCAGGCTCGCCGTACCGGCCTGGCTTCCGCTGGCCGAGGCCGGGGCGCCGCGCACGGCGCCGTCGGACAGGCGCAGGAACAGCGGGTTGGAGTTGGTGACCATGCCGAGCGCTTCCGCGTTGGCGGCCAGGCTCTGCGGGGAGGACACCCGCACGAGGTCCTCGGTCACGCTTTCCGCCGTGCGCCCGAGTTCAACCTGGCTGGCCTGCAGCCGGGACACCTCGTAGGCAGACTCGGAGATTCCGACGCTCAGCAGCAGCTGGGAGAGCACGATGGCCGTCACGCCGGTGACGGCAGACAGGGCGTAGACGATCTTGGGTCGCGCCTGACGCTGGCTGCGCGGCGAGACGATCTCGATGTGGCGAGGCTCCGACGCCGGAGCGGTGTCGGGGGTGCTCTCCCAGTTTGGTCGTAGGACGCGTGCGAGATTGTCACTCATGCGGCTCTCCTCAGTCGCTCGGCGGCGCGAAGGCGAACCGGCGTTGCGCGCGGGTTTTTCGCCTTTTCCTCGTCCGAAGCCAATTCGGCGCCTCGGATCAGAAGCTTGAACAGTGGTTTGTGCTCGGGAAGTTCGATCGGGAGTCCGGCGGGGGCGGTGGAACCGGATGCCTTCGCCAGGGTCTTCTTCACGATCCGGTCCTCGAGGGACTGGTAGGCCATGACGACGATGCGCCCACCGACCGCGACCGCGTCGAGCGCCGCGGGGATGGCACGCTCGAGCACGGCGAGCTCCTGGTTCACCTCGATGCGCAGCGCCTGGAAGACCCGTTTCGCGGGGTGTCCGGCGCGCTGCACGACGACCGGCGTGACGGCGGTGATCACTGCGACCAGCTGGGCCGACCGCACGAACGGGGTGGTCTCCCTGGCCTCGACGATGGCCTTGGCGTAACGTGCCGCCAGCTTCTCCTCGCCGTACTCGTGGAAGATCCGGCGCAGCTCCTGCTCGCTGTAGGTGGCGAGGATGCGCTCGGCCGTCAGATCGCTGGTGTTGTCCATACGCATGTCCAGCGGCGCATCCTTGGAATAGGAGAAACCACGCTCGACCCGGTCGAGCTGCAGGGACGACACGCCGAGGTCGAAGAGCACGCCGGACACCTCGGGGATGCCGAGGCCGGCCAGTGCCTCCTGGATTCCGTCGTAGACCGTGTGCACGAGGTGAACCCGGTCGCGGAACGGCTTCAGCCGCTCCTCGGCGATCGCGAGGGCATCGAGGTCCCGGTCGAGTCCGACCAGGACGAGCTCGGGGAAGCGCTGCAGGAACGCTTCGGCGTGCCCGCCCATGCCGAGCGTGGCATCGACGAGGACGGCGCCGGGTCGTTCCAGTGCCGGTGCCAGAAGTTCGACGCAGCGGTCCAGCAGAACGGGGGTGTGGATGTCGTTGATGGCCATAGTCCCGGGGCGGTTCCTGATTCCTGATCCCCATCCATTCGTCTCTGGCACCGGGGAAGTGTGTCAGGCAGAACGGCTGGGAGTCAGGCGTCAGGAGCTACATGATTCCCGGAATCACCTCCTCCGTGATGTTGGCGAATGAGTCTTCCTGCTCGGAGAGGTAGGTTTCCCACGCGGTGGTGTCCCAAATCTCGACTCGGGTGCCCGCGCCGATGACAGTCAGGTCCCGATCGAGCCCGGCGAAGCTGCGCAGGTTCGCCGGGATGGTCACGCGGTTCTGCTTGTCTGGCATCTCGGCACTCGCACCGGACAGAAGCATGCGGTTGAACGACCGCGCGACCGCGTCCGTGAGCGGTGCCTGGGAGATCTTCGCGTAGTACGCATCGAACTCCTGGGTTGTGAACACGTAGAGGCAGTTCTCCTGGCCTCGGGTCATGACGATCCCGGGAGACAGTTCATCCCGAAATTTCGCGGGAAGGATGACGCGCCCTTTTTCGTCGAGCTTGGGGGCATAGGTGCCAAGAAACATCCACTCCCCCTTCTCCTCCGGCGATGGTTCATATCTTGCTCCACTTTACTCCACTTTGATCCACCGAACAGGGAATACGCAAGATTTTTGGAGAAATTCGCCTCATTCACCCATACAAATACAGGGAACGGGTCAGTGGAGGGAAATACCGCGTTGTGAGCCAGGGAGTGCAGGTTTCGGGCACAAAAAAAGGGCCGATCGGATGATCGGCCCTGTTTGAGTGAAACGGTGGAGCGACGTGGTGAGGTGTGGAGGTCCGGTTACTGCTGGCCGTCCTGGCGGCGATCCCAACGTTCATTCATGCGATCCATGAACCCACGCTGCGACGAACGCTGCTGCTGGTTCGAATTCGAGCGGGGAGCGGCCGCCGACATCCGTCTGGCGGATTTGGTGGGCGTGGTCGCGATGAGGACTCCGGCGAACATGATGACGAAGCCGAGCACACCCAGCCAGAGCTGCTGGATCGCCACGCCAGCGATGAGGCCGGCGATGCCGGCAACGGCCGCCAGTACCCCGATTGAAATCGAGCGGTAGTTGGGCCGGAGGCTGCTTCCGCCAACCGTCGCTACGAAGTCGGCGTCGTTGTGATAAAGGCCGCGCTCCATCTCTTCGAGGAGTCGCTGCTCTTGTTCCGAAAGCGGCATCTCATTCCTCACTGTTTGGGATCGCGCTGATTATCTAATCAATTCTAACCCTGCCGTGATGGCTAGGCTAGGCAGGTGGCGCAAAGCAATCATCTGATCGATCTGGTTCATTCTCGCATCGACGAATTCCTCGAAACCCGTCAACCAATTGTGACTACTATCAGTCCCGATCTCACGCCACTGCTGGAGTTCTCACGGCAGTTTCTCAGCGGTGGCAAACGCTTTCGGGCTCTGTTCTGTTACTGGGGCTGGCAGAGCGTGAGCACCGTCGTTCCGGCGGGTTCGAGCCCGGATTCCGACCACTCCCCGACCGCGTTGATACCGGTCATCTCCGCGGCGGCCGCATTGGAAATCTTCCATGCGGCCGCGCTCGTCCACGACGACATCATCGACAACTCCGACACCCGTCGCGGCGCGGCGTCGGCGCACAAGCTATTCGAGGGCATGCACGGCCGAAGTGGCTGGGCCGGCAGCGAGATCGAGTTCGGCCGGGCGGCCGGAATTCTCCTCGGCGACCTCCTGCTCGGCTGGAGCGATGAACTGCTCGACGAGGGGCTCGCCGCAGCACCCGATGCGACCGCGTCGGCCAGGGCGCGCGCCGAATTCAACCGGATGCGCACCGAGGTCACGGTGGGCCAGTACCTCGACATCCTCGAGGAGCGGGCCTGGCTCACCCAACCCGAGACGGAGCTCTTCGATCGGGCGCTGCGGGTCATCGTCTTCAAATCGGCCAAGTACAGCGTGCAGGCGCCGCTCGTGATCGGGGCGGCTCTGGCCGGTGCCGGCCCGGACCACCTCGACGCCCTGCGTGCCTTCGGTCTGCCGCTCGGTATCGCCTTTCAGCTCCGGGACGACCTGCTCGGGGTGTTCGGCGACGCCTCCGTCACCGGCAAGCCGAGCGGCGACGACCTCAGAGAGGGCAAGCGCACCGTGCTGGTCGCATTGGCCCGCGAGAACCTGACCGACACGGCCCGAGAAGAAATGGATGCGCTTCTCGGCGACCCGTTGCTGACGGAAGCCCAGATCGGGATGCTGCAGCGCACCATCATCGACAGCGGCGCCGTCGGGCGAATCGAGGAGCTCATCGCTGCGAACGTCGCCGAGGCTCTGGCTGCCCTCAAGGGATCGCCGATCAGCGGCGAGGTCACGACGCGGCTGATGGAGCTGGCCGAGACGGTGACACGCCGCGCGTTCTAGGTGTCGACCGGTTCAGAGCCGCGGGTCAGGCGAGCGCCTGGGCGACCCGGCGTACCTCGGCCTTGCGGCCTGCGAGCAGCGCCTGGACCGGGGGGACACCGAGGCTGTCGTCGACCTCGAGGAGCCAGCGCATCGCCTGCTCGTCGGTGAAGCCGTCGTCGGAGAGCACGATCAGCGTGCCGCGCAGCTCGGGCAGCGGAACCCCATCCCTGATGAACGCGGCGGGAACCTGCAATGGGCCGTTGTCACGGCGAATGGCCAGAAGCTGCTTGTCGTCGACCAGCTGACGCACGCGGCTCTGGCTGACGCCGAGCACCCGGACGAGGTCGGGGATGGACAGCCACTCTTGATCTGAAAAAGATTCGGTCACTGTTCAAGCCTCCCATGATTCGCGAAGGTGGACAAACTCTCCTCCCCGGATCGCGCGTGTTGTATCCAAGAATGGGGGACAGCCTGATTGACTGGGGTGACCACCTGTGTCAGCACCGCTGTCGCATGCAATCGACGGGAGCGGAATGTCGGCACCAGCCAGCAGGAACACGCCAGCCAAGAGCACAAGCAACGTGGCCGCTTCGGGGTCCGGTGAGGGCCGCCACCGGCAGGCAACCGAGCGTCGTGGTCTGGCTCTCCTGGTCACCGTCCCGCTCGTGTTGATCAGCACCATCGCGATCAGCCTCAACCTGGCGTCGCCGGCGGAGGCCGCCACCATCGCCAAGAAGCCGCTCAAGAGCAAAAGCCTCCTGCCGGCCGCCGTGCCCTCCGACCTGGGCCGACACAGCGTCTCCGCCGTTGCGGCGCCGACCCAGTACCAGGTTGTCGAGGGCGACACCGTGAGCGCCGTGGCCGCACGATTCGGCCTCTCCACCGCATCCGTGCTTGCCCTCAACGGTCTGGGCTGGTCCGCGGTGATCTTCCCGGGCCAGATGCTCACCCTCGCCGGCCAGGCGCAGCCGTCCACGCCGGCGCCGGCACCGGTTGCCGCCGAGATCACGCGCTACCTGATCCAGAGCGGGGACACGCTCTCCGGCGTCGCCGCCGCGCACGGCCTCCCCCTCGACGCCCTGCTTCGAGCGAACGGGCTCGACGCAAGCAGCATCATCTTCCCCGGGCAGGCCGTCGTCGTGCCACCGGGCGGTGGGACCGCGCCCGCACCGAGCGCACCGGCCGCCGCCCCGCAGAACGCTGGCGGCACGCACACGATCGTCACCGGCGAGACCATCGGGGACCTCGCGGCCGCGGCGGGGGTCTCGGTGCAGTCCGTGCTCGACGCCAACGGTCTCGGCTGGTCCAGCATCATCTACTCCGGCCAGGTCCTGGCGATCCCCTCCACATCGGCTCCCGCGGCGCTGTCGCTGGAACCAGCCGTGCTCATCGAGGAGGCCATCCCCGCTCCCACCGCCGCACCCGGCCAGGTCACGCCGCTCAGTGACGACATGCGCCGGCACGCCGCAACCATCATCGAGAGCGGACGCCGCGCCGGGGCCACCGACGCCGGTATCGTGATCGCCCTGGCCGCAGCTGCCCAGGAATCCGGGCTGCGCAATGTGGAGTACGGGGACCGCGATTCCCTCGGTCTCTTCCAGCAGCGGCCCAGCTCCGGTTGGGGAACCCCCGAGCAGGTACTTGACCCGGTGCGGGCCAGCCTCGCCTTCTTCGGCGGCTCCGTGAACCCCAACCCCGGCATCACGCGCGGGCTGCTGGACATTCCCGGCTGGGAATCGATGACCGTGACCGAGGCCGCGCAGACCGTGCAGATCTCGGCGTACCCGAACCATTATGCGAAGTGGGAAACGTCGGCCCGGGCCTGGCTGGCCGATCTCGGCTGACCTGCCGCCGATCCGCCCAGCAGTGAATACCGTGACATGCGAGTGTTCCGGCGCGAGGAACCGCGTGGGAATCCCTAGACTCGACTGGTGAGCGATACCCCTGCCGATCCCATGGTCGGCCGTCTGATAGACGGCCGCTATCAGGTGCGCTCCCGGATCGCCCGCGGCGGCATGGCCACCGTGTACCTGGCGACCGACCTGCGCCTCGAACGCCGGGTCGCCATCAAGATCATGCATGGGCACCTCGCCGACGACAACACGTTCAAGGCCCGCTTCGTGCAGGAGGCCCGCTCGGCCGCCCGGCTTGCTCACCCCAACGTGGTCAATGTCTACGACCAGGGCCAGGATGCCGACATGGCCTACCTGGTCATGGAATATCTGCCGGGCATCACCCTGCGCGATCTGCTCAAGGACTACGGCCGCCTCACCAGCGAGCAGACGATGGATATCCTCGAGGCCGTGCTCTCGGGCCTCGCCGCCGCCCACAAGGCGGGGATCGTGCACCGCGACCTCAAGCCGGAGAACGTTCTGCTGGCGGACGACGGCCGCATCAAGATCGGCGACTTCGGGCTGGCCCGCGCCGTCAACAACAACACGGCCACCGGCCAGGCTCTGCTCGGCACGATCGCCTACCTCTCCCCCGAACTCGTCACGCGCGGCATCGCGGATGCCCGCAG
>JBBQDC010000048.1:0-19825 GCA_038319305.1 Actinomycetales bacterium | reverse complement strand
ATTCCGGCCACCGTGAAGAGGAGTGTCGGGTCGTCGCTGACAAGCGAAGCGGAGGGGACAACGGTGTGTCCGCGATCAGCAAAGAAGTCGAGCCAGCGCCCGCGAATTTCAGCAGTCTGCATTAGTTCCGTAGTTCGTTGTTGCGGGAATGAGGTGGATGTTACGGCTTGGCGAGGTCACCAATCACGTCTTCGGTTTCCGACGCGAGGTCGCCGATGGCGTCCCTCAGCTCGGCCTCACGCTTGCGGTAGCCATCCGAGATGGCCTCACCGAATTCACGCGCCTTGGTGTCGAGATCGGCGAAGAATTGCTTGCCCTGTCGCGTCTTGCCGGCTTCCCGGGCAATGAGCAGCCCGGTGGTCACACCGACGACAAACCAGATGAAATTCTTCATGACAATGCTCCCTGACGTATGGATGGAAACCCTGATAGGTGGTGACGCTGTGGGCTCCCGGCTGCCCGACTGTCTCGGACGACTTTCTGGCCGGCGAATCCCAGACTCGACCGGCGCCTTTCCAGCGTACCCGACTACCTGCGGCGGCGACGGGTACCGCCCGGCCTGGCAGCGCCGAGCGCCGCGCGTACCCCGGCAGAGAAGCCCGCGAGCTTGACCAGCGGGCCACCGACCGTCGCCGCGACGAGGGCGACCAGTGCGGAGACGTTGCCCGTGACATCCGCCACATTCGAGGTGATGGTGTCGACCCGGGCCAACTGCGCGTTGGTTTCCTGGATGGTCTTGGTGGATTCTTCGAGCAGCGGTGTCACGGTGTGGGTCAGGTCACGGATGGCCAGAGTCGTCTCGTCGAAAACGCGGCCGAGCTTGAACAGAGGCAGGGCAAGGAACCCGACCAGCACCGCGAAGCCAGCCGCAAAAACGAGCCCGACGATATCTCCACCCGACATTGATCAACCATCCATTCCAGATTTGGCATTCACGTGCCAGGTGCGCGTACGCAAAGAGCGGACCACCCCACGGGTGATCCGCTCTCCAGCGTAGTTCAGTTGCAGCGCCCGACGGCGGTGCAGGTGAAAAGCGACCTAGCGGGCCGCGTAGTACTCGACGACGAGCTGGACTTCACAGGTCACGGGGATTTCGATGCGCTTCGGACGGCGCACGAGGCGGGCCTGCAGCTTCTCGATTTCGACCTCGAGGTACGCGGGGAGCTTCGGCAGAACGTCGACGTGACCGCCGGCAGCTGCGACCTGGAACGGCTCCATGGCCTCGCTCTTGGGCTTGACGTGGATGAGCTGTCCCGGCTTCACACGGAAGGAGGGACGGTCAACCAGCTGGCCGTCGATCAGGATGTGACGGTGCACGATCATCTGACGCGCCTGGGCGGTGGTGCGGGCGATTGCGGAGCGAACGAGAAGAGCATCCAGACGGGTCTCGAGGATCTCGACGAGGTTCTCACCGGTCAGTCCCTGGGCGCGACGAGCTTCCTCGAACGCGATCTTGAGCTGGGCTTCGCGGATGCCGTACTGGGCGCGTAAGCGCTGCTTTTCGCGGAGGCGAACGGCATAGTCGGAGTCGGTCTTGCGCTTGGTGCGACCGTGCTCACCCGGTGCGTACGGACGCTTCTCGAGGTAGCGGGCGGCCTTCGGGGTCAGGGCGATGCCCAGGGCCCGCGAGAGGCGGGTCTTACTGCGGGTACGTGACTTGGTAGACACGGTGTCCTTTCGATGGAACTGCAAACAAGGGGAAACCAGGGCGCGGACCGGGTGGTGAATCAGCACAGTGCGAAACAGCACGTGCGAATCTGCACCGGCTCGGCGTCATGGGAGATCAGAGGGGTTGTGCCACGGGACGCCCGGCTACAGAGCGGAACCCATCCAATCTGGAATCGGACGCAGCCGCATGCCGTTCCAGTTGTAGGCAACGATCAGGCTAGCACATCCGGGCCGGGTGGCCGTTTAGCGGGCCCGGATGATCTTGCGTAGCTTGGCGAGGCGGGCCGAGACCTCGCGCTCGTGGCCATGCTCGGTGGGCTCGTAGTAGCGCACCTCGGTGAGCTCGTCCGGCGAGTACTGCTGGGCGAGCACGCCGAGGGCGTCGTCGTGGGGATACTTGTAGCCCTTGCCGTGGCCGAGCCGTTTGGCTCCCGGGTAGTGCGCGTCCCGCAGGGGTTTGGGCACCCGGCCGGTCTTGCCGGCGCGCACGTCGGCGATCGCCGCGTCCAGAGCCACATACGCCGCGTTGGACTTGGGTGCGGTGGCAAGGTGAACGACGGCCTGGGCGAGCGGGATGCGACCCTCCGGCATGCCGATGTACGCCACGGCGTCCGCGGCGGCGATGGCGATCAGGAGCGCCTGCGGGTCAGCCATGCCGATATCTTCCGAGGCCAGCACGATGATGCGGCGGCAGATGAACCGGGGATCTTCGCCGGCCTCGATCATGCGCGCGAGGTAGTGCAGGGAAGCGTCGACATCCGAGCCGCGCACCGATTTGATGAAGGCGCTGATGACGTCGTAGTGCTCGTCGCCGTTGCGGTCGTAGCGCAGCAGCGCGCGGTCGACCGCAAGGGCGACGATCTCGGTGGTGATGACGGGTTTGTCATCGGACTCAGCAGCGACGGAGGACGAAGCCGCCACCGAACCGGCTTCCAGCGCGGTCAGGGCCCGCCGGGCATCGCCCGAAGCGAGCCGGATGATCGCGGCCCTGGCCTCGGGGTCAAGTACGAACCGGTCGGCGAGGCCGCGAGGGTCGAGGACGGCCCGATCGACGACGACGCCGAGATCGTCGTCACTGAGAGTTTCGAGGGTCAACAGCAGGGAGCGAGACAACAACGGCGAGATGACGGAGAAGGACGGGTTCTCGGTGGTGGCGGCCACGAGGATGATCACCCCGTTCTCCACCCCAGGCAGAAGGGCGTCCTGCTGGGCCTTGCTGAACCGGTGGATCTCGTCGAGGAAGAGCACGGTGGACAGACCGTAGAGGTCCCGGCTGGTGCGCGCCTCCTCCATCACCTGGCGCACATCGCGCACGCCGGCCGACACGGCCGACAGCTCGACGAACCGTCGCCCCGAGCTGCGCGCGATGGCCTGGGCCAGGGTGGTCTTGCCGGTGCCGGGCGGGCCCCACAGGATCACGGAAACCGCACCCTGCTCTCCCGTCTTGTCACTCGCCAGGCTGACCAGCGGTGAGCCCGGTGTGAGCAGATGCTTCTGGCCGGCAACCTCCGCCAGGCTCGTCGGGCGCATCCGCACGGCGAGGGGTGTGGCTCCGCTGCGCAGTCCCGGTTGTGAATCCACCATGGCTCCAGCGTAGTTTGTGCCGGTGACCGGGCCGATCCGGTTGATGCTGTCCGACAGCGGATGTTTGTCTGCCCTCGCCCGGTTGCGTAGAGTTCAACGTGGTTCGGGCGCCCAGCGTCGGAGCCGTCCCTGCTCGATCTGGCCTTCTGATGTAGGCCGCCTGGAGGCTACGACGTGGTACCGAACAAGAAGCAAGAACGTGAAGCCCGCGAGACGCGCGTGCGTGTGCGCGCTTTCCAGGCCCGGCGTTGGGTGCATGAGCACCAGGTGAAGCGGCGCGGGCGGGACAACGTCATCGCCGGCGTCAGCGTGGTCGCGGTTGTCGCCCTAGCCATCGGTGCCCAGGTTCTGTTCTTCACCGGCGACCCTGGAAGCCCCACGCCCTCTTCCGCATCTCCCACTGATTCGGCCGCACCGGCTGACAACGCGAACAGCGGCGACGTGCCACCCAGCACCGTCGCGGAAGACCGCACGTGGACCGGCACTCTGGCTCTCAACGGCATCCCGCTCCAGATCGAGCTCGATGGAGCCTCGGCCCCACAGGCTGTGGCCTCGACCATCAACCTGATCAACACCGGCTTCTACCAGGACGTGACCTGCCACCGGCTCACCAACGGCGGGTTCTTCGTCTTGCAGTGCGGTGACCCGACCGGAACGGGATCGGGCGGCCCCGGTTACAGCTACGGGCCGATCGAGAACGCCCCGGCCGATGATGTGTACCCGGCCGGCACACTCGCGATGGCCCGGCAGGGTGGCAACGCCTACAGTATGGGCAGCCAGTTCTTCATCGTCTACGACGACACAACCATCCCCTCGGACGCTGTGGGTGGCTACACGGTCCTCGGCCGGGTGACCAGCGGACTGGACGAAATCAAGGCCCAGATCACGGATGCGGGCGTTGCCGACGACTCTTCCGACGGCGCCCCCACGGTGCCAACCAGCATCACTCAGGTATCAGTTCAGTAGAACAGACAAACAGCGCGCGGGCTTGCAATAGGCTTGACCGGGTATTGGCTCTCATGTGAGTACACAACGACATCAATAAGGTGAGGCTCTTGACTACGACAGATCAGCAACCATGGGGTCGCGTAGACGAAACCGGCACGGTTTACGTGCGTGAAGCAACAGGCGAACGCGCCGTCGGACAGTATCCCGACGCGACGCCGGAAGAGGCACTTGCCTACTTCGAGCGTAAATACGTTGAGCTCAACGGCCAGGTCACGCTCCTCGAACAGCGCGCAAAAGGTGGCGCCCCTGCCGCCGACATCGCGAAGTCCGTCAAGCACTTGACCGAGACTGTGGCGAACGCCAACGCGGTCGGCAACCTGGCCGCACTGGCCACTCGCCTGGGTGCCCTCGGCGGCGCGGTGACCGAGCTCACCGAGCAGCAGGGCGCGGAGGCGAAGGCCCAGGCGACGGCCGCCATCGCCGAGCGTGCCGCGATCGTCGTCGAGGCCGAGGCTCTCGCGGCCGAAGACCCAGCCAAGACTCAGTGGAAGCAGACGAGCGCCGCACTCGAAGCGCTGTTCGCGAAGTGGCAGGCGCACCAGCACGACGCCCCGCGCATTCCCAAGGGTGAGGCCAATGACCTCTGGAAGCGATTCCGCGCGGCCCGCACCACGATCGAGCAGAATCGCAAGGCGTTCTTCGCCGAGTTGGACAGTGCCCACAAGGACGTCCGCAATCGCAAGCAGCACCTGATCGAACAGGCTGAGGCCCTGGCCCCGAAGGGCGCCGACGGCATCCCGGCCTACCGCAACCTTCTCGACGAGTGGAAGCTCGCCGGCCGCAGCGGTAAGAAGCAGGACGACGCCATGTGGGCCAAGTTCAAGGCGGCCGGTGACGTGCTCTACTCCGTCAAGTCCGAAATCGACGCGCACGACGACGAAGAGTTCGCAGGCAACCTGACGCTCAAGCTCGAGTTGCTCACGGAGGCCGAACTCCTGCTGGCCGAGACGGACCGTGCCAAGGCGCGCACCGCGCTGAGCTCCATCCAGCGCCGGTGGGACGCCATCGGCAAGGTTCCGCGCGACTCGGTCAAGTCCGTCGAGGACCGCATGCGCAAGGTCGAGGCTGCCGTTCGCAAGCTCGACGACGACCACTGGAAGACCAACAACCCGGAAACCAAGGCTCGCGCCGAGGGTCTGGCCGGCCAGCTTCACGATGCCATCGCCAAGCTCGAGGCCGAACTCGCGCTCGCGCAGGCCGGCGGGGATGCCGCGGCGATCACGGAAGCCACCGAGGCTCTCGAGACCCGCAAGGCGTGGCTGAAGGCCATCGGCCAGTAGCTAGTAGCCAGCCGTCCACAGCACGACGAACGGGGATCTGTCCACAGATCCCCGTTTTTCGTTGGCCGGGATGAGACCCGGCCGCACGCTGAGTCGATGAACTCACGCCTGCGCTCGGTGCTCTCAGCCCATGACCTGCCGCTCGCGGAGCTTTCCGGGGCCCGTCTCGACGGGGAGCTCTTCGCCCTGGCTGACTGCTGGTGTCCGGTCGACGAGATCGACGGTCCCCCTCGACGCGCCCAGGCCGTCGGTATGCTCCCGGCGTCGCCGCGGGCTATCGCGGAGCGGTTAACCGCCGCCTGGATCTACGGGCTGGCCCCGGAACCTCGTCGGCACCAGTTCTTCGTGCAGAATACCGCCAGAATGAAGCTGGACCCATCGGCCCGATTGCTCATCCGGGAGGTCAGCTGCCCGTCGGACCAGCTTCAGACGATCTCCGGCCTCCGGGTCACGCTGCCTTTGCGCACGGCTGTCGACCTTGCCCGCTGGCACGGGGAGTCCGCCCGGCAACATTCTCACTCCCCCGGCACTGACGAAGTCGACCGGGTTCCCCTCATCGCGGCCCTGCTTCGTCTGGCGGGGTGCACCGGCACCGCGTCCGCGAGCAGCCTGTGCCAGACATCCAACCTCCCCTTCAAGGCCAGGACCCTCACCCTGCTGCGGGACGTTCAACGCTACCTCGACGAGCATCCGTGCCCCTCGTGAAGCGGCACGGCAGCCAGCCTGAGCTGCCGCTCAGCCCTCGTTGACGCGGTAAACGTCGTACACGGCGTCGATGCGTCGCACGGCGTTGAGCACGCGGTCGAGGTGGGTGGTGTCGCCCATCTCGAAGACGAACCGGCTGATTGCGAGCCGATCCGTTGAGGTGTGCACGGTCGCCGACAGAATGTTGACGTGATGTTCCGACAACACCCGGGTGACATCGGAGAGCAGCCCGGAGCGGTCGAGGGCCTCGATCTGGATCTGAACCAGGAACAGGCTCTTCGACGTCGGCGCCCAGTCGACATCGATCATGCGCTCGGGTTCCTTCAGCAGAGACTGCACGTTGCGACAGGATGCCTGGTGCACCGATACCCCGGCGCCGCGGGTGACGAACCCCACGACCTTGTCACCCGGGACGGGCGTGCAGCACCGGGCGAGCTTCACCAGGATGTCGGGGGCGCCGCGCACGAGCACGCCCGAGTCGCTGTTGCGAAGCGTCTGGGTGCGACCGTGGGGCGCGAACGGCAGATCCGTGGCGTCGCTTTCCTCCACGCTCTGCAGGCTGGCGACGACCTTCTCCAGCACCGACTGGGTTGAAATATGACCCTCGCCAACGGCAGCGTACAGCGCCGAGACATCCTCGTACTTCATGACCGCGGCGACCTCGGCGAAGGAGTCCTGGTTCATCAATTTCTGTAGCGGCAGATTTTGCTTGCGCATGGCGCGCGCGATGGCATCCCGGCCCTGTTCGATCGCCTCGTCGCGGCGTTCCTTGGTGAACCACTGGCGGATCTTGTTGCGCGCCCGGGGGCTCTTGACGAAGTGCAGCCAGTCCTTGCTCGGCCCGGAGTCGGGATTCTTCGACGTGAACACCTCGACCACATCACCGGTGACGAGGGGGCTCTCCAGCGGGACGAGGCGTCCGTTGACCTTGGCCCCCATAGTGCGGTGGCCGACCTCGGTGTGCACGGCATAGGCGAAGTCGACCGGGGTGGCGTCAGCCGGCAGGCCGATGACGCGGCCCTTGGGCGTGAAGACGTAGACCTCTTTGGCGCCGATTTCGTAGCGCAATGAGTCGAGGAACTCCCCGGGGTCGGCCGTCTCGGCCTGCCAGTCGGAGATATGGGCGAGCCAGGCCATATCCGTGTCGCTCTGCGGACCGGGCCCTGAACTCTTGCCGTTGACCTGTTCCTTATATTTCCAGTGTGAGGCGACGCCGAATTCTGCGCGCTGGTGCATTTCCTGGGTGCGGATCTGGATTTCCACAGCGCGTCCGCTTGGGCCGAGAACCGTGGTGTGCAGCGACTGGTACAGGTTGAATTTGGGAGTGGCGATATAGTCCTTGAACCGGCCGGGCAGCGGAGTCCACCGGGCGTGGATGGCGCCGAGCACCGCGTAACAATCCCGAACCGAGTTGACGAGCACCCGGATGCCGACCAGGTCGTAGATATCGTCGAACTCACGACCGCGCACGACCATCTTCTGATAGATCGAGTAGTACTGCTTCGGTCGGCCGGCGACCTTGCCTCGGATGCGGGCGGCCTTCAGATCGTCGACGATCGAGTCGATCACATGCTGCACGAACTCTTCGCGCTGCGGGGTGCGTTGTTTGACGAGGCTGTCGATCTCCGCGTAGAGCTTGGGTTGCAGCACCGCGAACGAAAGGTCTTCGAGTTCCCACTTGATGGTCTGGATCCCGAGCCGATGCGCGAGCGGGGCGTAGATCTCCAGCGTCTCGGTGGCCTTCCGCACCGCGGACTCCGCGGGCACGAATCCCCAGGTACGCGCGTTGTGCAGCCGGTCGGCGAGCTTGATGATCAGAACCCGGATGTCTTTGGACATCGCCACGATCATCTTGCGTACGGTCTCGGCCTGGGTGCTGTCGCCGTACTTGACCTTGTCCAGCTTGGTCACACCGTCGACCAGCATGGTGATCTCGTCACCGAAATCATGTCGAAGCTGGTCGAGCGTGTATTCGGTGTCTTCAACGGTGTCGTGCAGCAGTGCCGCAGAGACGGTCTTGGGGCCGATACCCAGGTCGGCCAGGATCTGCGCGACCGCGACCGGATGCGTGATGTATGGCTCGCCGCTGCGACGGAACTGGCCCTCGTGCGCCTGCTCCGCCGTGACGTAGGCCCGCTCGATGATCGAGAGATCTACCTTGGGATGGTGCATCCGCACGGTTCTCAGCAGTGTGTCGACCGCTCCGACCGGTTGGGCCCGGGAGAAGATCCGTGGCACAAGGCGTCGCAGGGACGCCGGCGGGAGCGGTGTCGGGGAGGCAGGAGGCGTTGACAGTTCGGTCATCTGGCCATCTCCATCCGTTTGATCAATTATCACTGCTCCCGAGCCGGATCGGATACCACATCCGGCTCGGGAGCGGGCCTGCCCGCGTGTGACTAGGCGCGGACCTGTTCGGCGACCTTCGGCGCCGGGCCGGCCTTTGCCCGCTGGGCGAGGACGTTGAGGTCGGTCTTGCGGACCCCCGGCTCCGCGGAGCGGATCTGGGCGTAGAGCGGCGACGCGATGAAGATCGTCGAGTAGGCGCCGGCGACGATTCCGATCAGGAGGGCCAGCGAGATGTCCCGCAGGGTTCCGGCCCCGAGCACGAAGGTCCCGATGAAGAGAATCGAGGCAACCGGCAGCACCGCGACGACGGAGGTGTTGATCGAGCGCACCAGGGTCTGATTGACGGCCAGGTTCACGGATTCGGCGAAGGTGCGCGTCTGGGCGCCTGCGTCCGAGGTGTTCTCTCGGATCTTGTCGAAGACTACGACCGTGTCGTAGAGCGAGTATCCAAGGATCGTGAGGAATCCGATCACGGCAGCCGGGGTGATTTCGAATCCGGTGATCCCGTAGATCCCGGCGGTGATGACGAGGTCGTGCATCAGCGCCGTCATGGCAGCGAGCGACATCTTCCAGGTGCGGAAGTACAGTGCCATACCGATGGCGGCGAGCACGAGGAAGATGAGGAGTCCGCGCACGGCCTGGCCGCTGATGTCCTGGCCCCAGGTCGGGCCGATGAAGGACGCAGTGACCTGTTCGACCGGAACGGCGTAGGCATCCGCCAGTGCGGCGCGAACCTCGCGGGTCTCGTTGCTGGTGAGCTGGTCGGTCTGCACGCGGATGCCGGTGGTGCTCACGCTGGACACCTTGGGTGCCGCCAACGGCACGACCTCGGTCACGGCGTCGGTTGCCGCACCCTGATCTTGTTCGGCAACCTGGGAGACGACGAACTCCGAGCCGCCCGTGAATTCGATGCCGAAAACGAAACCGCCGCGCAACTGGGGAACCACGAGGGCCACGAGAAGCGCCACCAGAGCGACCAGATACCAGGTCTTGCGGCGCCCGACGATGTCGAACGAGCGTTTGCCGGTGTGTAGATCGTTGCCGAACTGGGCGAAGCTGGCCATTAGGAATCCTTCCCATCGGTCGAACGATCCGCACTGGAACCGACGAGTTCTGACGCCTTGCGCTCGGCGATGGTCTGACGCTTGGCTGCCTCACGGCTGGCCGACGACAGTTTGGCGGACGGGAGATCATCCGAGGGTCGGAATTTGGCCCGGCCGCGGTAGGTTGCCCCCAGGGCTCGCGGGTCGAGGCCGCTGAGCTTGTTGCCGTCGCTGAAGAACTTCCTGCGCGCCAGCAACTGGAGCATCGGGTGGGTGAAGAGCATGACAACGAGCACATCCACGAGAGTGGTCAGACCCAGGGTGAGGGCGAAGCCCTTCACGTTTCCGACGGCGACGATGAACAGGACGCCTGCAGCCAACACGTTCACCGCGTCGGAGGCGAGGATGGTGCGCAGGGCGCGCTTCCATCCGGCTTCGACCGATGATTCCAGCCCTCGTCCGTCCCGAAGCTCATCGCGCACCCGCTCGAAGTAGACGATGAAGGAGTCCGCGGTGATACCGATCGCAACGATCAGGCCCGCGACTCCGGCCAGCGACAGTCGGTAGCCCTCGCGCCACGACAGGATCGTGATCAGCAGATAGGTGATGACCGCGGCGACAGAGAGCGACGCGACGGTGACGAGGCCGAGCAGGCGGTACTGGATGAGGGAGTAGATCACAACCAGGATGAGCCCGATCAGGCCGGCGATCAGGCCACCACTGAGCTGGCTTGAGCCCAGGGTGGCCGAGATGGTGTCCTGGCTCTGAACCGTGAAGCTGATCGGCAAGGCGCCGAACTTGAGCTGGTCGGCGAGGGCCTTGGAGTTGTCCTGGTCGAAGTTGCCGCTGATCTGTGCGTTGCCATCGGTGATGACGGCCAGGGTGCGCGGCGCCGAGATGACGTTGCCGTCGAGCACGATCGCGAACTGGTTCTGCGCCCCGGTGAGCCCGTTCAACCGCGTGCTGACGTCGGCGAAGGCCTTGGCGCCTGTGCCGTCGAAGACGATGTTGACGATCCATTCACCAGTCGTGGCACCGCTCTGGGTGGTCTGCTGGCCGTTGGTCGCGTCGGAGACATTTTCGCCGCTGACTTCAACCGGACCGAGGATGTACTTGATCGACTCGTCTGCCTCACAGGTGACGAGCGGTTCGGCGGCGGGTGCCACATTGGTGGTGTCGATCTTGCTGCAGTCGAAGGCTTCGTACTGGGCCTGGAGCGCGGGGGTGATCCAGTTCAGGTCGCTACCGTCGGTGGGTACCGCGGTGGGCGTGCTCTCCAGATTGGGGTCGATCGTGGGGGTCGGGACCGGCGTTGCCACTCCGTCTTCTCCCACGACGTCCTCACCGACGGCGGCCGCGGAGGGGGCTCCGGCCACGAGCACCGGACGGAACTCGAGTTTGGCCGAAGATTCAATCCGGTTGATGGTGGCGTCGTCTGGCACACCGGGGATAGACACGACGATGTTCTGACCGCCCTGAGTGTTGATCTCCGCTTCGGAGACTCCCGCCGAGTCGATGCGCTGCCGGATGATCTTCACCGCCTCGTTCAGCTGGTCCGAGGAGACTGACTGCCCGGACTCGAGTTTCGGCGCGAGGATGATCTGCGTGCCGCCCTCGAGGTCCAGCGCCAGCTTGGGCGTCCAGGAACCGCCGCCGGTGAGAACGCCCGCCGTGTTCAGTGCGATCAGTCCGACGATGATCACACCCAGCCACGTGAGGGAACGCCAGGCCTTTTTGGCCGGGGACGACTTTGCCACCAGAGAACTCAGCTTTCTATGCTCATGCCCGCGCCGAGGCGCGGGCATGGAGACGGATTGGTTACGCGTCGCCCTTTTTGGGCTCGTCGTCGGTGTCTGCAACGCGCTGACCGAAGTCGGGCTCGCCCATGACGGTTGCGCTGTTCTGGTTCAGTTCGACGACGGCTTCTTCCTCAGGCTCAACCATGACCGACTCGACGACACGGGCGATGGTCTGACGGTGCAGCTGCACGACGGTTCCGGGGGCAATCTCGAGGGCGACCTTGTTCGCCTCCTCATCAATCGCGAGTATGGTTCCGTACATTCCGAAGTTGGTCATGACCTCGGCGCCGACGACCATCTGGGACTGCAGGGCAGCCTGGTCCTTCTGGCGCTTGCGGCTGTTGCGGAACATGAAGAACACAAGCGCCGCGAGAACGGCGAGCATGACGAGAGTCAACGGATCCATAAAACTGTGAGACCTTCCGGTTGCGGCACGAGGCCGAAGTTTGTGCGTTTGGCTCAGGGGAACCAACACGGTTGGTTCTAGGCGAACCAACTCAAATTATAGGTCATCCAGCATAAGAGGGACTGGCGGCCCGCCCGCCAGAGGGGCGGCGAGACCGAAATGCCGCCACGCCTCCGCGGTCGCCACCCGGCCCCGCGGCGTGCGCATCAGAAAACCGATCCGCACCAGGAACGGCTCGACGACGGCCTCGATGGTCTCGGACTCCTCCCCCACAGACACCGCGAGGGTGTTGAGGCCCACCGGTCCTCCCCCAAAACGGGTCAGGATGATGCGCATCACCTCCCGGTCGAGCCGATCCAGGCCAATGGCGTCGACGTCGTAGAGTTCCAGGGCCGCGTGCACCGCGGTCACATCGGCATCTCCACCGTGCACGAGCGCGTAGTCCCGCACCCGTCGCAGGAGGCGGTTGGCGATACGGGGCGTACCACGGCACCGTCCGGCGATCTCGGCGATGGCCTCTCTGTCGATCGCCAGGTCGAGCAGTTTGGCTGCACGCCCGAGCACCTGCTCGAGTTCGTGGTCGGCGTAGAACTCGAGGTGGGCGGTGAAGCCGAACCGGTCGCGCAGCGGGTTGGGCAGCAGCCCGGACCGCGTCGTGGCGCCGACCAGGGTGAACGGCGCCAGGTCGAGGGGAACGGAGGTGGCTCCGGCACCCTTGCCGACCATGATGTCGATACGGAAGTCCTCCATCGCCAGGTACAGCATCTCTTCGGCGGAGCGGGCCATCCGATGGATCTCGTCGATGAAGAGCACTTCGCCGGGCACGAGCGAGGAGAGCACCGCCGCCAAGTCGCCGGCGTGCTGGATGGCCGGGCCGCTGGACATCCGCAGCGGCCGATTGCCCTCGTAGGCGATGATCATGGCCAGAGTGGTCTTGCCGAGTCCGGGCGGGCCAGCCAGCAGGATGTGGTCGGGGGTGCGGCTCTGCATGGTGGCAGCCGTCAGGAGCAACTGGAGCTGGCCGCGCACCTTCTGCTGGCCGACGAACTCGCCCAGGCTGCGCGGCCGGAGGGCACCCTCGAAGGCCAGCTCCGCGTCGCCTTCGAGCACCGGATTGGTCAGCTCCACACCGGGGTCGTCAAGGCCCTGCGCGCCGCTCACGCGCGACGCTCCGATGCCTGCTGGGCCGGGCCGAGTCTGGCGAGTACGAGACGGAGGAGCGCTGCCACGCCGACCTGCTCGGGTTCGGCGGTCTCGGCGAGGGTCTCGTCGACGGCCTGGGCGGCCACCTTCTCTGACCAGCCGAGCCCCATCAGGGCGGCCTGCACGCTTGCTGACGCGCTGGTGGGCGCCAGGCGCGTGGATGCCGCGGCCGTGGTCGTCACGAATACCTTGCCGGTCAGGGAAAGCACGATCAGCTTGGCCGTTTTCGGCCCGATGCCACTGACTTTGCGGAAGGCCCCGTCGTCTTCGGCCGAGACGGCTTGGGCTATCTGGCCGGGGCTAAGCACCGCGAGCACGCCGAGGGCCGATTTAGGCCCAACACCGGTGACGCCGACCAGAAGCTCGAAGACCTCGAGTTCATCGGCGGAGGGGAACCCGTAGAGAGTGAGCGAATCCTCGCGCACGATGAGCGTGGTTGAGAGCAGGGCCTCCGTGCCGACACGCAGGGACAGCGCAGTGGCCGGGGTGACCTGAACGGCCAGACCGACTCCCCCGACCTCGATCACGGCCGCGGAACCCACAGCAGAGCGGACAAGGCCACGAACGGAAGCAATCACCGCTTCAGACTACGGGGCACCGGCGACACTGCGCCGCGCTCAGCGGCGCGCCACGCCTTCTGGGCGGGAGTCAGGGTGCCGGACACGACATCGGCACTGGTGGGGAGGGTGCCGCCGGCTGCCCCGGTGCGCCAGGCATGGCAGATTGCGATGGCCAGCGCGTCGGCGGCATCCGCCGGCCTGGGCACCTCGGCCAGTCCCAGCACCCGGGCCACCATGGCGCCGACCTGGGCTTTGTCGGCGGACCCATAACCGGTGATGGCCGCCTTGACCTCGCTCGGGGTGTGCAGGGTGACCGTCAGCCCGCGTTGGGCGGCAAGGAGAAGCGCGACACCACTGATCTGGGCGGTGCCCATCACGGTTCTGACATTGTTCTGGGCGAATACCCGCTCGATTGCGACAGCCCCCGGCTTGTGCCGATCCAGCATGTCTTCCAGGCCCCGACTGATCAGCAGGAGTCTCTGTTCGAGCGGAAGGTCAGGTGAGCTGCGAAGCACGGTCACATCGACCAGGGTCGCGGTGCGGTTGCCGGAAACGTCGACGATGCCCACACCGCAGCGGGTCAGCCCGGGATCGATGCCCAGAACCCGGACTGACACGGTCTCTACTCGGTTTCGGCCTGGAGCTCAGCAATGACCGCGGGCGACACGTCGTAGTTGCTGTAGATGTTCTGCACATCGTCGAGTTCTTCGAGAGCGTCGATCAGCCGGAACACCTTGCGGGCGGTCTCGGCGTCGACCTCGACCTTGAGCTGCGGCACGAACGCGATGTCGGCGGAGTCGTAGTCGATTCCTGCTTCCTGCAGGGCGGTGCGGGTCGCCACGAGGTCGTGCGCTTCGCTGAAGACCTCGAACTTCTCTCCGTCGTCGACGACCTCTTCGGCGCCCGCGTCGAGCACGGCGAGCAGCACGTCGTCTTCGGTGAGAGCGTTGCTCTTCGGCACGACGACGATGCCCTTGCGGTGGAAGTTGTACGCCACGCTGCCGGGGTCGGCCATGTTGCCGCCGTTACGGGACATCGTGGTGCGCACCTCGGCGGCGGCGCGGTTCTTGTTGTCGGTCAGACACTCGATCATGACGGCGACACCGTGAGCGGCGTAGCCCTCGTACATGATGGTCGTGTAGTCGACCACTTCGCCGGACAGGCCGGCGCCGCGCTTGACGGCACGGTCGATGTTGTCGTTGGGAACAGAGGTCTTCTTGGCCTTCTGGATCGCGTCGACCAGGGTCGGGTTGCCCGATAGGTCGGCGCCACCCATGCGGGCCGCGACTTCGATGTTCTTGATCAACTTGGCGAAGGCCTTCGCCCGACGCGAGTCGGTGACCGCCTTCTGGTGCTTCGTTGTCGCCCACTTGGAATGTCCGGACATGAATCTCCCGTTGTCTTTGGCTGTCGTGACTTGGCTGTCGATTGGCGCCGGGGTGCGTGCTGCCGCTGGTCGCTGCACCTTGAGGTGCGACCTATTCTAACCCGCGATGCCTGATGGGACGGGCTTCACGCGCCCGGGGTCGCCGCCGCGGCGAGCAACTTGTTCAGGGTGCGGAGGTTGCGGGTGGTCGTGTTCGGCCGGTAGCGGGCCTTACCGCTCAGCTTGCTGAACGGGCTGTTGATGCCGATGCTTCTGCGCACCTGCCAGTAGAGCACGCCCACTCCCGTCTGCACCTGCTCCATCTCCGGGTCCCCATTCTCGGCCGCGTCGATCAGTTCGTCGAGCGCGGACTGCTCCGATCCGAATACGACGTACGGATGCCAGCCGTCGCGCTCCGCATCGAACGGGAACGCCTGCACCACTCTGTCGAGAGCGTCCACTCTGACGAGCACGATCCACGCCTGATAGCCGAAGGTGTCGGAGAGCGCGCGTTCGATTCCAGCCTTGAGTGCGGCCACATCCGTCTCCCCCGATGTGAACACAACATTGCCGCTGGCCAGGACCGTGCGTACATCCGAATAGCCGAGCTATCGGAAGACGCCCTGCAGATCGGTCATCGCGATCGTGATCCCGTTGACGTTGATTCCGCGCAGCAGCGCCACCCATCCGGCCATGACCGGAGCCTAGTGACGGAAGCCGGCGGCAGCCACCTTCTTCAGAAAGTATTCGTGAAAGCGGTATTCCCCGGTGATCTCCGGGTGGAAGGAGGTGCCGAGCAGGTTATCCTGCTCGACCGCGACGCAGCGCCCATCAGAGAGCGTGGCCAGAGCGTGGGCGCGGGGACCGACGGCTTCCACCACAGGCGCCCGGATGAAAACGGCGTGCACCGGGGGCTCGCCGAGCACCGGCACGTCGAGGTCGGTCTCGAAGGAGAGCGTCTGCGAGCCGAAGGCGTTACGCCGCACGGAGATGTCGAAGCCGCCGATGCTCTGCTGTCCGGCGATCGCGTCGATGACGGTGTCGGCGAGCATGATCAGACCCGCACAGGTTCCGTAGACGGGCAAGCCGGCCCGCACAGCCTCACCCAGCGGTTCGGCCAGACCGAACGCGCGGGACAGTTTGTCCATCACGCTGGATTCGCCACCCGGTATCACGAGCCCACTGATGCGGATCAGTTCCTCCGGGCGGCGGACGAGTTCGACGTCGGCACCCAGGGACCGAAGAACCTCGGCATGCTCACGAAAATCACCCTGGAGGGCGAGAACTCCAACGCTCACGAACGGATGACTACCAGCCGCGCTCGGAAAGGCGGTGCGGTGCCGCCAGGTCGGACACGTTGATGCCGACCATTGCCTCGCCGAGTCCGCGGGAGACGGATGCGATGACGCTGGGGTCATCGTAGAACGTGACGGCCTTGACGATCGCGTTCGCACGGGCCTGCGGGTTACCCGACTTGAAGATGCCGGAGCCGACGAACACGCCGTCCGCACCCATCTGCATCATGAGCGCGGCATCGGCAGGGGTAGCAACGCCGCCCGCGACGAAGAGCACGACGGGGAGTTTGCCGGTGGAGGCGATCTCGGCGACGAGTTCGTAGGGGGCCTGCAGTTCCTTCGCGGCAACGTACAGTTCGTCTTTGCTCAGAGCCGACAGCCGTGCGACCTCACCCTTGATGGTGCGGATGTGCTTCATGGCCTCGGAGACGTCACCGGTGCCGGCCTCACCCTTGGACCGGATCATGGCCGCACCCTCGGTGATGCGGCGAAGCGCCTCACCCAGGTTGGTGGCGCCACAGACGAACGGAACCGTAAAGTTCCACTTGTCGATGTGGTTGACGTAGTCCGCCGGACTCAGCACCTCGGACTCGTCGATGTAGTCGACGTTCAGGGCCTGCAGGATCTGCGCCTCGACGAAGTGGCCGATGCGGGCCTTGGCCATCACCGGGATGGAGACCTCGGCGATGATGCTGTCGATCAGGTCCGGGTCGCTCATACGTGCGACACCACCCTGGGAACGAATGTCGGCGGGAACCCGCTCAAGAGCCATGACGGCGACAGCACCGGCGTCCTCGGCGATGCGAGCCTGCTCGGCGTTGACGACGTCCATGATGACGCCGCCCTTCATCATGTCAGCGAGTCCACGCTTGACGCGGCTCGAACCAAAGGCGGAAGTTGTTTCAGTCATAGCTTTGATTCTATTCCTTGGGTGTGGTCGGCTCCGCCCGGCGGGTGCCGGTGAAGAGGTATATACGGCTAGTTGCCATCTTGGGGCCAGCCGCCTGCGACTTCGCGCCGTACATCGCCCAGAAGGCGGGGAATCGCCTTGGTCCCGGCGATGATCGGGAAGAAGTTCGAGTCGAGCGCCCAGCGGGGAACGATGTGCTGGTGCAGGTGCTCGGCGATGCCGGCGCCGGCGATGCGGCCCTGGTTCATTCCGATGTTGAAGCCGTCGCAGTTCGACACCGTCTTGAGTACGCGCATGGCCACCTGGGTCAGACTGCCGATTTCGGCGATCTCCTCCGGGGTCGCCTCGTCATAGGTCGCAATGTGCCGGTACGGGCAGACCAGCAGATGTCCACTGTTATAGGGGAACAGGTTCAGCAACACGTACGCGTGCTTCCCGCGCGCCACGATCAGCGCCTTCTCGTCGGTCATGCTCGGCGCCAGGCAGAACGGGCAGGCGTCGGGCTGCGGCTGCTGGCCGTTCTGGATATAGACCATGCGATGTGGCGTCCACAGGCGCTGGAAGGCATCAGGAACCGCAGCGAACTCGGACGATTGCTCGAGCCCATCGAACTCGTTGCTGTTCTTCTCCATCTCAGACCTGGCCCTGGGTCGTGACCTGGGCGCGCGTCTCGATGGCCGCAGTGATGCGACGGATGGCCTCATCGACCGGAACGCCGTTCTCCTGCGTGCCGTCGCGGAACCGGAAGCTGACCGCACCGTTGTCACGGTCATCCTCGCCGACGATCAGCTGGAAGGGCACCTTCGCCTTGGTGTGGTTTCGGATCTTCTTCTGCATGCGATCGTCGGAGTGGTCAACCTGCGCGCGAACTCCGGCGGCCTTGAGGCGGCCGACGATCTCGTCGAGGTACGGACCGTACTGCTCGGAGACCGGGATTCCGACCACCTGAACCGGGGACAGCCACACCGGGAAGGCCCCGGCGTAGTGCTCGGTGAGCACCGCGAAGAAGCGCTCGATCGAACCGAAGAGTGCCCGGTGGATCATCACCGGGCGCTGGCGGGAGCCGTCGGGGGCGGTGTACTCGAGGTCGAAACGCTCCGGCAGGTTGAAGTCCAGCTGAATGGTGGACATCTGCCAGGTGCGGCCGATCGCGTCGCGGGCCTGTACGGAGATCTTCGGGCCGTAGAACGCGGCTCCGCCGGGGTCGGCCACCAGGTCAAGTCCGGATGCTTCGGCGACCTCGCGCAGGGTGTCGGTCGCTTCCGACCACGCCTCATCGGTGCCGACGAACTTCTTCGGGTCCTTCGTGGAGAGTTCGAGGTAGTAGTCCTCGAGGCCGTAGTCGGCGAGCAGCTTCAGCACAAAGTTCAGGGTGCTGGTGAGCTCCTCTTTCATGCCCTCACGGGTCGTGTAGATGTGAGCGTCGTCCTGCGTCATACCGCGCACGCGGGTGAGTCCGTGCACGACGCCGGACTTCTCGTAGCGGTAGACCGAGCCGAACTCGAACAGACGCATCGGGAGGTCGCGGTAGCTGCGGCCGCTGGAGCGGAAGATCAGGTTGTGGAACGGGCAGTTCATCGGCTTGAGGTAATAGTCCACGCCCTGGCGAGTCATGTGGCCCTCGGCGTCATATTCGGCGTCGAGTTTCATGGGTGGAAACATGCCGTCGGCGTACCAGTCGAGGTGACCAGAGGTTTCGAACAGGTTCGACTTGGTGATGTGCGGCGTGTAGACGAAGTCGTACCCGGCCTCGGTGTGCCGCTTGCGGGAGTAGTTCTCCATCTCCTGGCGGATTATGCCGCCCTTGGGGTGAAAGACAGGCAGGCCGGAGCCGATCTCCTCCGGGAAGCTGAAGAGGTCCAGTTCGGCGCCGAGCTTGCGGTGGTCGCGCTTGGCTGCCTCTTCCTGCCGGGCCTGGTAGGCGCGCAGCTCGTCCTTGGTCGGCCACGCTGTGCCGTAGATGCGCTGCAACTGCGGGTTCTTCTCCGAACCGCGCCAGTACGCGGCCGCGAGGCGGGTCAGCAAGTATCCGTTGCCGATCATGCGGGTGTTCGGCAGGTGGGGGCCCCGACAGAGGTCTTTCCAGAGCGTCTCCCCTGTCTTCGGGTCCACATTGTCGTAGATGGTCAGTTCGGCGCCGCCGACCTCGACCGACTCGTTGTCAGCGGTGTCGGCAGCCCCGCCCTTGAGCCCGATCAGCTCGAGCTTGTAGGGCTCGGCCGCGAGTTCTTCCCTGGCCTGGTCGTCGGTCACGACGCGGCGCACGAAGCGTTGGCCCTGACGGATGATCCGGTCCATGGCCTTCTCGAGAGACTTGATGTCCTCGGGCGTAAAGGCCTCTTCGACGTCGAAGTCGTAGTAGAAGCCGTCGGTGACGGGTGGGCCGATGCCGAGGCGCGCCGCGGGGTTCACGGTCTGCACGGCCTGCGCCAGCACGTGCGCGGCCGAGTGACGCAGAATGCTGAGCCCGTCGGGCGAGCCGATCGTCACCGGTTCGACGACATCCGCCGCAGTCACCGTCGTGGCGAGATCCTTGAGCTCGCCGTTGACGCGCATTGCGACAACGGACCGGTCGGTGAAAAGCTCAAAGCCGTCAGCCACGTGTATTACTCCTCAGTATTGTTCGCACCCCATCAACTTTAGCGGCGCGCC
>JBBQDC010000047.1:0-20212 GCA_038319305.1 Actinomycetales bacterium | reverse complement strand
TATTTCGAAGCGAAGCCAGAACCTCGTGTTCGGCGAGTTCGGCGGCAAGTTCGCCAGCGCCGCGGCGGCCCCGTTCCTCGAGGCACCCGACGTGATCAAGGCCCCGGCCGGGTCGCTCAGCGAAGCCGTCGCCACCGAAGGCGTCGACGTCTACGCCTGGCCCCAGAACGAAACCTCCACGGGCGTCATGGCCCCCGTCACCCGTGTGAACGGCGATCTGGGCGCACTCACCGTGATCGACGCCACGAGCGCGGCTGCCGGTATCGACTTCGCCGCCGACCAGGCGGATGTGTACTACTTCGCCCCGCAGAAGAACCTCGCCTCGGATGGCGGCCTGTGGCTGGCCCTCTTCTCCCCCGCCGCGATCGAGCGGGTCGAGCAGATCGCGGCGAGCGGCCGCTATATCCCCGATTTCCTCAGCCTGAAGAACGCGATCGACAACTCGCGCCTCAACCAGACGCTGAACACGCCGGCCGTGGCCACACTCCTTATGATCGAGAACCAGCTCGACTGGATCAACGAAAACGGCGGCCTGGCGTGGGCGGGCGCACGCACCCGCGAGTCGTCATCCGTTCTCTACGACTGGGCCGAGAGCGTCTCGTTCGCGACGCCGTATGTCACCAACCCGGAGCACCGGTCCCAGGTGGTTGCGACGATCGACTTCGACGACGCGATCGACGCCGCCTATATCGCCAAGACGCTGCGCGCCAACGGAATCTCCGACACCGAGCCCTACCGCAAGCTCGGCCGCAACCAGCTGCGGGTTGCCACCTTCACCGCGATCGAGCCCGACGACGTGCGCCAGCTCGTCAGATCGATCGAGTTCGTGGTTCAGAGCCTGGGCAAGTAGGCCTCGGCATGCGGCTCTGGCTGAAAGATAGTGAGCGACGGCCAGACCCGCTGCCGGCTCGAACGGATGCCCGCAAGGCTTTCCTTGCGGGCTCCGCCGGCTGGCTAGTGGCGGTCGTGCTCGCGGTCCTCTTCCGGGTCGAACTCGCCACTGCCGGAGTGGGCTGGTGGCTCAGTGCTGCCATCATCGGTCTCGGCCTCGGTCTGCTCGGGCTTGCCTGGGTGCAGTTCCGGCGCCGTTAGACCCTCACCGAAATCGATGCCGTCGAGCACGTCTTCGCCGCGGTCATCGTCTGACTCGTCATCGTCGCCGTCGCCCGACTCGACATCGTCGCCGTCGTCTTCGTCTTCGTCGTCGTCTTCGTCGTCGTCTTCGTCTTCGTCGTGCGTCGTCTCGGCCTCGGCCAGCTCCTGAGCCGTTCGGTAATCGGCCAGACGGTCAGACCACGGCACCCACTCCGGCGCGATCAGCGCGTCGTCACCCGGCGTGAGCTCGGCTTCCAGAACCGACGGCTCTGACTCCTCATCCACGCGGGCGAGGGTGACCGTCCAGCGCCAGCCCGGGTATCCAGACAGGGTGCAATCGAAGAGCAGCGACAATAAACGCTCGCCCTCGACAATGTGGCCGAGAGGTGCGCCGATGCTCTCGGCCGGCGTGATCTCCAGCAGCGCGGTGCGCGCCTGGTCGACCGCGGCCAGAAGGCGCTCGTCGGCGATGGCCTCATGCATCGAGTTCCTCCGCGACCCTGCGCAGCATGGCCGCGATCTTGTGGCTGTGGGTGCTGTCGGGGTAGCGACCGCGACGCAGGCTCGCTCCGATGCCGTCGAGGAGCTTCACCAGATCCTCGATGATGATGGCCATGTCGTCTGCCGGCTTGCGACTGAGCTTGACCAGGCTCGGTGGCGCCTCGAGAACTCGAACGGACAACGCCTGGGCGCCCCGCTTGCCGTCCGCGATACCGAATTCGAGCTTCGTTCCTGCCTTGACCGTTACTCCGGCGGGCAGTGCAGAAGCGTGCAGAAAGACCTCGTGGCCGTCATCAGAGGTGATGAAGCCGAAACCCTTCTCCTCGTCGTAGAACTTGACCTTGCCGGTGGGCATCTGGACCTCGCTGGATTCCGGGCGCGCGGAATGCGCGCCAACCACACCCAGCCTATTCGGTCGGACCGGTTCCTGCCCCGTATCCTTGAGGGTGTGACCAATCAAACTCCACACGCCGCGAGCCGGCTCGAACGCATCCTTGCTTACATGGTTGCGGGTGTGGTGGGTCTGTCCATCCTCGCGTTCCTGGCCGTCATCCTCGGCACGGCACTCGGGGCTGGGGCGGACAACGGTTTCGGCCAGGGGGTCTGGCCGGCGGTGCTTGCTTTGCCGCTGTTTGGATTGCCTCTCGGATTCGTGCTGATCATCGTCCTCATGGTGATGTCCGGCATGCGTCGCGCTCGTGAGGCACGACAGAATAGGGAGTAGCAATGCTCACACTCGCTTCGCGCCTTCGGGCGCTGGATGACGCAACGTTGCGTCGCACGATCGACACCCGCGCGGTCTCGGCCGCGGGAATCCGTGATTTCTTCGATCTGGCCGAGGCACTCCTCGAGCCGGACGCGATTCAGCGGGTGCTGGCTCGTCTCGACCGGCCCACCCTGGCCGTCCTTGCCGTCTCCGGTGAGCTCAGCCAGGGAACGGATGTCGGCACGGATGCCGCGCCGTCGCTGTTCGACCTCGCCGAGCGCCTGTCCGAGTTGGCGGGTTCGCCCGTCGACGTGGCCGAGGTCGCCGGCCGTGCCGCCGAACTGGACTCGCTCATGCTCGCGCGCCTGGCCGATGGGCGTTTCAGCCCCTACGCGGCCGTGGCAGCGCAGCTCCAGTCCTGGCCGGACCAGAGCCTGCCGACCGCGCTCGAGCTGGCCTCAACACCCGCGCCCGCGGCGTTGGCCAGCGTCGACAACACGGACACCCGGTTCACCGACCGGCTCGCGGCGGAGCGCGCCTTCGCCGCGGTGTCGTCCATCGCCGAACTGGTCACCGAGCTCGCGCGCGAGCCCGCCAGGGAACTTAGCCGGGGCGGACTCGGCCTGCCCGACACCAAGCGCCTCGCTGCCGTGATGGGCGCCGAGCTCGAATCCGTGCCCGCCTTCGTCGCGACCGCGAACCGAGCCGATCTCATCGCGCATTCCGACGGCTATTGGAATGAGACCGAGACCGGCGAGGCTTGGCTGCTCGAGGGCACCGCCCGCCGCTGGGCAACCCTCGCCGACGCCTGGCATGCGGCCCTGCCGCCGGATGTGCGAGGTATCCTCGCCCGCCGGCCTGGCGTGTCCTGGGGCGACGTGCTGCGCAGCTTCGTGGCCTGGCTCTATCCGGCCGGTGGCCAGTGGATGGACGACCGGGTCACCGAGTTCGCTGAGGAAGCCGAGCTGATCGGTATCACCGCGCATCAGACCACGAGTCCGTCCGGTGCCGCGGTCCTGGCCGGCGACCTCGAGGCGGCCGTCGCCACCATGGCGGCCGCGCTGCCGGCGACCGGCGGCGCGGTGTACCTGCAGAATGACCTGTCGATCGTGTCCCCTGGGCCGCTCGCCCCTTCGATCGACACGCGACTGCGCGGGCTCGCCGACGTGGAGAGCCGGGAACTGGCCCTGAGCTACCGCATCACCGCCAACTCGGTCAACCGTGCCCTTGCGGTCGGCGAGACGGCGGAGTCCCTACTCGAATTCCTGCACACGGTTTCGCTGACCGGCATCCCGCAGCCCGTCGATTACCTGATCCGGGAGTCCGCCGCCCGCTACGGGCGCGTGCGCGTCGGCCCGACCGACCCGATGGAGTCACCGGCCCAGGCCTACGTGCAGTCCGACGATGCAGCCCTGCTCAGCACCATCGCCGTGGACCAGACGCTCGCCTCGCTCGGCCTCGTTGCGGCCGAGGGCAGCCGACTGACCAGCCGATTCCCTTCCGACGTGGTCTTCTGGGCGCTCAGCGATGCGCGCTACCCCGTCGCCGCGGAAGACGCCACGCACGAGATCGTGCACCTGCGCCGCCACCAGCTCGCCCGGGTCGTGCCGGTGGACATGCCCGATCCGGCTCTCGCCCTGGTCGAGAAGCTGCGCGCCGCCGACGGCGGCGAAGGCCAGGCAGCGGGTGCCTGGCTCGCCCGGCAGATCGACACGGCGATCAAGGCGAAACAGACCGTCGTGGTCAGTATCGCCATGCCCGGTGGCGTGGTGGTCGACTACCTCCTCGAACCGGCCAGCGTGGGCGGCGGACGCTTCCGGGCCCGGGACCGACGCGCCGACATCGAACGTACTCTGCCTCTGTCCAGCATCATCAGCATCACGCCGGCCCCGTAGCGGTGCGAGCCTTCACTCCGACCTGGCGTAGAATTGACGGCTATGTCTGATGGCCCACTGATCGTCCAAAGTGACCGCACGGTTTTGCTCGAAGTCGCGCACCCTCTCGCCGAGGATGCACGCCACGACCTGGCCGTCTTCGCCGAGCTGGAGCGTGCCCCCGAGCACATCCACACCTACCGCATCACCCGGCTGGGTCTGTGGAATGCCCGAGCTGCGGGGCACGACGCCTCCAACATGCTGGCCACGCTCGAAAAATACTCCAAGTTCGCCATCCCGCAGACCGTCAGCGTGGACATCACCGAGACGGTCGGCCGGTATGGCCGGCTCGTGATCGAGCGCGACGCCGAGGGTCAGCTCATCCTGCAGAGTAACGACGAGGCCGTACTCACCGAGATCGCCGGGGCCCGACGCATCGCACCCCTCCTGATCGGGCATCCGTCGCGGGGCTCATTCCTGGTCGAACCGTGGGCGCGCGGCCAGCTCAAGCAGGAACTGGTGAAACTGGGCTGGCCGGCCGAGGACCTCGCCGGCTACACGCCGGGAACGCCGCATCCGATCGATCTCAAGGAGGACGGCTGGGCGCTCCGCGACTACCAGAACAAGGCCGTCTCCAGCTTCTTCGACGGTGGGTCCGGCGTGGTCGTGCTGCCCTGCGGGGCCGGCAAAACGCTGGTCGGCGCCGGAGCCATGGCCACCGCCAAGACCAACACGCTCATCCTCGTCACCAACACGGTCTCCGCCCGCCAGTGGCGCGACGAACTGATCAAGCGAACGACCCTCACCGCCGACGAGATCGGCGAGTACTCCGGGCAGGTGAAAGAGGTCAAGCCGGTCACGATCGCGACCTACCAGATTCTCACCGCCAAGCGGAAAGGCGAGTACGCGCACCTCGAGCTGCTCGACGCCATGGACTGGGGCCTCGTCATCTATGACGAGGTGCACCTGCTACCGGCCCCGGTGTTCAAGCTGACCGCTGAGCTGCAGGCCCGCCGGCGCCTCGGCCTCACCGCCACCCTGGTGCGCGAGGACGGCCGCGAGGGCGACGTCTTCAGCCTGATCGGACCCAAGCGCTTCGACGCACCCTGGAAGGAGATCGAGGCCCAGGGCTTCATCTCCCCGGCCTCCTGCTACGAGGTGCGCATCGACCTGCCGCAGTCCGAACGGCTCAGCTACGCCGCTGCTGCCGACGATGAGCGTTACCGGATGGCCGCGACCGCACCGGCGAAGCTCGACGTCGTCAAGCGGCTGGTGGCCAAGCACCCCGGGGAGCGCATCCTCGTGATCGGCCAGTATCTCGACCAGATCGACGAACTCGCCGAGGCTCTGAACGCCCCCAAGCTCACCGGCGCGACTCCCGTCGACGAACGAGAGCGCCTGTACCAGGCCTTCCGGGTCGGCGAGGAAAACCTGCTGGTGGTGTCGAAGGTCGCGAATTTCTCGGTCGACCTTCCCGAGGCCACGGTCGCCATCCAGGTGTCCGGCTCGTTCGGCTCACGCCAGGAAGAGGCCCAGCGCCTCGGCCGCCTGCTGCGACCGAAGGAATCCGGTCTGTCCGCGAACTTCTACACCCTCGTCGCCCGCGACACCGTCGACCAGGACTTCGCCCAGAACCGCCAGCGCTTCCTCGCCGAGCAGGGCTACAGCTACACGATCCTCGACTCGCAGAACCTGGACGCGCAGGTCATCGCCGTCTGACCCACCGGGCCGTGAGTATCGCCTGCGTTTCCCAGCGAAAAACGACAGGCGAGGTCAGGATGCCCTGCGCCGCGCATAGCGTAGGAAGAGCATGTCCCCGGCGGTCAGCACGTGCAACAGTGACATCTCCCGGGGCACGGCGGCGGTGCCCGCGGAGATCCGCCCGGCCGGGCCTCCCTCGAGCACAGGGCTGACGCTCAGACACAGCTCGTCAACGCAGTCGGCCGCGATCAACGTGCCGAACAGGTGTGGACCACCCTCGCAGAGCACCTGCGCCAGACCGCGCCGGGCCAGCTCCGCCAGCATCCGGCGCGGGTCCACGGCAGTCTCGCCGCAGACCAGAACATCCGCCACCGCGGCGAGCTCCTCACGGCGCCGCAGCGGCGTCTCCGCGTGCGTCACGACCAGCGGCCGCACGGCGGCATCCGCGAACAACGGGTGGCTCGGCTCGAGGTCCAACCGCGACGACACGACGGCGACCGGCAGCTGGGCCGGGAGTCCGTGCCGGACGCGCCACGCGGCATCCGCGGGGTCAAGGCGGATGCCGCCGTACCCCTCGGCGCGCACCGTGCCCGCGCCGACCACGATCACGTCGGCGAGCATCCGGAGGGTGTCGAAGACGCGCTTGTCGTCGGCGTTCCCGAGCCCGCCGCTCACGCCCTCGCGGGTCGCAGCGCCGTCGAGGCTGGCGATGAAATTCACCCGCAGGTGCGGCAGCGTGCGATCGGGCAGCCGGTATCGAATGATCAGCTCATCACGATCCAGCATCATCAGGCCAGATTGTGGCGCGTGTACGCCGGTTCGCGGAAGCCCAGGATCGCCTCGGTCATCCTCACGGCGTCGACGGCGGCGACGACGTTGTGCATCCTCACGATCCGGGCGCCCTGCAGGATGCTGTACACGGCGGCGGCGAGCGAGCCCTCGACCCGTTCGCCCCGCTCGCGGTTCAGCGTCTCCCCGACGAAGTCCTTGTTCGACACGGCGACCAGAGTCGGATAGCCGAGAGCCGTGATCTCGCCGAGCCGCCGTGTCAGCTCGAGCGAGTGGTGGGTGTTCTTGTTCAGGTCGTGCCCCGGGTCGATGATGATGCGGGATTCCGGAACACCGCGACGAAGCGCCAACTCGACCCGTTCACCCAGGAAAGCCGCGACCTCGTCCACCACGTCGCCATAGGTGGGCACCGGCCACGGCGTGCGCGGCGGCGCGAGGCTGTGGGTGATCACGAGCGTCGCGTCGCTGTCCGCGACGACATCGGCCATGGCAGGATCATGCACCCCGGTGGTGTCGTTGATCACGTGGGCGCCGGCAGCGATGCTGGCCCGCGCCACGGCAGGATGGAAGGTATCGACGGAGATGATGACGCCCGAGTCACGCAGGGCCTCGATCACCGGGACAACCCTGTCGATCTCCTCCTCAATCGGAATCGACGGTCCGGGTGCGAATTTCACCCCACCGATGTCGACCCAGTCAGCGCCGTCCACAATGGCGCGCCGGGCGGCCTTCACGGCCTCGTCGAGGGCGAAGGTCGCCCCCTTGTCGTAGAAGGAATCGGGGGTGCGGTTGATGATGGCCATCACAGCCACCTCGCGGGAGAAGTCGAACAGTCGCCCACCGATCAGTCGCCGAGGGTGGATCAGATCGGGCAGCACCGGGCCAGGTCGAGTGGTCGCGTTGTCCATGTCAGATCCTTCAGTCGGGTGCGCCGGCAAGCAATTCGTCCAGTGCAATGCTCTCATCCGTGAGCCGGGCCGCGTCGACCCTCACCTGCGTCCGGATAAAGCGCTGCACGGTCTCGTTGACCTCCCACACATTGACGTTGCTCCTGACGACGACCCGGCCGTGCGCCACCCAGAAGGCTATGAATTCCGGCGCCGCCGTGCCGACGCGCCCGTCGCGAGGAGCAGCCTGTCGTAGCGCACCGGTTTGCCCTCCCGCAGCGTCAGCTCGTGGGTGTCGAGCTCCAAGCCGGTCACCCAGGCGCCCGGTCGCACGTCGATGTCCCGCTCGTCGTACTACTGCGCCGGACGCACATCGATTGTGTTTCGGGCGACTCGGCCAGCCCCCACAACCGCAAAAGCCTGAACGCCCAGCCTGGTCTCCCCACGCCGCGGCAGCCTGATTTCCCCACCAATCTACCTGCCCCTTCGCGTACCGGGGATTTTCAGTAAACCTCCAGCTAACGCGCAGATACTAGGGACATGACTGACGGCCCACGCATCCTTATTGTCGACGACGAACCCAATATCCGGGATCTCCTCACCACCAGCCTGCGGTTCGCCGGCTTTGCCGTGAGAGCCGTCGGAAACGGCGCCCAGGCGATCTCTGCCGTGCTCGAGGAAGAACCCGACCTCATCATCCTCGACGTCATGCTGCCGGACATGAACGGTTTCGGCGTGACCAAGCGTCTGCGTTCCGCCGGCTACACGGCTCCGATCCTCTTCCTCACTGCGAAGGACGATACCGAAGACAAGATCACCGGTCTGACGGTCGGCGGCGACGATTACGTCACCAAGCCGTTCAGCCTCGACGAGATCGTCGCCCGGATCAAGGCGATCCTGCGCCGCACGATGCACGCCGACGAAGACGCGGTCATCCGCGCCGGCGAACTCACCATGGACCAGGACACCCACGAGGTCCTGGTCGGTGACGCCCCCATCGAGCTCAGCCCAACCGAGTTCAAGCTTCTGCGCTACCTGATGCTGAACCCGAACCGGGTCTTGTCGAAGGCTCAGATTTTGGACCATGTCTGGGAGTACGACTTCAACGGCGACGCCGGAATCGTCGAATCCTACATCTCGTACCTCCGCCGCAAGGTGGACGCGCACTCGACCGAGCCTCTCATCCAGACCAAGCGTGGCTTCGGCTACATGCTCAAGGCCGCCAAGGCGTAGTCACAGGCTGCGCCCATACACTGGCGTCCTATGCATCAGTCACTCACGGAGCGGTGGAGCCGCGTTTCCCTGCGTTCCAAAATCACGGGCGTCACGGTGCTGATGCTAACGCTCGGCCTGCTCGTCTCCGGCATCGGCACGATGGCCATGCTGCGCCAGTACGTGGTCCAGCAGGTCGATTCGCAGCTACAGACAGACGCCCAGTCTGCGTCTAACAGCTATTCGGCGGCCGCTCTGGGTCAAGGCACCACTGCCGTGGTCTCCTCGGACTACTACGTCGCCCTGTATGACGAGCGCGGCATCCTCAAGGACCACACCTGGCGGGATCATCCGCGTAATGAGATCCCGATCGTGACCGGGCCGCTCGATCTTCAGACCGTGATGGAGCTCGACGGCAACACCATGACTCTGGTGGACTCGGCGCACGACACCGAGTTCCTGGCGGTCGCCGTACCCCTCGTGATCTCGCCGCAAGGGACGCTGGGCACGCTGGTCATGGCGGTCTCGTTGAAGCCGACCGAGAACACCATGGCAACGTACCTCACAATTTTTCTGGGGTTCGGGCTCGGCGTCGTGCTGGTGGGGGCGCTTCTCACGCGCCTCCTGGTGACCACCACCTTCGCACCACTGCGTGAGGTGGAGCGAACGGCCGCGGCCATCGCCGACGGCGACTTCAGTCAGCGGCTCGGCGGCGCCACGCCCAACACCGAGGTCGGGCGCCTCAACCGCTCGCTCAACACCATGTTGAGCCGCATCGACCGCCTCTTCAAGGACCGCGCCCGCACGATCAACCAGATGCGGCGCTTCGTCGGTGACGCCAGCCACGAGTTGCGCACTCCCCTCGTCTCGGTGCGCGGCTATGCCGAGCTCTACCGGATGGGCGCCCTGCAGACGCCGGAGGAAATCGCCCAGGCCATGGAGCGCATCGAAAAGGAAGCAATCCGCATGGGGGGCCTCGTCGAAGACCTGCTCGAGCTCGCGCGGCTCGACGAGACAAAACCGCTGGCCCTCGCGCCGGTCGACCTGATGCCGCTCGCTCGCGATGCGGCGCTCGACGCCATGGCTTCCTCCCCCGGCCGCACCATCACCGTTGTCACGCCGATCCCCGCCGAGTTCGAGGACACCACCGAACGCGCCGCCATCGACCTCGCTCACTCCACTGGCGAAGTCCCCGCCGGTGACGTCCCTGGCCCCAAGCCCGAAGAGCCGACCCCCTCGGCGGGCGGGTCGGTCTCCTTCGCCGGGGCCACCCTGGCCCGGCTGCGCACACGCAGGCCACGCAAGACGGATGTCCCGGCACTGGTGCCGGAACAGACTCCCGTCACCCCGCCGGGCACCGTGCAGGCCGTCGTGATGGCCGAAGAGAACAAGATCCGCCAGGTCATCACGAACCTGATGGGTAACGCCCTGCGCTTCAGCCCGGCGGACAGCCCGGTCGAACTCGAGGTCGCGGTCGACCGCCGCAACCAGCGGGCATCCATCGCGGTCATCGACCACGGCGAAGGCATCCCGCCGCAGATCCGGGAGAAAATCTTCCAACGTTTCTGGCGTGCCGACACCTCACGTGCGCGGGAGACCGGCGGCAGCGGGCTCGGCCTGGCGATCGTCGCCTCGATCATCGCCAGCCACAACGGCACCGTGCAGGTCGTGGACACGCCTGGCGGCGGCGCGACCTTCCGGGTCTGGTTCCCGCTGGCCTGTTCCCCGAACGCACCCCAGCGCGTCGCCCCTGTCATCACGTCGTAACGCGCATCCCCTTGTAGCGGGTTCCGCGACCGCTGTCTGCCGGCGGCTCCTCCCCCATGGTCAAGGGGTGTGACTTGCCCTGCCCGAGCTGCGCACGTCGGCAACGGTCGTGGTCGGCTCCGTAGTCTGATCGGCATCACCCCAGCTGAAAGGACTCCCATGACCCGCTATCAGGTCGACAGCGAAGCAGTGCTCCACACCACCTCCGTGGCGCGCGCCACGATCGGGCGTATCCAAAGCGAGGTTGCCGGGCTCATCGCCCAGCTGACCTCTCTGGAGGGTTCGTGGTCCGGCCAGGCCGCAACCGCGTTCCAGGCGGCGGTCTCGGACTGGCGTGCCACCCAACAGCAGGTTGCCCAAAGCGCGGAGGGGCTGAACCTCGCCCTAAACCAGGCCGGCCAGCAGTATGCCGAAATAGAGCAGGCCAACGCGCGCCTTTTCCTGCGCTAGCGCGACCGCGTCGCACTCAGGACACTCATGACAATTAACGACACAGGGCGCCTCCCGAAGGAGGCGCCCTGTGTTGTGAAGCGGTGAAGCGGTGTGGACTTAGAAGTCCATTCCGCCGCCCTGGTCGCCGGCCGGAGCAGCGTTCTTCTCCGGCTTGTCGGCGACTACGGCCTCGGTGGTCAGGAACAGCCCGGCGATCGACGCGGCGTTGAGCAGCGCGGAGCGGGTGACCTTTACCGGGTCATTGATTCCGGCGGCGAGCATGTCAACGTACTCACCGGTCGCGGCGTTGAGGCCCCAGCCGATCGGCAGATTGCGCACCTTGTCGGCGACAACGCCCGGCTCCATGCCGGCGTTGAGAGCGATCTGCTTGAGCGGAGCGTCGATGGCAACCTTGACGATGTTCGCGCCCGTTGCCTCGTCGCCGACCAGTTCGAGCTTCTCGAACGCGGTCTTACCGGCCTGGATCAGTGCAACGCCACCACCGGCGACGATGCCCTCTTCGACGGCAGCCTTCGCGTTGCGGACGGCGTCTTCGATGCGGTGCTTGCGCTCCTTGAGCTCAACCTCCGTCGCGGCGCCGGCCTTGATGACTGCAACTCCGCCGGCGAGCTTGGCGAGACGCTCCTGGAGCTTCTCACGGTCGTAGTCGCTGTCGGTGTTCTCGATCTCACTGCGGATCTGCTGGACACGTCCGGCGATCGCTTCGGGGTCGCCGGCACCTTCGACGATGGTGGTCTCGTCCTTGGTGATGACGATCTTGCGGGCGTTGCCCAGGAGGTCAAGGGTGACGTTCTCGAGCTTGAGGCCGACCTCTTCACTGATGACCTGTCCACCGGTAAGGATGGCGATGTCCTGCAGCTGGGCCTTGCGACGGTCACCGAAGCCGGGAGCCTTGACGGCAACCGACTTGAAGATTCCGCGGATCTTGTTCACAACGAGCGTGGCCAAGGCCTCGCCGTCGACGTCCTCGGCGATGATGAGAAGCTGCTTGCCGGTCTGGATGACCTTGTCCACGATGGGGAGCAGGTCCTTGATGTTGGAGACCTTGGAGTTGACGATCAGGATGTAGGGGTCTTCGAAGACCGCTTCCTGACGATCGGGGTCGGTCACGAAGTAGGCAGACAGGAAGCCCTTGTCGAAACGCATGCCCTCGGTGAGCTCGAGCTCGGTGCCGAGAGTGTTCGACTCCTCGACGGTGACGACACCCTCCTTGCCGACCTTGTCGATGGCCTCGGCGATGATGGCGCCGATTTCGGCGTCACCGGCAGAGATGGAAGCGGTG
Organism: Actinomycetales bacterium; assembly: GCA_038319305.1. GTDB lineage: Bacteria > Actinomycetota > Actinomycetes > Actinomycetales > Microbacteriaceae > Cryobacterium. The sequence continues at coordinate 7,945 of JBBQDC010000047.1, read as the reverse complement.
GCCGCGATCTCTTCCTTGGTCTCGACCTCTTTCGCGTTGGCGATGAGCTCGGCGATCACGGCAGCCGTGGCCTTCTCGATGCCACGCTTGAGGCTGATCGGGTCTGCTCCGGCAGCGACGTTGCGCAGGCCTTCACGAACGAGCGCCTGAGCCAGAACGGTGGCGGTGGTGGTTCCGTCGCCTGCGACGTCATCGGTCTTCTTAGCGACCTCTTTGACGAGCTCGGCACCGATCTTCTCGTACGGGTCGTCGAGTTCGATCTCCTTTGCGATGGACACGCCATCGTTGGTGATCGTGGGAGCGCCCCACTTCTTCTCCAGCACCACGTTACGTCCGCGCGGGCCGAGGGTGACCTTGACAGTGTCAGCGAGGATGTTCAGGCCACGCTCAAGGCCGCGACGGGCCTCTTCGTTGAAAGCAATGATCTTTGCCATATGTGTTTCTCGTCCCTCCCGGACGTTACCAAAACGGTGATGGGTTGGCACTCAAACAGAGAGAGTGCCAAGTCGATTCTGGCACTCTGGGGTCGAGAGTGCAAGTGAACGGCAGGGGCCGCGTCGGCGGCTACGGCACCAGCACGACCGTGCCTCGTTCGGACGGCACAAGCTCGATCCACGTGTTGCCGGCGGCAAGACGAATCGTCACACCGTAGTCATCGACGAGACGGATGGGCGCGGCCTGGTCAGCCTTGGACCAGACGGCATGCACGGACTTGCCACCGGTCGAGACCCAGGCCTCCCCCGAATCAACCATGGTCGTCGTGGGAACCTCTCCATAGGTGCCATCGATCGCGACTCGCAAGACCAGGACGTTGGTTGCTCGCAGCTGGGCGCCGGTGGCGTCCAGGTCAGGTGCACCCTCCTGGGATCGCAGGTAGGCGGCACCGGCCCCATCCCACGTCCAGCCGGGCCAGCGAGCGGTGGAGAAGCTGGAGTTGATTGCAGAGATGGGCGTGCCATCGACGGCCGCGGACGACCCCTGCACGGTCGCGGAGTAGGCGAACTGCTGGGACGAAGGCGGCACCGTGGCATTCCGTGCAACCAGCGCTGAGGCCTCGAGAATGACGTTGTGGGGGGCCTCCCTGTCACTCGAGCGCGTGAAGAGACCGGTGGTGTCGGTATCGAAGACGGCGTTGACGACATCGGTTGCCTGCATCATGTCCATGAATCGCTGTTGGCCGCCGGAATAGGCCACGATTCCGCCGAACGGCGCGATGATGTCCGGGTCCATAGGTCGGATCGAGCGCACCGGCCCGACGAGTTCCGGCACGTCGGACTGCCAGACTGCGATATAGCGGGTCAGCCCACCCTCGACGAGTTCTTCGAAGACGATATCGGCGCGCTCGAGTGCGAGCTGCGGCCTGGCGGCTTCGTGGTTGTCGACCTTCACCGAGAGGGCCGGACTCTGAAGGCTCCCGACCGGCACACTCGTACCGCGCAGCGGGGCGACCGCCGTGTCCGAGGGAGACTCATAGGTTGAGTCCCAGGGTGTGCTGGTGGGACTGGCCGCCGGCTTCGGTGCGTCACCGGCGCAGGCGGACAGCAGTAGGAGAGACGGCAAAAGTGCGACACCGAGCATCCGGATGAACCGAATACTCGGTGTCGCACTTCGTCGCTGAGCTTGAACCGCCATTTTCGATGTCACGTCCCAAACACTAACGCGGCTTCAATACCGTGCACGTGCGACCCGGGACGTAACCCGGAAAATTCGGCTTGAGCGGCAGCGGACGTCAACCCGTCGGTCGACTGCCGACCACCCCCGCTGGATCAGACCGGACGAACCGATTCTGCTTGGGGCCCCTTCGCCCCTGCACCCAGTTCGAAGATGACATGCTGTCCCTCTTCGAGAACCTTGTAGCCGTGCATGTCGATGGCCGAGTAGTGGACAAAGACATCCTGGCCACCTCCATCGACCGTGATGAAGCCGAAACCCTTTTCAGCGTTGAACCATTTGACGGTTCCGTTCGCCATGTGTAACTCCCTGTTGCTTTGAATTCGTCGACACGCGCCCGTTGGCCGTACCGGGCCTGGCGCAGTTACTGCGTCCATTGCATTCGACCAGTGGAATACGCCTGTTGCGAGAGCGTCCGAACGAAGAAAATGAGCGACCAAGGACCAATTTACGGAAGCCGTGAAAGAACGTAAGGGGGTTGACGCGCAAGCGCCTGAAGTATAGGTAACGGCTATTCGGCCGGCTCATAGTCGTTGCCGACGACCACGGTCAGGTCCGCTGCGGAATCGGCGAAATCGCTCGAAAGCAGCACTTCCGAGCCGGGCAGGGACTCGGCGACTCCGCGTGCCGCTCCCTCCAGAGACGCGTCGGCGTAATAGACGGTGGTGGTCTGCACATCCTCCGTGCTCGCGTTGTCCAGCTCTTCGATCGTCCAGCCCTCCGCCTCGAGGACCTCCCCGACAGACCGCGCGATGCCTTCGCCGGCAGTCCCATTCAGGACGGTCACGGTCGAGTTCGGGTCCACGGTCGCGGCAGGCGTCGGCACAGACGAAGGAGTGTCACTCGGGGTGGCACTCGGAGTGGCCGCACTGTCAGAGGTCGTCGCTGTGCCCGGCAACTCGAAGTTCAGATTGTTATTCAACACGGCCAGGCCGACGACTCCGAGTCCGACCAGCACAACGGTTGCGCCAAGAGACCACCACAGCGCAATCCAGCCTCGCCCCTTCTTGCCGGGCGCGCGGTGGGCCCCCACCCGTTCCAGGGAATGTGGGAGGTGGTCGAAGCGGTCTTTAGCGTAGGAACTCGGCATCGTCAGGCTTGTTCGATCCTCTGTGGGCGGTGAGTAGACAGGGCGGTATCCAGGTCAGGGTGTCAATCGGTGGAACGGAGTGACCGTTGTTCCCTCGCCTTTGACCGGGCGTCACGCATCCGCTGCAGGCGTTTCACCAGCATCGGGTCGGACTCCACGGCAAGCGGAGAGTCGATCACAACACCCAATAGTTGATAGTACCGGGCGGCCGAGAGGCCGAACTCGGCACGGATCGCCTGCTCCTTGGTGCCGGCGTGCCTCCACCACTGCCGTTCGAAGAGGAGGATCGATTGATCTAGCGCGGGCAGACCTGCCGGGGAGGAAGACTCCGATGCCGCCTCCAAGGTCGGCTCCGAATGGGGTGTTCCGTCCACGTGCCACCTCTCTCGTTCTCTACAATTCTATTTGTCAGCGCCTGCGTACTCGCTGGACCGTTCGGCAGCGCGCCGAGATGGTGAAAGCCCGGACTGTCTCCTAATCGAGGAATACCGCCGCGGTCCGGCGAGTTTACTGTTGGTACGGACAGATTTCGGCCATTCCGAGGCCGAGCAGGAAGGAACGGAACATGGACTACGAGGTCGAGAAGTCAGATGCGCAGTGGCGCGCGGAACTGAGCCCCGAGCAGTACGCCGTTCTCCGTGGGGCCGCCACCGAGCGGGCGTGGACCGGCGAGCTGCTCGATGAGGGTCGATCCGGGATTTACACCTGCGGGGCCTGCAACGCCGAGTTGTTCAAGAGCGGCACGAAGTTCGACTCCGGTTGCGGCTGGCCGAGCTTCTACGAATCGGTGCGCCCCGAGGCCGTTGAACTCCTCGAAGACCGCACACTCGGCGTCCTGCGCACCGAGGTGCGCTGCGCGAACTGTGGCTCACACCTCGGTCACGTCTTCGACGACGGATTCGGGACTCCCACCGGCGATCGGTACTGCATGAACTCCATTTCACTCAACTTCAAGCCGGTCGAGTAAGCATTGTCCGACCTCCTCCAAATGGTCGGTCGGCGACGGTCCCATTCCAAGGTCACGGCCCAGGTGCCGATCCATGACGAGTTGCTGCCTCTGGTGGCCGTCGCGGCCCGCGTCGCCGATCACGGCGCGCTTCGCCCCTGGCGGCTGATCGAGCTCCGCGGTGACGCCCGCCACCGCTTGGGCGAGGCCATGGTGGAGGCCGCAGGACTGACCGGCGCAGAGGCCGCCAGGCTCGCGGTGAAGCCCCTGCGCGCCGAACTCCTGATCGCCGTCGTCGCGAGCCGGCGCGAAAGCGAAACGGTGGCGGACTGGGAACAGGACGCCGCCGCAGCTGGCGTCGCCCACATGCTGAGCCTTCTCCTGGCTGCCCAGGGCTGGGGCGTCATGTGGCGTTCCGGCCCTCTGGTCCGCACGCAGCCGGTGCACGATGCCCATGGGCTTGCGGCTTCGGAAGTGTTGCTCGGCTGGCTGTATGTCGGTGGCGTGCCGGCAGATGCGAAACCGGGCGTGCGCCAAGCGATCGATCCGGCTGACTTCCTCAGCGCTATCTAGAGAACCGCGGTTCAGGGAACAGGGCCGGCCACGGGACTTGAACCCGTAACCCCCACTTTACAAGAGTGGTGCGCTACCAATTGCGCCAGGCCGGCATGAGGTGATTGACGCCTCGACACACCATCCTAAATGACGAACGCGAGCTATGGTGCCACCCTCGCAGGGAGCCTACCCGGCCGGTGCCGGCTCGGGCGTCGGGGTCGACGTGGAGTAGGTCGCGGCGGCCGCCTGGAGCACGAAGGCGGCGAACTCTTTCGGGTCGTCGAGGGCGCCGACATACTGTTTTCCGTTGACGAGCACGGTGGGCGTGCCGGTGATGGCCTCGACCTCGGTGTTCGGCAACGGACCGGACAGTGCTCGGTCCGTAGAGGCGATGACCCAGGACTTGAAGGTCGTGTCGTCAATGCACTCGTTGATCTCCGACACACTGTCCCGCACGCCGACATCCGCTACGAGCCCCTTGATGGCCGCGTCGTCGTGACCGGCGGTGCCTTCCTTGGGCTGCTTCTTGAACAGGATGGCGTTGAAATCGTAGAAGTTCTCTGGAGCAAAATTCGCCACGCACGCGGCGGCGTTGGCGGCCCGAAGCGAATACTTGGTGCCGGAGGACTTGTGGGTCAGGATCGAAACCGGGTGAATCTCCACGGTCGCGGCACCTGACGATACCCACTGGCTGATCTGCGTGCTGTTAGCGGCCTCGAACTCGCTGCAGAACGGGCAGAGATAGTCCGCGTAGACGCGAATGTCGGCGACCGTGCCGGTCGCATCCGGCCTGGACGGTATCGGCTTGGCCTCGGGCTGGAGCGCGGAGGTCGTGACCGGGGTCATCCCCTCGGAGATCAACACGCCGTCACTGGCCATGTTGGCCGGCCCCGGGCCAACCGGGGGGATCGAGTTGATGATGACCACGGCAATGACCGCGGCGATGGCGACACCGGCGGCGATTACTCCGCCGCGCAGCGCGACCCGGTTGCGGCGGTCCTTCTTCTTCTGCTCCTCGCGGATGCGCTTGGCCTTGGTGCGAACCGCGTCACGTCGCTGATTCTTAGAGGGACGGCCCTCGCCCGATCCGCCAATAGTCATGAATGCTCGCTCCGAAATAGGTAAGTGCAGAGGCAAGCCTTTTGCGAATGCCTCCCAAATCGTAGGTCCCTTTTCTGGGAAACGACCAGACGGAGCCTGTTGGCGCGCTCAGCCGCACGTCCCACAAACGCCGCGATCCCCCGACATGACATACTGAGAAGGTTGACCTGTAGCACATGACGCGCGGCAGGCGTAGTAACCCATCACAACGGATCGTCCGGCACGTACCTGCCGGTGAAGGAGAAAACAACCATGGCTTCAGTCACGTTCGACAAGGCGACCCGCCTCTACCCGGGTTCCGCAATTCCCGCCGTTGACAAGCTCGACCTGTCGGTTGCCGACGGCGAGTTCCTCGTGCTGGTCGGCCCGTCCGGCTGCGGCAAGTCCACGTCTCTGCGCATGCTCGCCGGCCTCGAAGAGGTCAACGACGGCAACATCTTCATCGGTGAGCGCAACGTGACGGATGTCCCGCCGAAAGACCGCGACATCGCCATGGTCTTCCAGAACTACGCTCTCTACCCCCACATGACGGTCGCCGAGAACATGGGCTTCGCGCTCAAGATCGCCGGCGTCAACAAGGATGAGCGCGCCGCCCGCGTTCTCGAAGCCGCCAAGCTGCTCGACCTCGAACCGTACCTGAGCCGCAAGCCGAAGGCCCTCTCCGGTGGCCAGCGTCAGCGCGTCGCCATGGGCCGCGCCATCGTGCGCCAGCCCCAGGTGTTCCTCATGGACGAGCCCCTCTCGAACCTCGACGCCAAGCTGCGCGTGCAGACCCGCACCCAGATCGCTTCGCTCCAGCGCCGTCTCGGTGTGACAACGGTCTATGTGACCCACGACCAGACCGAAGCACTCACCATGGGCGACCGCATCGCGGTCCTCAAGGATGGCGTGCTCCAGCAGGTCGGCACGCCCCGCGACCTGTACTCGAAGCCGAACAACGTCTTCGTTGCCGGCTTCATCGGAAGCCCGGCCATGAACCTGTTCCTCTCCGACACCGTCGACGGCGGCATCAAGTTCGGTACCGCGACGATCCCCGTGCCTCGCGAGACCCTGACCGGATCCACCGGCAAGAAGGTCACCATCGGAGTTCGCCCGGAGGACATCCACCTGTCCACCACACACGGCGAGGGCCTCGAAGTTGCCGTTGACCTCGTTGAGGAGCTCGGCGCCGACGGTTACCTCTACGGCCACTCCACGGTCGAGGGCAAGCGTACCGACATCGTCGCTCGCGTCGATGGCCGTTCGCACCCGTCCGCTGGCGACACCGTTTACCTCACCCCGACGCATCACCACATGCACGTGTTCGACGCCGAGACCGGCCTCCGCCTCGGTGGAGCAGTCGCCGACTAGGCACCCGCTCATCAACGAACGGCCGGACGGAGCATGCTCCATCCGGCCGTTTTGTCGTTCTCCTCAGGCGGAGCACACCGGTAAACTCAACGGATGAGCGGTTCACTCAACATCACGTCGGCCACTGCCGATCCAGCCCTGCTTGACCTTCCCTGGCACCTCCCGCTGGACGCCTGGCCGAACGAGAACATCGCGGCCCTGCCCAAGGGCATCTCCCGCCACCTCGTGCGTTTCGCGCACCTGAGCGGCCGCGTCGTCGCCATCAAGGAGACCACCAGCGAGATGGCCAGGCGCGAGTATGAGATGCTGCGCACCCTACAGGGCCTGGAAATTCCCTGCGTCGAGCCGCTTGCCGTGATCACCAACCGCACGAATGAAGATGCCGAGCCGCTGAACTCGGTGCTCGTCACCCGGCACCTCAAGTTCTCACTTCCCTACCGCGCCCTCTACTCGCAGACCCTGCGGCCCGACACCGCAACCCGGCTTGTCGACGCCCTCGCCCTGCTACTGGTACGCGTGCACATGGCCGGTCTCTTCTGGGGTGACGTGTCGCTCTCCAACACCCTCTTCCGCCGTGACGCCGGTGCGTTCGCCGCCTACCTCGTCGACGCCGAGACCGGACAACTGTACCCGGGCGGGCTGTCCAACGGCCAACGCGAGAACGACCTGGAAATCGCCCGCGTCAACATCGCCGGCGAGCTCATGGACCTTGAGGCCGGCGGCCGTGCAGCCGACGAACTCGACCCCATTCGGGTCAGCAACGGAATCGTGGCTGCCTACCGTCTGCTCTGGAAGGAACTGACCGGGTCGGAATCCTTCTCCAGTTCCGAACGCTGGCGTATCACGGAACGTGTCGAACGCCTCAACGACCTCGGGTTCGACATCGAGGAACTGGCCATCAAGACCGACAACACCGGCACGACCGTGCGCATCCAGCCGAAGGTCGTCGATGCCGGCCACCACCAGCGGCGTCTGCTGCGGCTGACCGGGCTCGACGCCGAGGAGAACCAGGCCCGGCGTCTGCTCAACGACCTCGACTCCTACCGGGTCTCCTACGGTGATCCGGAGGCCGACGAGGAGATGCTGGCGCATGAGTGGCTGGTTCGAGTCTTCGAACCCGTCATCCGGGCAATCCCCCGCGATCTCAAGGGCAAGCTGGAGCCCGCCGAAATCTTCCACCAGCTTCTCGACCACCGCTGGTTCATGGCCCAGAACCAGTCCAGGGACATCCC
>JBBQDC010000046.1:0-20877 GCA_038319305.1 Actinomycetales bacterium | reverse complement strand
GGGCGCGCACAATAGCGGGTGCGGGTTCTCAGCAACCTTCTCCCTTGTCTTCAGAAGGGTCAATACCAAGTGGCAGCACTGCAGTGGGATTCGATTGACAGCAAGGCGGTCGACACCGCACGCCTCCTCGCGGCCGACGCCGTGGAGAAGGTCGGGAACGGGCATCCAGGGACCGCCATGAGCCTGGCTCCCGCGGCCTACCTGTTGTTCCAGAAGGTCATGCGCCGTGACCCGTCCGACAACGAGTGGATCGGTCGGGACCGCTTCGTCCTCTCGGTCGGCCACAGCTCACTCACCCAGTATGTTCAGTTGTACCTGGGTGGCTACGGCCTTGAGCTCGACGACCTGAAGGCGCTGCGCACCTGGGGTTCCAAGACCCCCGGGCACCCGGAATACGGCCACACCGACGGGGTCGAGATCACGACCGGTCCCCTGGGCCAGGGTCTGGCCTCCGCGGTGGGCTTCGCCTACGCCTCGCGCTTCGAGCGGGGACTGTTCGACCCGGATGCATCGGTCGGCGCGAGCCCATTCGACCACTTTGTGTATGTCATCGCCGGCGACGGTGACCTGCAGGAAGGCATCACGAGCGAGGCCTCCTCCCTCGCCGGTCACCAGCAGCTCGGCAATCTGATCGCGATTTACGACAGCAACCAGATCTCCATCGAGGACGACACCAACATCGCTTTCACCGAGGACGTTGCGGCCCGCTATGCGGCATACGACTGGCACGTGCAGACCGTCGATTGGAAGAAGACCGGCAAATACGTCGAAGACGTCGCCGCGCTCAACGACGCCATCGAGGCAGCCAAGGCCGTCACTGACAAGCCATCGCTGATCATCCTGAGGACCATCATCGGCTGGCCCAGCCCGAAGAAGCAGAACACCGGCAAGATCCACGGTTCGGCGCTGGGCGCCGAGGAATTGGCCGCCGTCAAGACGGTCCTCGGCTTCGACCCCGCGCAGACCTTCGAGGTCTCCGACGAGGTCATCGCGCACACCCGCCAGGCCGTCGACCGCGGTGCCGCCGCCCACGCAGCGTGGAACATCACGTTCGACGCCTGGGCGACCGCCAACCCCGAGCGCAAGATCCTGCTTGACCGGGTGCTTTCCGGCGACCTGCCCGACGGCGTCGACGCGGCACTGCCCGTCTTCCCCGCCGGAACCGAGGTGTCGACCCGCGCTGCATCCGGCAAGGTCCTCTCCGCCCTCGGCGCCGTCATCCCCGAACTGTGGGGCGGCTCCGCCGACCTCGCCGAATCCAACAACACCACCATCAATGGTGCGGCCTCGTTCATCCCGAGCGAGCACTCCACCACTGAATGGACCGGTAACCCCTACGGCCGCGTGCTGCACTTCGGTATCCGCGAACACGCCATGGCCGCCATCCTCAACGGCATCGTGCTGCACGGGAACACCCGCCCCTTCGGCGGCACCTTCCTGATCTTCAGCGACTACATGCGCCCGGCAGTCCGTCTGGCCGCGCTGATGAAGTCCCCGTCGATTTTCGTCTGGACCCACGACTCCGTCGCCCTCGGTGAGGACGGCCCCACCCACCAGCCGATCGAGCAGCTTGCGACCCTTCGGGCCATCCCCGGACTCGACGTGGTGCGCCCCGGCGACGCCAACGAGGTGTCCTGGGCATGGAAGACCATCCTCGAGCGCCGACAGGGACCGGCCGGCATCGTGCTGACCCGCCAGAACATTCCTGTGTTCGAGCGCGGCGAGGGCGACGCCACCGGCGACGTGCTTGCGTCCGCCAGGAACGTGGCGAAGGGCGCCTACGTGCTCGCCGAGGCTCAGGGCGGAACCCCCGACGTGATCCTGATCGGCACCGGCTCCGAGGTTCAGCTGGCCCTCGCAGCCCGCGAGCAGCTCCAGGCCGAGGGCATCAGTGCCCGCGTCGTCTCGGCCCCGAGCCTCGAATGGTTCCGCGAACAGAGCGCCGAGTACCGCGAGGCTGTCCTGCCGGCATCGATCACCGCCCGAGTATCGGTCGAGGCGGGAATCGCGTTGACCTGGGACAAGTACGTCGGCAGCCAAGGCCGCAGCGTCTCGATCGAGCACTTCGGTGCGTCGGCCGACTACAAGACCCTGTTCCGTGAATTCGGCATCACGACGGATGCCGTCGTCGCCGCCGCCAAGGAATCCCTCGCAGCGCACTGAGACCGCCGCACTGCGACATCACATATCTGAATAACCCTGCATTCCAAGGAGATACAAAATATGACTGAGAACACTCCCCTAGCCGAGCTGTCACTGGCCGGCGTCAGCATTTGGTTGGACGACCTGTCCCGGGAGCGCATCGCTTCCGGCGGCCTGACGAACCTGATCGACACGAAGAACGTCGTCGGCGTGACCACCAACCCCACGATCTTCGCCGGCGCCCTCAGTAAGGGCGAGGCGTACACCGATCAGGTTGCCGCCCTTGCCGCAGCCGGCGCCAGCGTGCACGATGCCGTGTTCGAGATCACCACCGACGATGTAACGGCGGCCAGCGATATCTTCCGCCCGGTTTACGATCGCACGCACGGTGTCGACGGCCGCGTCTCGATCGAGGTCGAGCCCGGGCTGGCCCACGACGCCACCGGTACGGTCACGCAGGCTCAGCAGCTGTGGGCGAAGGTCAACCGACCCAACGCCATGATTAAGATTCCCGCCACGGTGGAGGGCCTCGAAGCGATTACCGCAACGATCGCCCTCGGCATCAGCGTCAACGTCACCCTGATCTTCAGCCTCGAGCGTCACCGCCAGGTCATCAACGCATACCTGTCCGGCCTGGAGAAGGCCAAGGCCGCCGGCATCGACCTGGCCACGATCCACTCCGTCGCGTCGTTCTTCGTGTCCCGCGTCGACACCGAGATCAACGCCCGCCTCGAGGTCATCGGAACGGATGCCGCGCTCGCACTCAAGAGCAAGGCCGGCGTCGCGAACGCCCAGCTCGCCTACCAGGTCTATGAGGAAGCCTTTTCCACCGAGCGCGCCCTCAGCCTGATCAGCGCCGGAGCCAACAAGCAGCGCCCCCTCTGGGCCTCCACCGGCGTCAAGGACCCCAGCCTTCCCGACACCCTGTACGTGACCAACCTGGTCGCCCCCGAGGTCGTCAACACCATGCCGGAGAAGACCCTCGAGGCCACCCTCGACCACGGTGTCATCCCCGCCAATTCCATCACCGGCGCGTACGACGAAGCCAACCTGGTTCTCGACGCCCTCGCCAACGAGGGTGTCTCGTACAACGACGTCACCCAGGTGCTCGAGGCCGAGGGCGTCGCCAAGTTCATCGTCTCGTGGAACGAGCTCCTGGACACCGTGACCGCTGCCCTCGACTCCGCCAAGGTTACCGAGGGCGGGGCCACCCTGTGAGCTTTCGTATCTCCGTCAGCGGCGCAGCGGCCGAGGCCGTTCGCAGCACTGTCCCGACCCTGGTAGCCGACCTCGTAGCCTCCGGAATCACCGCCCTCGACCCGGCCCTCTGGGGCCCCGAAGCCGAGGCCGAGGCCGCCAAGCGACTCGGCTGGACCGAGTCCGTCGCAGATTCGCGTCCGCTGATCCCGGAGATCCTTGCCCTGCGTGACGCGCTCCGGGCCGCGGGTGTCACCCGCATCGCCCTCGCGGGCATGGGCGGCTCCTCGCTCGCGCCCGAGGTCATCACCCGTACCTCGGGTGTGCCACTCACCGTGCTCGACTCGACCGACCCCGGTCAGGTTATTGCGGCCCTCGGCGATGATCTGGCCGCCACCGCACTCGTCGTGTCGTCAAAGTCCGGCTCCACTGCCGAGACCGACAGCCAACGCCGCGTCTTCGAACGCGCGTTCCGTGAGGCCGGAATCGACCCGGTTCAACGCATCATCATCGTGACCGACCCTGGTTCCCCGCTCGATACCGACGCCCGTGCCGTGGGATACCGTGTCTTCAACGCGGACCCTACGGTCGGCGGTCGTTTCTCGGTGTTGACCGCGTTCGGTCTCGTTCCGTCCGGACTCGCCGGGGTGGACATCGCCGAACTGCTCGACGAAGCCGAGGCCATTTCACTCTCCCTGGCCGTTGACAGCCCCGAGAACCCGGGGCTCATCCTGGGTGCGGCGATTGCCGCGACCACTCCGCGCCGCGACAAGCTGGCGATCGTCGAAGATGGCACCCACATTGTCGGTTTCGCCGACTGGGCCGAGCAGCTCATCGCCGAATCCACCGGCAAGCAGGGCGTCGGCATCCTCCCCGTCGTGCTGGACCTGAAAGCCCCCGAATTGACGCTGAACCTGCCGGACCTGCAGGTTGTTCGCCTAGTCGCTGACGCCGGCCTGGACGTGTTCTCCGACAACGACGGACGGGATGAGATCCAGGTCAGCGGCACCCTCGGGGCGCAGTTCCTCGTCTGGGAGTACGCCACGGCCGTCGCCGGCCGCCTGCTCGGCATCAACCCGTTCGACCAGCCGGATGTCGAGGCCGCCAAAAACGCGACCCGCGGCCTCCTCGACGCACGTCCCGAGCCCGCCCCGGCCGCGTTCATCTCGAACGGAATCGAGATTCGGGGAACGGCACACGTCATCGGAGCCGCCAGCGACCTTGCCTCTGCCATCGACGCACTGATCGAAGAGCTGGGCACAGACGGCTACATCTCCGTGCAGGCCTACGTCAACCGGCTCGCCCTGCCGCAGCTCGCCGAAATCCGCAACCAGCTGGCCGCACTGGCCAAGCGCCCGGTCTCGTTCGGCTGGGGCCCGCGGTTCCTGCACTCCACGGGCCAGCTGCACAAGGGCGGACCGGCTACCGGTGTGTTCCTGCAGATCCTCACGGCCTCCGACGTCGACCTTGACATCCCGGAACGCCCCTTCACGTTTGGGGAGCTCATCCAGGCCCAGGCCAGCGGTGACGCCAGCGTGCTGGCCGATCACGGTCGTCCGGTACTGACGCTGACGCTGACCGACCCGGCGACGAACATCACGACCCTGTTCGACGCCCTGCGCTAACGCGTGCGGTGCCGGCCCTGAGGCCGGCGCCGCACCCGTTCGTGTTCGACCGCCACACCTTGAAGGAGCTGCATGTCCCCGGTGGAAATCACCTCGGAGTTCAATCCACTGCGTTCACCGAACGACTACCGTCTGAATCGCATCGCGGGGCCCAGCAGCCTCGTGATCTTCGGCGTCACCGGTGACCTGTCTCGGAAGAAACTCATGCCGGCCGTCTATGACCTCGCAAATCGCGGACTGCTCCCGCCGGGCTTCGCGCTTGTCGGCTTCGCGCGCCGCGACTGGACCAATGAGGACTTCATGAAGGTCGTGCACGACTCGGTCAAGGAGTACGCGCGCACCGAGTTCAACGAGGACGTCTGGGCCCAGCTGGCCGAAGGCATCCGTTTCGTGCAGGGGTCGTTCGACGACGCCGCGTCGTTCCGACTGCTCAAAGACACCATCGCGCAGCTCGATCGGGAGCGCGGCACAATGGGCAACCATGCTTTTTACCTGGCGATTCCGCCGAAGGCGTTCCCGCAGGTCACCGAGCAGCTCCGCCGCTCCGGCCTGGCCGAGCAGACGGACGGGCAGTGGCGCCGGGTCGTGATCGAGAAGCCGTTCGGCAGCGATTTGCAGACCGCGCGCGAGCTGAACGCCGTGGTCGAGTCGGTCTTCCCTCCCGATTCGGTCTTCCGCATCGACCACTATCTGGGCAAAGAGACGGTGCAGAACATCCTCGCCCTCCGCTTCGCGAACCAGCTCTACGAACCGATCTGGAACGCCAACTTCGTCGACCACGTGCAGATCACCATGGCCGAGGATATCGGTGTCGGCGGTCGTGCGGGTTACTACGACGGCATCGGAGCGGCCAGGGACGTCATCCAGAACCATCTGCTGCAACTGCTGGCACTGACCGCCATGGAGGAGCCGATCTCCTTCGACGCTGCACACCTCCGCGCGGAGAAGGAGAAGGTCCTCGCCTCCGTTCGAATCCCCGACGACCTGGCCACAGGCACGGCCCGCGGCCAGTACGCCGGCGGCTGGCAGGGAGGGGAGAAGGTCGTAGGGTTCCTGGACGAGGACGGGATGGACCCCGAATCCCTCACTGAAACGTATGCCGCGCTGCGGCTGACCATCGAGACCCGCCGCTGGTCCGGTGTTCCGTTCTACCTGCGTGCGGGCAAGCGCCTGGGCCGCCGGGTCACCGAGATCGCCGTGGTCTTCAAACGAGCCCCCCAGCACCTCTTCGCCAAGGGAAATTCTGCTCCCCTGGGCGAGAATGCCCTGGTCATCCGGGTGCAGCCCGATGAAGGCGTCACCATCCGTTTCGGCTCCAAAGTGCCCGGCGCCGGCATGCAGGTGCGCGACGTGACGATGGACTTCGGTTACGGGCACGCCTTCACGGAGGCCAGCCCCGAGGCCTACGAAAGGCTGATCCTCGACGTGCTCCTCGGCGACCCGCCGCTCTTCCCCCGGCACGAGGAGGTCGAGCTGTCGTGGAAGATCCTCGACCCGATCGAGGAATTCTGGGCGGAGCAGGGCCAGCCGGAGCAATACCGGCCGGGAACCTGGGGTCCTGCCTCAGCCGATGAACTGCTGTCCCGCGACGGCCGACACTGGAGGCGCCCATGATCGTCGATCTGCCCAACACGACCACCGCCAAGATATCGAAGGCCCTGGTGCGCATCCGTGAGGAAGGCGGCGCCGTGGCCCTCGGCCGCGTACTCACTCTCATCATTGCGTCCACCATGGGCCGGGAGGAAGAGGCCATCGAGGCCGCGAACGACGCGTCCAGGGAACACCCCATGCGCGTGATCGTGCTCTCAACAATGGACAAGGACGCCACGGCCGCCCCGCTCGCCCCTCGGGTCGACGCGGAAATCCGCGTCGGCGGCGACGCGGGTGCCAGCGAGGTCATCGTGCTGCGTGCCTGCGGTGAGGCTGCCAGCGACCCGGAAAGCCTGGTCACCGGTCTGCTCCTGCCCGACGCCCCCGTCGTGGCCTGGTGGCCCGGTGTGGCGCCAACCGTGCCCGCGGATTCGCCCCTCGGGCGCATCGCCCATCGGCGCATCACGGATGCGTCCGCGCAGCCTGACCCGCAGGCCGCGCTGCACCACCTGTGCAGCTCGTACCGTCCCGGCGACACGGACTTTGCCTGGACCCGTCTCACTCTCTGGCGCGCCCAGTTGGCGGCGGTTCTCGACCAGCCGCCCTACCTGCCTGTGACCGCGGTGCAGGTGTCCGGTGCCGCGGACTCGCCGTCCACGACCCTGCTCGCCGCCTGGCTCTCCCTGGCCCTACAGATCCCGGTCCAGTACGAGTTCGCCACGGGCCCGCTGTCCCAGGGCATCCGTAGCGTGCACCTGACGCGCTCCGCCGGCGTCATCTCGCTCGAGCGCGACGTTCCCGACATCGCCAGGCTCACCCAGCCCGGCCAGCCCGTGCAGGATCTCACCCTCAAGCGCCGGAGCCTGCGGGACTGCCTCAGCGACGAGCTGCGTCGCCTCGACCCAGATGAGCTGTATGGTGAGGTCATCACGCGCGGCCTACCGCACCTTGACGATGTGGTCGCAGAACAAGACGAAGGACGACCGTGACCAACGAACGACGCGTACTCGTGCACCCCGATCGGGCGGCCCTGGCTGCCTCGGTGGCGGCCCGTTTCATAACAACGACCGTGGACCTCTTGCACGAGCAGGGTGAAGTCAACGTGGTCCTGGCCGGTGGCTCCGTCGCAATAGAGGTGCTCGAGGCTGTCAATGCCTCCGCCGCCCGGGACACCATCGATTGGGACCAGGTCACGTTCTGGTGGGGTGACGAACGGTGGGTGCCCAAGGATCACCCGGAGCGCAACGAGCGTCAGGCCCGTACCGCTCTGCTCGACCACATCCAGATCCCGGAAGCGAACATCCACCCGTTCGCCGCGTCGGACGAGGGGGTCGACCTCGAGGCCGCGGTCGACAGCTACGCCGCCCTGCTCGAGTCCGCCTCTATCGAGGGGACCGACGTGCCGCGCTTCGACATCACTTTTCTCGGCGTGGGCCCGGACGGCCACGTTGCTTCCCTCTTCCCACACCAGCCGGGCATTCGTGAGCGCACCAGGAGCGTACTCGCCGTACGCAACTCCCCCAAGCCCCCGTCGGAGCGGCTCACTCTCAGCCGTCCGGCCCTGAACTCCTCACGGTGCATCTGGATGGTGCTGGCCGGCCCGGACAAGGCCTCCGCGCTCGGGCTTGCACTCGCGGGTGCCAGCCGCGACGAAGTACCCGTAGCGGGCATCAAGGGCCGCCGGTACACAAACTTCTTCGTCGACCGGGAGGCCGCCGCGGAGGTCCCCGAGAATCTCACCGCGTCGACGTTCTAGAACACGAAACGTTCCAGCGCAGGATGCGCGCACCAAGAAAGGCCCCGACCGAAGTCGGGGCCTTTCTTGGTGTCTGAGAACTGGGGGGCGAAAAGCTTCAGTTCGTTGCGGACAGCTTGCCTCGGCGCACGCGCAACTGCTGCAGCGCCTCCTCGAGAAGCGACTCTGCCTCTTCCTCGGTGCGGCGTTCCTTCACGTAGGCAAGGTGCGTCTTGTACGGTTCGAGTTTGACCACCGAAGGCGGATTCTCTTTGTCGCGCCCGGCCGGGAGTCCCGACGACGGGCAATCGATGGTTTCGGGGATCTCCTCGTCGGGCAGGTTCGCCGCAAAGTACCGTACGGTCTCGTTGCCGAGGGCGTCCCAGTAGGAAACCTTGATGCGGTCCGCATGAAAACCGCGGTCCTGCTCCCCCATGGGGCCGGCGCCGACCCGAGATCCTCTGATTGCGCTGCCACCAGATGCCATTTTGTTCCTCCGCTTGAAAAGGGCGTTGAGCCGATTGACCGGTTGAGCCGAAACTCGTCGAACCTGTGAAACGGGAGGCTACAGCCCCGTGTCGAACTTGGTGATGAGCCCAAGGATCACGATGCAGGTGATCCAGAGCAGTCCCAGGACGACGGTGATGCGGTTGAGGTTGCGCTCGGCCACACCGGATGCGCCGAGGTTGGACGTGACACCTCCTCCGAACATGTCGGACAGACCGCCACCACGCCCCTTGTGGAGCAAAATGAGCATGGTCAGCAGGAGGCTCGTAATTCCGAGCAATACCTGCAGCACAACCTGGAGAATCTCCACGCGAAACCTTTCACAGTGCGATGGGCAATAAACCCATCAAGATCAGTGATAATCATAGCCTGAGTCACGAACCAGCCCACCGACCCCCAGTTGGGGGTCGATGGGCTGATTGATGATTTGATGCTTGGTGCAGTTGTTACAGACCGACGTGCTGCTGGAACCGGACGATGCTCGAGAACTCATCGATGTCCAGGCTGGCGCCGCCCACCAGGGCGCCGTCCACGTTCGGCTCGCGCATGAAGCCCGCGATGTTCGAACCCTTCACGGAACCGCCGTACAAGATGCGGGTCTTATCGGCCACATCCTGACCCAGCGTCTCCTTCAGCACGAGACGCAGCTGCGCCGCCACCTGCTCGGCCTGCTCAGGCGTTGCCGCCTGGCCCGAGCCGATCGCCCAGACGGGCTCGTAAGCGACGACGAAGTCGACCGCATTGGTCACGCCGGACAGAGCCGCGCGCAGCTGGGCAACCGGCACGGCGCTCGGGCCGTGCTGTTCCAGGTCCGCGGCGGTCTCGCCGACGCAGATGATCGGAACCAGGTTGTGCTTGAGCGCTGCCGTGACCTTCGCCGCGACAACCTCGTCAGTCTCGGCGTGCAGGGTGCGTCGCTCGGAGTGACCGATCAACACATACTTGCACTCGAGCTGCGCGAGGAACGCGCCGGAGATCTCGCCGGTGTAGGCACCCGATTCCTGAGCCGACAAGTCCTGGCCGCCAAAGGCGATCGGGAGCTTGTCAGCGGAGACGAGCGTCTGCACGGAACGGAGGTCGGTGAACGGTGGGAATACCGCAACCTCAACCGCTGCGACATCGTGCTTCGCATCCTTCAGATTCCAGGCGAGCTTCTGGACGAACGCGATGGCCTGGAGGTGGTCCAGGTTCATCTTCCAGTTGCCGGCAATCAGCGGAGTACGCCGTGGGTGTTCGTTTACTGCCATCCGAGGACCTCCAGTCCTGGCAGGCGCTTACCCTCGAGGAACTCGAGACTGGCGCCGCCGCCGGTAGAAATGTGACCGAACTGGTCATCGGTGAAACCGAGGATGCGCACGGCCGCGGCCGAATCTCCACCACCGACGACGCTCAGGCCGTCGACCTCGGTCAGCGCGCCGGCTACCGCACGGGTACCCTCCGCGAACGGTGCCAACTCGAACACGCCCATCGGCCCGTTCCAGAACACCGTCTTCGACGACCGGATGATGTCGGCGA
This sequence comes from Actinomycetales bacterium, assembly GCA_038319305.1. GTDB lineage: Bacteria > Actinomycetota > Actinomycetes > Actinomycetales > Microbacteriaceae > Cryobacterium. The sequence goes on along the minus strand of JBBQDC010000046.1, from coordinate 10,566 downwards.
AAGCCGCACCGGTCTCCGGTCCGATGTCCAGGCCGAGACCGGAGGCACCAAATGGAGTGTCCTCGATCGCGTTGGCCGCGGTGACCGCCAGCTCGGCGTCTGCCCCGAACTTTGAGGCAACGACGATATCCGTCGGGAGCACGATCTTCACGCCCAGCCGTTCCGCTTCCAGAAGGTAACCGCGAACGGTTTCGATCTGGTCGACTTCCAGCAGGCTTGCACCCACCTTGTAGCCCTGGGCGGCGAGGAACGTGTATGTCATACCGCCGCCGATGAGCAGCGAGTTGACGCGGGGCAGCAGGTGCCCGATGACACCGAGCTTGTCGGACACCTTCGAACCACCCAGAACCACGGCGTATGGCGCTTCAGGCTTCTCGGTGAGACGATCCAGAACTTCGAGCTCAGCAGCGATCAGGAGACCGGCCGCGCTGGGAAGAATCCCGGCGAGGTCAAACACGCTGGCCTGCTTGCGGTGCACGACGCCAAAGCCGTCCGAGACGAGCACATCGCCCAGAGCGGAAAGCTCCGTGGCGAAGGCGCCGCGCTCGGCGTCGTCCTTGGCGGTCTCCCCCGCGTTGAAGCGAAGGTTCTCGAGAACGACCACGTCACCGTCGGAGAGGGCTGCAACGGCGGCCTGAGCCGACGCACCGACCGTGTCCGTGGCGAACGCCACGTCCGCACCGAGGAGCTCGCCAAGACGGACCGCAACGGGAGCCAGGCTGTACTTGGCTTCCGGTGCACCCTTCGGGCGGCCGAGGTGCGAAACGATCACAACACGCGCGCCCTGTGTGATGAGGGCCTTGATGGTGGGCAGGGATGCCCGAACGCGGCCGTCGTCGGTGATCTGACCGTCTTGCAACGGCACATTCAGGTCACATCGGACGATGACGCGCTTTCCGCCGAGTTGGCCCAGCGAATCGATAGTACGCAGCGTCACTGCGGACTCCGCTAGAGGCTCTTGGCGACGAGCGCGGTGAGGTCAACCATGCGGTTGGAGTAGCCCCACTCGTTGTCGTACCATGCAGACAGCTTGACCTGGTCGCCGATGACGCGCAGCAGGCCGGCGTCGAAGATCGAGGAGTGCGGGTCGGTGACGATGTCGCTGGAGACGATTTCGTCTTCGGTGTACATCAGGATGCCCTTGAGGGGGCCCTCGGCGGCAGCCTTGTACGCAGCCTTGATGGCCTCGACGGTGACAGGGCGCTCGGCAACGACGGTGAGGTCGGTGATGGAACCGGTGGGAACCGGAACGCGCAGCGCGAAGCCGTCGAGCTTGCCCTTGAGCTCAGGAAGAACCAGGCCGAGCGCCTTGGCGGCACCGGTCGAGGTCGGGATGATGTTCAGAGCGGCGGCACGGGCGCGACGCAGGTCCGAGTGCGGGCCGTCCTGCAGGTTCTGGTCGGCCGTGTACGCGTGGATCGTGGTCATCAGGCCGTGCTTGATACCGAAGTTGTCGTTGAAGACCTTCGCCAGGGGCGCAAGGCAGTTCGTGGTGCACGACGCGTTGGAAATGATGTCGAACTTGGCCGGGTCGTAGTCCGCCTCGTTGACGCCCATGACGATGGTTGCCGCGTCGCCGGAGGCGGGAGCGGAAACGATGACCTTCTTGGCACCGGCAGTGATGTGCTTGCGCGCATCCTCGGCCTTGGTGAAGCGTCCGGTGGACTCGATCACGATGTCGACGCCCAGGGCTGCCCAAGGCAGGTTCGCGGGGTCGCGCTCGGCGAGAACCTTAATCGGCTTGCCGTTGACGAGGATGGTGTCTCCGTCGACCTCAACGGTGGCGGGCAGGCGACCGGTGATGGAGTCATATTTAAGAAGGTGAGCCAGCGTCTTCGCCTCGGTGAGGTCGTTCACTGCGACGATCTCAATGTCGCTGCCCTGGGCCAGGACGGCGCGAAGATAATTACGGCCAATGCGGCCAAATCCGTTAATACCAATCTTTGTAGACACGTATGTCTCCTAATTTCTTGTGCGCCGAAGCGCGTTTTGGTGGGTGAATGGGACGGGCTGCGGGCCCCCGTGGGGGCCCGGCTCCTCTTAGGAGAGGAGCAGCAGCCCGGTGGTCTTTTCGCGTGCGATGGTGAAGCGCTCCTGGACGTTGGCCCAGTTGACGATGTTCCAGAACGCCTTCACGTAGTCCGCACGAACGTTGCGGTAGTCGAGGTAGTACGCGTGCTCCCAGACGTCGAGCATCAGCACCGGGATCGTGCCGGCCGCGAAGTTGGCCTGCTGGTCGAAGAACTGCTGAATGATCAGGCGCTGTCCGATCGAATCCCAGGCGAGAACCGCCCAGCCGGAACCCTGCACGCCGAGCGCCACGGCCGCGAAGTGAGCCTGGAACTTGTCGAAGGAACCGAAGTTATCGTCGATCGCGCTGGCCAGGTCGCCGGTGGGCTTGTCCCCGCCGTCGGGAGACAGGTTGGTCCAGAAGATGGAGTGGTTGACGTGGCCGCCGAGGTTAAACGCGAGGTCCTTCTCGAGCTTGTTCACGTAGGTGAGGTTGCCGCCGTCGCGAGCCTCGGCCAGCTGGGCCAGGGCGGTGTTAGCCCCGGTGACGTAGGCCTGGTGGTGCTTGCTGTGATGGAGTTCCATGATTGTGCCGCTGATGCTCGGCTCGAGGGCCGAGTAGTCGTAGGCCAGAGCCGGAAGTGTGTATTCAGCCAATGTGCATCTCCTCTGTAATTGTCGGCGCGAAATGCTCCGCCACCAGTTCGTGAGCAACCATTCCAGTCTACTCAGGATGCGCTGGGGCTGTGACGAACGTGAATGAACGCTGAACGCCGGGCTAATCAGACGTCGTCGAGGTCGGCAGGAAGGTTCGCGTCGGTGCCCGGGATGCCCAGATCGGTGGCCTTCTTGTCGGCCATGGCCAGCAGGCGGCGGATGCGGCCGGCGACGGCATCCTTCGTCATGGGTGGGTCGGCGTGGTGGCCCAGCTCATCGAGGCTGGAGTCGCGGAAGGATAGGCGCAGGTCACCCGCATAGCGGAGGTGCTCCGGGATCTCCTCGCCAAGGATTTCCATGGCGCGCTGCACGCGTGCGCACGCGGCCACGGCCGCCTGTGCGGAGCGGCGCAGGTTCGCGTCGTCAAAGTTGACCAGTCGGTTCGCGGTCGCACGCACTTCGCGGCGCTGGCGGAGGGCCTCCCAGTTGAGCACGGTCTCCTGCGCCCCCATCTGCACGAGCATGGCGCCGATGGCGTCACCGTCCCGGATGACGACTCGGTGCACACCGCGCACCTCGCGCGCTTTGGCGACGACTCCGAGGCGGCCGGCAGCTCCCACGAGGGCCATGGCGGATTCATTCCCGGGACAGGTGACTTCCAGTGCCGCGGAGCGGCCCGGGTCGGTCAGCGAGCCCTGGGCGAGGAAGGCCCCGCGCCAGACGGCGGCGATTTCTTCCTTCGATCCTGTGGTGAGTCGGTTCGGCAGCCCGCGAATCGGTCGCCGTCTCGCGTCGAGCAGACCGGTCTGGCGCGCGAGCGTCTCGCCGCCGTCAAGAACCCGCACCAGGTAGTGGCTGGCACGCCGCAGACCGGCGGCCGGAATCACGGTCACGTCGCTGCGCACGCCGTACAGCTCGGCGAGGTCTTTCCGCACTCTTCTGGCAAGGTGCGGGGTGTCAAGCTCGGATTCGATGGCGATCCGGCCGGAAATCATGTGCAGTCCTCCGGAGAAGCGGAGGATGGTGGCCAGTTCCGCTGCACGCAACGTGGTCTTTGAAATTTCGACGCGAGCAAGCTCATCTTTAACGTCGGCGGTGAGTGCCAATCGCTTGTCCATTCTGTCGTCCAGGCCTGAGTTGAGGCCGAGTTGTATTCGTGCTGGCCGGAGTCGGAGCCTGCTGGGAGCAGTCTCCGATGGCCGGGTTATTCCCGTCCGAGGTCACGATTCTTGACGCTGACCGCGACACCGGGGAAGTCCTTGACCAGGGCCGCGATTTCCGCGGCCATGGCGACCGAGCGGTGCTTGCCGCCCGTGCACCCAACCGCGATGGTCGCGTGGCGCTTGTTCTCCCTCTGGTAGCCGGCCAAAACCGCTTCCAGGGCTGCGGCGTAGTGACGAATGAATTCCCGGGCCCCGGTCTGGGCGAGAACGAAGTCCCGCACCTCGGCATCCTGGCCGTTGTGGCTGCGGAGTTCCGGAACCCAGAACGGGTTGGGCAGGAAGCGGACGTCGGCGACCATGTCGACGTCGGTGGGAAGGCCGTACTTGAAGCCGAAGCTCATCAAGGTGACGTGCACCCCAGCGGCGTCCTCTGCAGCGAAACGTTCCGAGATCGACGTCGCCAACTGGTGGATATTGAGGTCGGAGGTGTCGATGACGAGGTCGCAGGACTCGCGCACGGCGCTGAGCTTGACGCGCTCCGCCGAGATCCCATCGAGAATGGTGCCGTCACCCTGCAACGGATGCGGTCGCCGCACGGATTCGAACCGTCGCACGAGCACGTCGTCACGGGCTTCGAGGAAGATGACCCGCACCTGCGACGTCTTCCGCAGCGAGTGCAAGATCTCCTGGAAGTCGGAGAAGAAATCCCTGCCGCGGATGTCGACCACGGCGGCGATCTTGGGCAGGCTGGTGCCGGCGCGGCCGACGAGTTCGCCCAGTGGGCGCAGCATCTGCGGGGGAAGGTTGTCGACGACGTACCAACCCAGGTCTTCCAGGGCGTTGGCCACGGTGGAGCGGCCTGCGCCGGACATCCCCGTCACGATAAGCATTTCCTGCCTGTCGTTCTCCGTTGTCATACTCGACTGCGCCTTCGATCGGATGGAACCTGAGTGTCCAGCCTACCGATCACCCGGACCGTTCAAGCGCGCAAGTGCTGATGAACCGCCTCTGCCAGCACCGGACCGATGCCGCGGACCTCGGCAATCGCCTCTGCGGGGGCCTCCTTGAGCCGCGCGACGGAACCGAAATGCTGCAAGAGTACCTTCACCCTGGCCGGTCCGAGACCGGGAATCTCGCCCAGCACCGACGTGATGTCCCGCTTGCGCCGGGAGCGCTGGTGCATGATCGCGAACCGGTGCGCCTCATCACGGATGCGCTGGATCAGGAACAGGGCGTCGCTGTTGCGCGGCAGAATCACCGGGTAGTCGGAGTCCGGAAGCCAGATTTCCTCAAGCCGCTTGGCGATTCCGCACAGCTGGATGCCGGTGACACCCGATTCGCGGAGCGCCCGTGCCGCCGCGGCCACCTGAGGCTGGCCGCCGTCGACGATGAGCAGGTTCGGCTGGTAGCGGAACTTTTTGCGCTTGACCGTGGCATCGGCCCCGGTCTCCGGCGCGGCCTCCTCATCGGGGACCAGGTAGGCCAGACGGCGGGTCAGCGTGCGGTAGATGGAATCCGTGTCATCTGTGGACTCCGTAATGCTGAACCGGCGGTATTCGTCGGTGCGCGGCAGACCGTCTTCGAACACCACCATAGAGGCGACGATGTTGGTGCCGCTCAGGTGTGACACGTCGTAACACTCCATCCGGAGCGGTGCGGAGGGCATCTCTAGTGCCTCCTGGATGTCTTCGAGAGCCTTGGACCGAGCGACGAAGTCGGAGCTCCGCCTGGTCTTGTAGAGCATCAGGGCGTGCTTGGCGTTCTGGGTCGCTGTGGCGAGCAGGGCGGCTTTCTCGCCCCTCTGCGCGGCGACCAGCCGGACCTTGCGTTTGCCGACGCCGGCCAGCCAGGTCTCGAGCGCCTCGGCGTCGTCGGGCAGCTCCGGCACCACGATCTCCCGTGGCGGTACGACCCCCGAACCGTAAGCCGTGAGCATGATCGAATCGATCAGGTCGCCCGTCGTGAGATCGAGTTCCTTGTCGACCATCCAGCCGCGCACACCCCGGATGCGACCGCCCCGCACGATGAACAGTTGCACCGCCGCGGCGAGTTCATCCTGGTCGATGGCGAAGAGGTCGATGTCGACGCTGTCACGGAGCACGACGGCGCTCTTCTCCAAAACGGCGTTCAGCGCCCGCACCTGGTCGCGCCGTTTCGCGGCGACCTCGTAGTTCTGGTTCACCGCGGCATCCATCATCTCCGCGGTCAGCGTTTGGATCAGCTTGCGATCCTGGCTGCCCATGAAGCTGACGAACTCGTTGACGATCGCGCGGTGCTCCTCGATGGAGACCGTTCCCGAGCACGGACCGAAACACCGCCCGATCTGCCCGGCGAAGCACGGCTTGCCGGACTGTATGGCGCGTTTGTAGTTGGCGTTGTTGCAGGTGCGGATGGGGAAGGCCTTGAGCATCAGCTCGATGGTCTCGTGCACGGCCCAGACCTTCGGGTACGGTCCGAAATACCGGGCGCCGCGGATGCCGGTGGTGCGGGTGACGAGAGCCCGCGGCGCCTCGTCGGCGAGCGTCACCGCGAGATACGGGTAGGACTTGTCGTCCTTGAACTGCACGTTGAAGGGCGGATCGAACTCGTTGATCCAGGTCCACTCCAGCTGCAGGGCCTCAACCTCGGTGCCGACGACCGTCCACTCCACCGAGCTGGCCGTCGTGACCATGCGCCGGGTGCGCTCATGCAGGCTGCTTAGCGGGGCGAAGTAGTTCGCGAGGCGCGCCCGCAGATTCTTGGCCTTTCCGACGTAGAGCACCCGGCCGGTCTCGTCGCGAAACCGGTACACCCCAGGGCTCGTGGGGATCTCGCCCGTCTTGGGGCGGTAGCTCAGCGCGTCGGACATGATGGTTCCACGGCGGTCAGTGCGCCGACAGGATCTCCTTCAGGAACATGCCGGTGTGACTCTTCTTCACGGTGGCGACGTGCTCCGGGGTGCCGGTGGCGAGCACTCGCCCGCCGCCGGCGCCACCCTCGGGACCGAGGTCGATCACCCAGTCGGCGGACTTGATCACGTCGAGGTTATGCTCGATCACGATCACGGTATTGCCCTTGTCCACGAGACTGTTCAGCACGAGCAGTAATTTTCGCACGTCCTCGAAGTGCAGGCCGGTCGTCGGCTCATCGAGAACGTAGACGCTGCGGCCATTGGAGCGGCGCTGCAGTTCGGTGGCCAGCTTGACGCGCTGGGCCTCGCCGCCGGACAGCGTCGTGGCGCTCTGGCCGAGCCGCACGTAGCCGAGACCAACCTCCACGAGGGTCTTCAGGAATCGGTGGATGGACGAGATCGCCTCGAAGAAATCGGCCGCCTCACTGATCGGCATGTCCAGCACCTCGGCGATGCTCTTGCCCTTGTAGTGAACGGTGAGGGTGTCGCGGTTGTAGCGCGCTCCCCCACACACCTCGCACGCGACGTAGACATCGGGCAGGAAGTTCATCTCGATCTTGATCGTGCCGTCGCCGGAGCAGGCTTCGCAGCGGCCGCCCTTGACGTTGAAGCTGAACCGGCCGGGCAGGTAACCGCGAGCCTTGGCCTCGATGGTCTCCGAAAACAGGGTGCGGATTTTGTCGAAGACGCCGGTGTAGGTGGCCGGATTGGAGCGAGGGGTTCGCCCGATCGGGGCCTGGTCGACGTGGATGACCTTGTCGAGGTGATCGAGCCCGGTGACGCGGGTGTGCCGGCCGGGAAGTTTGCGGGCGCCGTTGAGCCGGTTGGCCAGCACCCGGTAGAGGATGTCATTGACGAGCGACGACTTGCCGGATCCGCTGACGCCGGTCACGGCCGTGAACGTACCGAGAGGGAAACTGACCGACACCTTCTTGAGGTTGTTCGCCTCCGCCCCGATCACCGAGATCTCGCGCGCCGGGTCGATCTCGCGCCGGGTGGCAGGGGTCGGGATCGACTTGCGGCCGGCGAGGTAGTCACCGGTCAGCGAGTTCGTGTTGGTGAGCAGGTCGGTATACGAGCCGGAATGCACGACGTGGCCACCGTTGACACCGGCACCAGGGCCGATGTCGACGACCCAGTCGGCCATCTTGATGGTGTCCTCGTCGTGCTCGACCACGATCAGGGTGTTCCCAAGGTCACGCAGTGCCACCAGGGTCTCGATCAGCCGCCGGTTGTCGCGCTGGTGCAGGCCGATGCTCGGTTCGTCAAGCACATAGAGAACCCCGGTCAGGCCGGAGCCGATCTGGGTCGCCAGACGGATGCGCTGCGCCTCACCGCCGGACAGGGTCGCCGCGGCCCGAGCCAGGTTGAGGTAGTTCAAGCCCACGCGGATCAGGAAGTCCAGGCGCGCCTTGATCTCCCGCAACACCTGCGCGGCGATGACGGCCTCCCGATCGGTGAGCTCGAGCTTGTTCATGAAACCGCGGGCGTCGGTGAGGCTGAGGTTGCAGACATCCGCGATGCTGGCCCCGTGCACCAGCACGGCGAGCACTTCGGGCTTGAGCCTCGTGCCGGAGCAGACAGGGCAGTCGACCTCCCGAAGGTATTCGCCCCAGCGCGCGCGTTGAGTATCGGATTCCGCCTGCAGGTATTGCCGTTCGATGTAGGGAACGACGCCCTCGAACCCGGAGGTGTAGCTCATCTCCCGGCCGTAGCGGTTCTTCCACTTGACCTTGACCTCGAAATTGTCGCCGCGGAGCACGGCGTCCTGCGCCTCGGCGGGCAGTTCGCCCCACGGGGTCTCGAGGGAGAAGTCGAGATCGCGGGCGAGCCCGTCGAGGAGCTTCTCGTAGTACTGGAACAGCCCCTTGCCTTGGGTGGTCCAGGGCAGCACCACGCCGTCCGCGATGCTGAGCTCCGGGTCGCCCAGAAGCAGGTCCGCGTCGACCGACATGCGCGTGCCGAGGCCGGAGCATTCCGGGCAGGCGCCGAAGGGCGCGTTGAAGGAAAACGTGCGCGGCTCGATCTCGGTGAGCTGCACCGGGTGGTTGTTGGGGCAGGAGAGTTTCTCCGAGTAGCTCTGCCAGGCCTCATCGCCCTCCCGGTCGACGTAGTTGATCTGCACGATGCCGTCGGTCAGCTTGAGCGCCGTCTCAAGGGAGTCGGTGAGTCGGCTCAGCAGGTCAGGCCCTTGGACCAGCCGGTCGATGACCACGGAGATGTCATGCTTGATCTGCTTCTTGAGCACCGGCGGCTCGTTGAGCTGAATCTGGGTGCCGTCGACGATGGCGCGGGAATAGCCGCCGGCCGCCAGCTCTTTGAACAGGTCGACGAACTCACCCTTTTTCTGGGACACGACCGGGCTGAGCACCTGGTAGCGCACGCCTGCGCCCAGTTCCATCAGCTGATCGGCGATCTGCTGCACGGTCTGCGCCTGGATGACCTCGCCGCACACTGCGCAGTGCGGCACGCCGATGCGCGCCCAGAGCAGCCGCATGTAGTCGTAGACCTCGGTGATGGTGCCCACGGTCGAGCGCGGGTTTCGGTTGGTCGATCTCTGGTCGATGGAGACGGCCGGGCTCAGCCCCTCGATGAAGTCGACGTCAGGCCGGTCAACCTGGCCGAGAAACTGGCGGGCGTACGCGGACAGCGATTCCACGTAGCGCCGTTGGCCCTCCGCGAAGATGGTGTCGAACGCCAGCGACGACTTGCCGGAGCCGGACAGCCCCGTGAAGACGACGAGCGCATCGCGCGGGATCTCGAGGTCCACGTTGTGCAGGTTGTGCACTCGGGCGCCACGAACGTTGAGTTTCGAGCCGGTCTCTACCTTGGAAATTGACACCATCCGATTCTATGCAGCGCCACCGACCGAACCCTTTCGAATCAGCACGCTCTGAGCGAACAAATGTTCGATATTAATCAGGTCGTGGCTACATCAGATGTGGCCGGCCTTCTCCATCTGGCGCAGCTCGCGCTTGAGCTCCGACACCTCATCGCGGAGGCGGGCCGCGAGCTCGAACTTAAGCTCCCCGGCCGCCTCGAGCATCTGGCCGTTGAGGTCGGCGATGATCGACTCGAGGTCGTTCGCGCCGTTCGCGGCCAGTCCCTGTCGGCGTGGAGTCGCCGCGACACCCTTGCGGCGCGTGTCCCGGCCGGCCAGGAGCTCGGCCGTGTCGGCCTCTTCGCGGGCGAGAACCTCGGTGATGTCGGCGATCCGTTTGCGGAGCGGGGTGGGATCGATGCCGTGCAGGGTGTTGTAGGCCACCTGCTTCTCACGACGGCGATCGGTCTCGTCGATCGCGCGCTCCATCGAGGCAGTGAGGCGGTCGGCGTACATGTGCACCTCACCGGAGACATTGCGGGCAGCGCGGCCGATGGTCTGGATCAGCGAGGTTGCCGAACGCAGGAACCCCTCCTTGTCGGCGTCGAGGATGGCGACGAGCGACACTTCGGGCAGGTCGAGGCCCTCGCGCAGCAGGTTGATGCCCACGAGCACGTCGTAGACGCCGGCCCGCAGCTCGGTGAGGAGTTCGACGCGGCGGAGCGTGTCGACATCCGAGTGCAGGTAACGCACCCGCACGCCGGCCTCGGTCAGGAAGTCGGTGAGTTCTTCCGCCATCTTCTTGGTGAGCGTCGTGACCAGGACACGCTCGTTGCGGTCGACGCGCTTGTGGATCTCCTCGAGGAGATCGTCGATCTGGCCCTTGCTGGGTTTGACGATGATCTGCGGGTCGATCAGCCCGGTGGGACGGATGATCTGCTCAACGACACCGTCGGCGATACCCATCTCGTATTTACCGGGGGTCGCAGAGAGGTAAACGGTCTGGCCGACACGCCCTTTGAACT
>JBBQDC010000045.1:0-21124 GCA_038319305.1 Actinomycetales bacterium | reverse complement strand
ACCTCGCGCAGCAGGGTGGCGGTCTCGCTCGGCGTCTTGCCGACCCTGACCCCCGCGGCCTCGAGGGCCTCCTTCTTACCCTGGGCGGTTCCGGCCCCGTTGGAGACGATGGCGCCGGCGTGGCCCATGGTCTTGCCCTCGGGAGCGGTGAAGCCGGCGACGTAGCCGACGACGGGCTTGGTGACGTGGGCCTTGATGTACTCGGCCGCCTTCTCCTCGGCGTCGCCGCCGATCTCGCCGATCATGACGATGGCGAGCGTCTCGGGGTCAGCCTCGAACGCCTCGAGGGCGTCGATGTGGGTGGTGCCGATGATGGGGTCGCCGCCAATGCCGATGGCGGTGGAGAAGCCGAGGTCGCGCAGTTCGTACATCATCTGGTAGGTCAGGGTGCCTGACTTGGAGACGAGGCCGACCGGACCCTTACCGGTGATGTTCGCCGGCGTGATGCCCACGAGCGCTTCGCCCGGCGTGATGATGCCGGGGCAGTTCGGCCCGATGATGCGGGTCTTGTTGCCCTTGGCCAGGTTGTAGGCCCAGAACTCGGCCGAGTCCTGCACCGGCACACCCTCGGTGATGATGACGAGCAGCGGGATGCCGGCGTCGATGGCTTCGATGACGGCGTCCTTAGTGAAGGCCGGCGGCACGAAGGCGATCGAGACATCCGCGCCGGTTTTGTCGATGGCCTCGGCGACCGTGCCGAAGACGGGCAGTTCCACGCCGCCGTGCAGCACTGTGGTGCCGGCCTTACGGGCGTTCACGCCGCCGACGACCTGGGTGCCGGCCCCCAGCATGAGGGCGGTGTGCTTGGTGCCCTCACCGCCGGTGATGCCCTGCACGATGACCTTGGAGTCCTTGTTGAGGAAGATTGACATGTTCGAAAATCCCTTACTTCGCGGCGTGGGCGAGTTCGGCGGCCTTGGCGGCGCCCTCGTCCATGGTGGCGGCCAGTGTGACGAGCGGGTGGTTGGCCTCGGCCAGGATGCGCCGGCCTTCCTCGACGTTGTTGCCGTCGAGGCGCACAACGAGCGGCTTGTTGGCGGCGCTACCGAGTTCGGCGAGCGCACCCACGATGCCCTTGGCGACAGCGTCACAGGCGGTGATGCCGCCGAAGACGTTGACGAAAACGGCTTTGACCTGCGGGTCACCGAGGATGACGTCGAGGCCGGCGGCCATGACCTCAGCGGATGCTCCGCCCCCGATGTCGAGGAAGTTGGCCGGCTTGACGCCGCCGTGGTTTTCGCCGGCGTAGGCGACGACGTCCAGGGTGCTCATGACGAGACCCGCGCCATTGCCGATGATGCCCACTTCGCCGTCGAGCTTGACGTAGTTGAGGTCGTTCTCCTTGGCCTTCGCCTCGAGCGGGTCAGCGGCCGCGGCGTCCTCGAGGAGGGCGTGCTTCGGGTGACGGAAGCCGGCGTTCTCGTCGATCGTGACCTTGCCGTCGAGGGCGATGATGTCGCCCTCTTCGGTGAGCACGAGCGGGTTGACCTCAACCAGGGTCGCGTCTTCACCCGTGAACACGTTGTAGAGCTGCACGAAAACGGGTGCGACCTTCTCGACGAGGTCGGCCGGGAACTTCGCGTCGACCGCGATCTTGCGGGCCGTGTCCAGGTCGATCCCGATGATCGGGTCGATGGCCGTGTAGGCCAGGGCTTCGGGCTTCTCGACAGCGAGAACCTCGATTTCCACGCCACCCTCGTAGCTCGCGAGCGAGAGGTAGGAGCGGTTGGTGCGGTCCAGCAGCACGGAGAAGTAGAACTCCTGCGCGATGCGGGCGCCACCGGCCACCATGACCCGGTTGACGGTGTGACCCTTGATGTCGAGTCCGAGGATGGCGCGCCCGGCGGCTTCAGCGTCGTCCGGGGTCTTCGCCACCTTCACGCCACCGGCTTTGCCGCGTCCGCCGACCTTCACCTGGGCCTTGACGACAACCACGCCACCGAGTTTCTCGGCGGCCGCACGCACCTCCTCCGGAGTGTCCGCGATGATGCCCGGGAGAACCGGAACTCCATACTCTTCAAACAGGTCTCGTGCCTGATATTCGTAAAGATCCACGCTGCTCTTCCAATCCGCGTCGTAGCGTTCCTGCAAGGTCTTGAGGGGCAAGGGGCACGGTAGCCAGTGCCGCAGATAGCTCGACATCAAGACATACGTACCTTCGGAAACTCTATCGTTCCCCACCGGCATCGCGAACACGCCGGTCGCCGGGAGCGGTCGCTGCCCGGAGGCAAGCCAGTCCTTGCTGGCGCGGCAGGCATCCGACTGCTTGGATTCAGTCATGACTGAACCCGTGCACGGCGCCGATCCCCACTCCGCTGACCACGCGTCGCGCCTGAACTGGCTGCGGGCCGGCGTGCTCGGTGCCAACGACGGCATCGTGTCGGTGGCGGCCCTGGTGGTCGGCGTCGCGGCGGCAACCACGGATTCCGCGACGATCCTGATCGCGGGCGTCGCCGCCCTCCTCGCCGGCGCCATCTCGATGGCCCTGGGCGAGTACGTCTCGGTGAGCAGCCAGCGCGACACCGAGCGTGCCCTGATCGCCAAGGAAACCTGGGAACTCGAGAACATGCCGGAGCAGGAGCTCGCCGAACTGGCCGACCTCTACCAGGCGAAAGGGCTCACCTCCCAGACCGCCAGGCAGGTGGCGCTTGAGCTGACCAAGCACGACGCCCTCGGCGCGCACCTCGAGGTGGAACTGCACATCGGCGCCGATGAGCTGACGAACCCGTGGCACGCTGCCTACGCCTCCTTCATTGCCTTCACGGTCGGAGCGATCCTGCCACTGCTGGCGGTGCTGCTTCCGCCGCCGGAGTGGCGCCTTCCGGCCACCTTCCTCGCGGTCGCGATCGCCCTGGGCATCACCGGCTGGCTGAGCGCCTACCTCGGCGGGAGCCCGAAGACCCGCGCGATTTCCCGGGTACTGATCGGCGGCCTGCTCGCGCTCGGCGTCACCTGGGCGATCGGCTCCCTGTTGGGCACCGCGATCTGACCGGCACGTAGGCTGGAAACATGGCAATACAGCAGAACAGTCGGTCCGGTCTCCTTCTGGCGGCAGGGCTCGATGCCGCGCTGGTGCTGGTCTTCGTGCTGATCGGCCGGGCCAGCCACGGTGAGGGTCTCCTCGGCACCCTGAACACATGGTGGCCCTTCCTCGGCGGGCTGGTCGTGGGCTGGCTCGTCATGCGCGCCTGGCGCAGCCCCCGCAAAATCGTCTGGACGGGCACCGGCATCTGGCTCTACGCGGTCGGCGTCGGCATGCTGCTGCGCACCGTGAGCGGGCAGGGAACGGAGTTCAGCTTCGTCGTCGTCACGACCATTTCGCTCGGCGTGTTCCTACTCGGCTGGCGCGGAATCGCCGTTCTCCTCGGCAGGCTGCAGGCGCGTCGCCTCGCCTGAGCCTGCCTACTCGTCGAGGCCCGGCGCTTCGACCTCGGTGCCTCTGCCCTCGTCCTCGTCCTCGAGCGCGACCGGTCGCTGGTCGGCGTCGATCATCCACTCGGCATCCACTTCCACGTCGGGCCGCAGGTCCACTTCGAGGGGGTCTGCGATGTCGTCGATGTCGCGGTCTTCGTCGCGTCCGTCGCTCGCGGCATCCGCTTTCCGCGGCCAGAGTCCGTCGGGGTCGCTCGCCATGATAAACCTCCAGTTGCGCGAGCCGCCCCCGCTGAGCGCCTCCGCGGCGGCAACGCTACGCTCTCCCGCGGGAAGCGACAAGGCACCCTCGCCGGCGCTCCGGGTCACGCCCCAGCGGCCCTAAGGCCCGGCGTGGCCAGCAGCGATCCGTCGCGCAGCACCGCCAGCACCTCGACCGGGAAGGCATCCGTGCTGCGGTCCAGCGCCGCCTGGCCGCCTGCGATGATGGCTGTGGCCAGCACGTCCGCGATCACGATGTCCCGGCCGAATACGGTGACCTGGCGGAAGGGCGAGAGCGCCCCGTCGAGGGTCGTCCAGATGTGTTCGCCACGCTCCATGCTGCCTGACGTGGCCACAGCACGCAGCGGCAGGCGGAGCGGCACCGTGGCAAGCCGGGCCTGCCGGTCCAGAGGGTCGACGATGGCCGCCGACCAGTTCAGGCCCGGCGCCTGATCGCCGTCCACGAGGATGTCCCCGCCCGCGTTGACCGACCAGTCCCTCACCCCCAGCCGGCGCAGCGCGTCGCCGGCCTGCGCGATCGCGAGGCTCTTGACGATGCCGGACAGGTCGATGGCGCCGTCGTCACGGTGCGGGGTGAAGACCCCGTCGGTCTGATCACGCCACTGCAGGGCCAGCGCGTAACAGTCGCGGAGCTGGCTGCCGGCCTGGGTGAGCCGAAGCGCGCCGCGGTTGACGCGGCTGAGTTCGGACTCCTCCCGGTAGAGGCTGAAGCGTTCGTTCCAGCCTCGGAACACCTCCGCGCCCGCGTGTCGGGCAGCGGCACGCCGGGAGTTACTGTGTGGCGAGCCCACGTCATCCGCGTCATCCGCGTCGCCCCCGGCATCACCGAGACGGATGCTGATGACGGTTCCCATGCTGTCGACCGTGATCGCCGTGTGCCCGGCCTCCACGCCAGAACTGCGCGGCATCGCGGGCCGCCTGGAGCGACTGACGGTATCCCTGGCTGGTGTAGGTCGCACCACTGACGTTGGCCACACGCGCGGACTGTGCGGAGAGCACCTCGCCCCGCAGAATCGGGGCTGCCCGGTTACTGATCATGACTGACTTCTGGTCGTCATTGGTCAGCTGCAGCGCGGTGACGTCGGTGATCGTGCCGTTGTCGATGGTCACCGACACCTGCATCGGGCCGAACCGGGTCTGCACGACCGGCCCTTCGAAGGCACCGGTGGCCCCGGTGGGCGTGGTCGCCGACTGCACGGCGCCCGACCCGGTGGTGGGCGTCGTCGGGCTCGTGGCCGCAGTTGACGTGGCTTCCGACGGGGTCGACGTCAGTGTCGCCTTCAGGGATTCCACGGCGGGGGCACCGACGAGCCACCCCACCGAGAGCACCGAAACGGATGTCAGGGCGGCCGCTGCCGCTGCTCGGAGTCTCACCAGTCAAACCTCTCACAGTGGATCTGTCGCGTGGGAAGGCCAGCCGAGCAGGCATCCCGCACAACCTCGTCGGTCCACCGCCGTGGACCACACACATACACATCCGAGTCCCGTAGCTGCGGAACAAGGGCGGTGAGGTTCATCCGAGCTGCCACCACATCGGCGGGCAGCCAGCTGTTCACACCGGGTGGTCGTTTCCCCGCGCTGATACGCAACTCTGCGCCTCGCGCCCGGCACAACTCGGCCAGTTCATCAGCCAGGTAGCTGTCTGCTGCGGTGTGCGAGCGCAGGATGACCGTGGCCTGCCCGGGCAGGAACGTCGCGCTCTCCAGCAGGGAACGGATCGGGGCGACTCCGATGCCGGCAGCCACGAGCACGATCCGCGGGGAGGTTCTCGCCCGGTCGGTGAACAGGCCGTCGGGACCTTCGACGCTCACCCAGGTGCCGCGGCGCAGGCCGCCGAGCGCCGTGGAGGCGTCGCCCAGGGAGCGCACCGTGATGCGGAGGGACTCATCGGTGGGCGCGGCCGAGAGGGAGAACGGATGCGCCTGCCGCCAGAGCCCGGGGGTCCAGAACCGCCAGATGAAGAACTGCCCGGAGGAGGCCTGCAGCCGACCCAGCCGGTGACCCGACAAATGGATCGAGACGACACCGTCGGCGACCTGGTCCACGCCCTCCACCCGCAGCCGGGCCCGCAGCGAGGCAACGACCGGCACGGTAAACCGAAAGACGAGGATCGACCCGGCGACGCCCACATACAGGGCCAGCCAGTAGTACCACTGCAGGGAACCGGCGGCCAGGAGGGCGCCGACGGTCAGCTGGTGAGGGAGGGCGGCAAGCACGGCCACGTAGGAGAGCAGGTGCACGATGTGCCACACCTCATAGGTGTAGTCGGTGTCGCACGATCACGATGGAGCTCACGACCACCAGCACCATCAGGCCCAAACCGATGAAGGCCAGCAGCATGTCCGGGAGAACGGTCAGCATGCGCCACACCTCGGCGAAAACGCTGATCTTGCCGGCGAGTGAGTAGCCGACGACCAGGAGCGCGGCGTGGCCCAGGATCAGGTAGAGGGCCGGCTTGCCGAGCGACTGGTGCAGCGCCATCGCGCTGTCGTGACCGAAGGCCCGGTCGATAGAGGGCAGCCGCGCGGCCAGCAGCATCATGATCAGCAGCAGGTCGGTGCCGACCAGGCCGGCCAGAACGCCGAGCGAGGTGAGCGCATCCGCCGGGGTGGCGAAGCGGGCCGCACCGCCGTCGGCCAGGAACAGGGCGATGACGACGGCCACGGAGACAATGCAGAGCACCTGCAGGGTGTCGGCCAGTCGCATCCGTCGCCGGCACTCAGGGCGAACGAGCGGCGCGGGTGCGCGGCGCAGGTGACGCTGGGTGGTGCGGGTGTCGATGCCCATGACGAGAGCTTCGCGAGGCTGCCAATCGACGGGCTATGGGGACGCTGTGAGCAACCTGTGCACTTCCGATGCATTCGGCCGGGCCGATGATGTGCGGGCCGGCAACGCGGTCAGGCCGGCCGACCCGCAGGCCCCCGGGCCAGGCCACGCGCCGCCAGCACGATCAGCACCGCGACCACGCCGCCGATGGCGGTCTCCACCACCCGGTCGATGAGCAGCACCGGCACTGGTCCCGGACTGGCCAGGTGCGCCACCGTCAGCGCCAACGGGGTGACGAACAGCAGGGCGGCGCCGTAGTGCTTCCCGATCAGGATTTCCGCGCCGAATTGGCCGATCGCGATCACCGCGATCAGCACCCAGACGGAGGGCCCCGGCAGCAACACGAGACCGGTCACCGCCACCCCGAGCGTGGTTCCGACGATGCGGTGCACGGCCCGGGAGATGGAATGGGCCGCCCGGGGCGGCGGCAACACCGCGACGACGCTCACGACCGCCCAGTAGGGGTGGCCGATTCCCGAGGCAAGGGCGAGCCCGCCGGCCAGCAGCACGCCGACCAGGTTCTGCAGGATGGTGAACCACACCTGAGCATCGCGGTAGGCGGCCGGGAGCAGCAGCGGCGTGCGGGGCAGCCGCTTGAACAGGTCCTCGGATCGGTGGCCGGCCAGGCGCCGAAACGCCCAGCCCGACATGGTGAGCAGCCAGGCCAGGGCGGCGCTCGCGACGGCTACCAGCAGCCGCGGCAGCACCTCGTTCGCCGGTGCGGGAACCTGGGCGCAGACCAGGTAGGCGAAGACGAAGAAGATCGGCGTACCGGGAAACAGGCCAAACGTCGAGGCCACCAGGATCCCTACGGTGATCACGAGCATCAGCCCGAGAATCAGGGCCGGCAGAGCTGCCTCGGTCGCGCTCAGCGCGAGCCCGGCGGCGACGCTGCCCAGCAGGCAGGCCGCGGCGACACTGATCGTGCGCGCCCGCAGGCGGTACGGCTCACTCCGGCCGTACAGCGAGGTCATCGCCCCGAACGACGCGTAGGCCGCCCAATCGATCCGGCCCACCAACACGAGTACCACGAGCGGCACAACCACGGCGATGCTGGCCCGGGACGCCACCTCGAGGTCGAGCGCGCGCAGCGATTTCACGCGTTCGAGCAGGGTCTCGGGTCGGCCGGTTCGGCGCAGGACCGGTTCGCCTGTGCCGGGTGGGCTGAGGTCCGCGGGGTGCGGCCCGGCCACTAGACCTTCTCGATCGGCGCGATCTTGATCAGGAGCTTCTTGGCGCCCGCGGTGTCGAACTGAACGTGCGCGATGCGCTTGGTGCCCTCACCGGTGACCTGGTTCACCCGGCCGTCGCCGAAGTCGACATGACGGATGCGGTCGCCCGCCGCCAGGGTGAGGTCGCCGTTGTCGCGCACTTGGCTCGGCACCCGGTTGGCCCACTCGGTCTTCGGTTTCGGTGCGGGCGGCAGGGCCTGCGGTTCCCCGCGTTTGGCGAAGCCACCACCGAAGCCGTCGCGCCGCGCGTTCAGCGCCCGAGGCTGGGTGCCGCCGCGGGAGTTCGCCATGCCCGGGGATTGCTTCCAGTCGATCAACGCGGCCGGAATCTCCTGCAGGTAGCGGCTGGGCATGGCCACGTTGATGTCGCCGAACTGGGCTCGGGTCATCGCCAGGGACAGGTAGAGCCGCTGGCGGGCGCGGGTGATGCCCACATAGAACAAGCGCCGCTCCTCGGCGGGCCCGCCGGGCTCGTTGGCCGACATCTGGTGCGGTAGCAGCCCCTCCTCGACGCCGGTCAGGAACACGGCCTCATATTCGAGCCCCTTGGCGGTGTGCAGGGTCATCAGCGACACCGTGCCGGAGGCGTCGTCGAGGTCGTCGGCGGCGGCCACGAGCGACACCTGGGTGAGAAAATCGACCAGCCCCGAGTCGGGGTTCTCCTTGTTGAAGTCCTTGGTCTGGGCGACAAGTTCCTCGATGTTCTCGGCGCGGGCCTCGTCTTGCGGGTCGCGGCTGTTTCGCAGCAGGGTGAGCAGCCCGCTGCCATCGAGAACGAACATGAGCAGCTCAGACACGTTGGCCATGCCGGCCGGGTTCTGCGGGTCACGCTTCAGCGCCGCCTCGTCGAGCAGGGTCGCGAGCTTCAGGATGGCCCCGGTCACCTTGGGGCCGAGCCCGAGCGATGCGGAGTCGCGCATGGCCTGCCGGAAGCTGATCTGGTTCGCCTCGGCGAAACTCGCCAGCGCCGTCTCGGTGGCCGGCCCGATCCCGCGCTTGGGGGTGTTCAGGATGCGGCGCAGGGCCAATTCGTCGTTCGGGTTTGCGACCGCGATCAGGTACGCCAGGGCATCCTTGATCTCGGCGCGCTCGTAGAACTTGGTGCCGCCGACGACCCGGTAGGGCACCGCGGAGCGCACCAGGATTTCTTCCAGCGCACGCGTCTGCGCATTGGTGCGGTAGAACACGGCCATATCGCGATAGGCCATACCGGCACGGTGCAACACCTCGATCTCGTCGGAGACGAACTGGGCCTCGTCGTGACCGGAGTAGGCCGTGTAGCCCACGATCTTCTCGCCGTCGCCGCCCGCACTCCACAGCTTTTTGTCTTTGCGGTCGAAGTTGTGGCCGATCACGGCGTTGGCGGCCGAGAGAATATTCTGGGTCGAGCGGTAGTTCTGCTCGAGCAGGATCACCTGGGTGCCGGGGAAGTCGCGCTCGAACTCGCTGATGTTGCGGGTATCCGCGCCGCGGAAGGCGTAGATCGATTGGTCGGAGTCGCCGACCACGGTGAGCGAGGCTCCCGGGATGCCGCCGGAGCCGTCGCGCAGGTTGCGCACGTGCACACCGGTTGCCTCCAGCTCCTCGGCCAGGTCAGGTTCCACAGCACGGGTCAACTCGCGAACGAGCGAGTACTGCGCATGGTTGGTGTCCTGGTATTCGTCGACCAGGATGTGACGGAACCGGCGCCGGTAGAGCGCCGCAACCTTCGGGAACGCGCGGAACAGATAGACCGTCTCCCCGATCAGGTCGTCAAAGTCGAGGGCGTTGGCGGCGCGCAGCCGGTGGGTGTACTGCCGGAAGATCTCGACGAACATGACCTCCTGCGGGTCACTCATGTTCGCGTTGCGGGCGTAGGAGTCGGCGTCGGCGAGCTCGTTCTTGAGCTTGGAGATCTTCGCGGAGGCGTTGCCGGGCGTGAAGCCGAGGGTGTCGGCGTCCAGCGCCTTGATGATGCGTTTGAGGGTGACCTTGGTGTCGGCCGAGTCATAGATGCTGAAGCTGGGCGAGAGACCCGCGCTTTCGGCCTCGCGGCGCAGGATGCGCACGCAGGAGGAGTGGAAGGTGGAGATCCACATGCCGTCGGCCCCCTGGCCGAGAATGGCCCTGACCCGCTCACGCATCTCGGCGGCAGCCTTGTTGGTGAACGTGATGGCGAGAATCTGGCTCGGCCAGGCCTCGCGGCTCTCCAGCAGGCTGGCGATGCGGCGCGTGAGCACGCTCGTCTTGCCGGAGCCGGCGCCCGCGATGATCAGCAGCGCCGCACCGCGGTACAGCACGGCTTCCTTCTGCTGCGGGTTGAGGCCCTCGAGCAGCGGGCTCTCGGAAGCATCGGGAGCTGCCCCATCCAGAATGATGGGCACCGCGGACGGCTCCTGGTGGGCGGGCGTGTGATCCGGGTCGAAGAGCATCGTCATATCGATCACAATTCTAGGTGCTGCGTGTGACAGCGCCCGGGTCGGTGGGCAGCGTCCGGGTCAGTCCGGGTTGGCCAGCTCGTCCCGCACGAGCACGGCCAGGTCAGGGTGGTCGGCGAAGACCCCGTCGATCCCGGTGCCCATGATGGTGCGGAACTCGGCCTGCCAGTTGCCGAAGTCGGCCCGCAGACGCCCGCGCCGGAAGGTCGTGGCGAGATACCGGTTCTCGGGACGCAGCGTCCAGCAGTAGATCTCCAGGTCCGCGGCGTGAGCGGCGTCGACCAGGTCGGTGGCACCGCAGACCTGGCCATCGGCATCCGTGGCCAGGATCAGCGATTTGGGCACGCTGATGCCGTCGACGAGGCCGCTGAGTCCATAGAGCCCGGCGTCGGTGAGGTAATCGGCGTAGTGCGGCGCGTGCGAGCCGAGCAGCGTCACCTCGTCGAAGGGCTTTCCTCGAGCCTCGAGCAGGAAGACGCGTTTGCCGTAGATGCCGCGGGCGTAGACCCGATCGAGCAGGCTGCGCTCGAAGCTCTCGATCGTGAGGCGGCCGTCGCCGGCGTTCCAGCCGGCGTCGTTCACCTCCGCGGCGAACAGCTCGTCGAGCGGCAGTCCGATCGATTCGAAGTATGTGGCGTGCTTGATCTCGGCGACGACGCCGATGGGCCGACGCGCCCGCCCGGCGAGCCGGTCCACCAGTTTGAACACGTCCCGCAGCCGCAGCAGCGGAAACCGGCCGTCGAAGGTGGCGCTGGACTTACGCACATCAGGCAGGCGCTCCCGGGCGCGCAGGGTGCGCAGTTCGGCCCATGTGAAGTCCTCGGTGAACCAGCCGGTGAGCCGGATGCCGTCGATCACCTTGGTGGCCCGGCGGCTCGCGAACTCGGGGTGCGCTGCGACATCCGTTGTCGCCCCGATCTCGTTCTCGTGGCGCACCACCAGAACGCCGTCACGGGTGGCGACGATGTCAGGTTCGACCGCGTCCGCCCCGAGGGCAACGGCCAGTTCATAGGCGGATCGGGTGTGCTCTGGTCGGTAACCGCTCGCCCCGCGGTGACCGATCACAATCGGCTGCATTTGCCAACCCTACGCGCGCAACTGCCAGAATCGAGGCGATGACACCCTGGACCGTTCCCCTGACCCGTCTGCACCGATGGGGCAATTATCGCGCCCGCTATGTGACCGGACTGACACTGATCGTGCTCGGGGTGCTCGCCACGAACTTCACCAGCACCTACAGCCTGTTCTTCCTGGCCATCGGCCCGCCCCTCCAGGTGCTGGGATGGCTGGTGCTGCCCGGGGCGCTGTGGCGGCGACTCATGGTCTTGGTTCCTTCTCTGCTCTCGAGCATCCTGTTGCTGGGCGGCGCCCACTTCAACGGGGTCTTCGCCGTGCTGCTGGCCTGTTGGCTGCTCGTGCGGCATCGCCCGTTGCTGAGCTACCTCGCGCTGATCCCGTCGATCGCGATGAGTTTTCTACTCAAGGACACCCTGAACAATTACGACCAGAACTGGGTCGGCTATCTGGTGGGCTTCGCCACCACGGCTGCCGCCTCGTGGTTCGCCTGGTGGCTGGCCGGCTGGTCGGCAGGGCGCCGTCCCCGGTCACCGCGGGTCGCAACCCGGAATGCGGCGGATCCCCAGCAGATCTGAATAGAATCTAAGAACTCTCCAGCGCCTTCCGGTGCTGGCCTCGCACCCACCAACTCGATTGTGAGCTACGGCAACCATGGCATCCTCCAACCCCGCATTCTCCCGAAACGCCGCGTTCGGCGCTCCTGGCGCCACTGCAGGTGGCAAGGTGCTCTCCGACAGCGACCTGCAGGGCATGTTCAACGCTCCATCTGCCGGTTCGCAGGACACCGACCGCATGAGCTACGACGACACCATCCGCAAGACGGTGCTCAGCTTTGCCCTTCTCCTGGTCACCGCTGCCATCGGCTGGATCGTCACCCCGGTGACGATGCTGCCCCTCATCGTCGGCGCAATCGCGGGTCTGGTGCTCGGACTGGTCAACGCCTTCAAGAAGGAGCCGTCGCCGCCCCTGATCCTCGCCTACGCCGCAGCCCAGGGTCTCTTCGTCGGTGGCATCTCGATCGTCTTCGAACAGCTCTTCCCCGGTGTCGTCACCCAGGCCGTGCTCGCAACGCTGGTCGTCGTGGGCGTCACTCTCGCCCTCTTCGCCAGCGGCAAGATTCGCGCCTCCAAGAAGGCCACCAAGGTCTTCATGATCGCTATGATCGGCTACGGCGTCTTCTCGCTGATCAACTTCGGCCTGATGGTCTTTGGCGCCAACACCAATGCCTTCGGCCTCCGCAGCGCTGAGTTCTTCGGCATCCCGCTCGGCCTCATCATCGGTGTCCTCGCCGTGATCATGGCCGCGTACTCCTTGGTTCTGGACTTCGACTTCATCCAGCGCGGCGTCAACAACCGCGCACCGCGCAAGTACGGCTGGACCGGCGCCTTCGGCATCATGCTGACCGTTGTCTGGCTCTACGTCGAGATGCTGCGCATCTTCGCCATCGCTCGCGAGTAGCACCTCACCCCTCGCTTCACTCGCACCACCCACGAAGGGCCGCTCCCCCAGGAGCGGCCCTTCGTGCGTCCCCGCGCCACTCCCGCCCCACTGCCGCCCCACTCCCCGCACCCAAAATCCCGCGAACTGCGGACAAAACACCCTCATTCCGGGGAATGAGGGTGTTTTGTCCGCAGCTCGCGGGAGAGGTCAGGGGCGCGGGCCTACTCCCATTCGATGGTCCCCGGCGGCTTGGACGTCACGTCGAGCACGACCCGGTTGACCCCCTCCACCTCATTCGTGATCCGGTTGGAGATCCGTGCCAGCAGGTCGTAGGGCAGGCGCGTCCAGTCGGCCGTCATCGCGTCTTCCGACGACACCGGGCGCAGCACGATCGGGTGGCCGTAGGTGCGGCCGTCGCCCTGCACACCCACGGAACGCACGTCGGCGAGCAACACCACCGGGCATTGCCAGATCTCACGGTCGAGACCGGCGGCCGTCAGTTCGGCGCGCACGATCGCATCCGCGTGGCGGAGCAGGTCGAGCCGGTCCTGGGTGATCGAGCCGACGATGCGGATGCCGAGGCCCGGTCCGGGGAATGGCTGGCGCTGCACGATCTCGGCCGGCAGCCCCAGTTCGGCGCCGATCGCGCGCACCTCGTCCTTGAACAGCGTGCGCAGCGGTTCGATCAATTCGAACTGGAGGTCGTCGGGTAGTCCGCCCACGTTGTGGTGGCTCTTGATGTTCGCGGTGCCGCTTCCGCCGCCGGACTCGACGACATCCGGGTACAGGGTGCCCTGCACGAGGAAGCGGATCGGGTCGCCGTCGATCGCGGCGGCCTCCTTGATCAGCTCGGCCTGGGCCTGCTCGAAGGTGCGGATGAACTCGCGGCCGATGATCTTACGCTTGGTCTCCGGGTCGCTCACGCCCTCGAGTGCGGTGAGGAACTGCTCCCGCACGTCGACGGTCACGAGACGCACGCCGGTGGCCTTGACATAGTCTTCCTCGACCTGGCGGCGCTCATCCTGCCGGAGCAGACCGTGGTCGACGAAGACGCAGACGAGCTGGTCGCCGATGGCCTTGTGCACGAGGGCTGCCGCCACGGCGGAGTCCACTCCCCCCGAGAGCCCGCAGATGACCTTGCCGGTGCCGACCTGGGCCTGGATGCGGGCAACCTGTTCGGCGATGACGTTGCCGCTGTTCCAGTCGGCGGGGATGCCGGCGGCGCGGTGCAGGAAGTTCTCGAGCACGTTCTGGCCGAATTCGGAGTGCTTGACCTCAGGGTGCCACTGCACACCGTAGAGTCGGCGCTCGTCGTTCGCGAAGGCGGCGACCGGGGTGGAACTCGTGGACGCGAGTACCGAGAAGCCCGCGGGGGCCTTCGACACGGAGTCGCCGTGGCTCATCCACGCGGTCTGCTCAGCCGGCTGGCCGGCCAGCAGCGCGTTGCTGCTGTCGGTGACGGTGACCGGGGTAGAGCCGTACTCGCTCTGGCCGGTGCGAGCCACCTCGCCGCCGAGGGTCGTGGCCATCACCTGGAAGCCGTAGCAGATGCCCAGGATCGGAATGCCAAGGTCGAAGATGGCCGGGTCGAAGGTAGGAGCACCCTCGGCGTAGACACTGGACGGACCGCCGCTGAGCACGATACCGAGCGGGTTCTTCTCCGCGACCTCGGCCGCGGTGATCGAGTGGGCCACGATCTCGGAGTAAACGGATGCCTCACGCACCCGGCGCGCGATCAGCTGCGCGTACTGGGCGCCGAAGTCGACCACCAGAACGGGGCGGGCGCCGGTCTGCGTGCTCACGGCGGCGCTCACGGGCGGGCCTCGGCCGAAGCGGCAGACGCGTCGGCGGTGTGCGTCGCCAGGAAGGCGTAGACCTCGCGCGCAACGCGCACCTCAAGGAAGAAGGACAGGGTGGGAATGATGCCTCCGAGTGCGATCAGCAGGAATTTGGGGAATGACCAGCGCATCAGGCTCCAGAGCTGGAAGTCGCTGAACAGGTAGAGCACGTACAGCCAGCCGTGCACGATCAGAATGCCGGTGCTCAGGTTGAAAGCGGTCACCGAGTCCCGGGCGACGAGGGCAATGATCCCGTTTGGGCCGCCCACCTCGATTTCGAGCTGAAGCACGAACTTCAGGAACACCTCGAGGCAGAGCAACAGCAGGAAGACGCCGGTGATGACCGAGGAGATCTTGTAGAGCCGGAGCGCGCCGGGAATTTTGAGGATGTCGGCAGGCTTGGGGTCAAGTGGCATAGGCCAATTCTAGACGGCCTCCGCCGCGTCGATGGCGGACTGCTCCTGCTGCCGCTCCCAGTCGTCCCGAACCAGGCGATACCAGAGGAAGACCGCGAAGCCGGCGAAAACAGCCCATTCGAGGGCGTAGAAGATGTTGAGCCAGTTCACCGAGGCGTCGCTCGATGGCACGGGCGAGTCGATCACCGTGAGGTTCGCGGCGGCATCCGTGTCAACGATGAAGCCCGCGTAGACGGACTGGTCGGTGAAGTCCGTCCACTGGTTGATCAGCGCGGCGGTGGAGACCGTGGTCTGGGTGCGCGGGTCGCTGTCCGCGTCCGGCACGGCCGGGGCCTCGGAAGGCACGAAGCGGCCGGTCACGGTCTGCTGCTGCCCGGCCGCCTGCCCCGAGAGCTCCTCGATCGCGGCCCTGGCCTCCGTCTCCGTGGCAGTCCAGCCGCGAGCCACGGCGATGGTGGAGACGTTCACGGATGCCGTTTCCGCCGTCTCGAAGCGGCTCACCACCCAGAAACCGCTTTCGCCCCCGTTGAGGCGCTCACTGATCAGGGTTTCGTCACCCGGCACGAAGGAGCCGTCCACGGTGACCAGCTGGCCGGTCGCGGACTCGCGCGGCGGCCCGTCGGGCGAAACAGCCTCGTGCAGCGGCTGTACGGTCTCGGTGCTGCGCTCCACGACCTCGCCGGACGCGATGGCGCGTTCCAGCTGCCACCGACCGAGCAGTGCGAAGGCTGCGGCAATCGCGAGCGCCAGCAGTAGCGCGAGCAGCCAGCGCGGGCGGAGCATGGTTCTGATCATGAATAGTCCCCTGGAGCCGTGTCACGCGCCGGCTTGTCGGCCGGCCTGGTTTCGGCCGGAAGCCGGCCGGAGATGAAGTCGAGCATCGAGTCTCTGGCCGCGGATACCGGCTCGTCCGCGTGGGCAACCACGTTTGCGTCGGCGTCGGCGTCGGCGCCCTCAGGCACTGCGGCAGGCACTGCTGAGCCCGGGCGATTGCGGTGCTCGGCAAGGAGGCGGTCGGCCGCACGTTGGGCATCCGTTCCGGTGTCGGCGGCGGTGGCCGCCTCGACCAGGGCGATTTCTTCGGCCAGCATCACGTCGTGGGCGCGTTTCCGCGCCGGACGAGCGTTCCGGCGCCGCCGCAGGGCCGCGCCGATCTTCTCGGAGTTCGCCGCGAAGATCGGTCCCAGGATCGCCATCGTGAGCACGTAGAGCCCGGCGAAGGGCTGCAGTCGCTGGTCTAGACCGGCGGTCACCGACAGGGTGGCCAGGATCAGCGTGAATTCGCCACGGTTGACGAAGATGGCCGCGGTGTTGAGCCCTTCTCGTGGGCCCATGCCGTGCAGCCTGGCCATCAGCATGCCGGAGATCAGGCTCAGCACGAAGGTCATGCCCACGGCCGCGACGACGATCGTGATCACCGACCCGAATTCGGCCACGTTCAGAGCGAGGCCGAAGTTGAGGAAGAAAAAGGCCCCGAACACGTCGCGCAGGGGCACGGCGACGCGCTCGATCCGGCCGCGGTAGGTGCTCGCGCCCAGCACGACTCCGATCAGGAAGGCCCCGATCGCATCCGTCACGCCGATGATTTCGCCGATCCCGGCGAAGAGCATGGCGAGCCCGAAGAAGAGAATGGTGAACAGCTCATCGTCCTTGGTGCGCATCAGCCGGGACACCACTCTGGCTCCCCAGCGGGCCACAGAGAACATCACAATGAGAAAGAGGAACGCGATGCTCAGCTGCAGCACGATCGGCCAGACCTCGGTCTTGCCGCTGAGCACGACGGAGACGATCGCGAGGTAGACCGCGATGAAGATGTCGCCGACGACGGTCACGCCGAGGATCATCGGGGTTTCCTTGTTGGCCAGCCGACGCAGTTCGATCAAAAGCTTGGTGATGATGGCGCTCGAGGATGTGCCGGTCATCCCCGCGATCACGAGGGCTTCCCGGCTGCCCCAGCCAACCATCAGGCCGAATGCGAAGCCGACGCCGATGTTGATCAGCACGTAGGAGCCGCCGGAGATCAGGAGTTTTCCGGCGTCGCCGAAGAACGCCTCCTG
The DNA here is from genome assembly GCA_038319305.1 of Actinomycetales bacterium. GTDB lineage: Bacteria > Actinomycetota > Actinomycetes > Actinomycetales > Microbacteriaceae > Cryobacterium. Next base: position 4,167 of record JBBQDC010000045.1, on the reverse strand, counting down.
GTCGAATTCGAGTCCCAGGCTGAACAAGAGCAGGATCAGCCCGAAGATGGCGATCAGTTCGATGTCTGCCGACTGGAAGTCCAGCGGGAACCAGCCGGTGTTCGGGCTCGCCAGAAGCCCGACGATCATGTAGATGGGGATAGATGGCAGCCCGATCAGTTTTCCGGCGCGACCCAGAAGATAGGCAACGACGAGCAGGATGCCAAGAGTGATGAGGTCTTCGCCGAGATGCATCGGCTAGCCCCCGGGCGGCGCGTCGACGGCCTTGGCCTTAACCTCGCCGGTACGGAAGAACGCGAAAGCCTTCGCGACCTTCTCGGGAGACCCGGCGACGACGAGCGTATCGCCGGGGAAGACGCGGAAGTCGTGGGCAGGCGCCGGGTTGGCGGAGTCCCCGCGCACGACGGCCACGACCGTCAGGCCGGCGATGCCGCGGTCGGCGGGGTTACCCAGCGACTGGCCGGCAATGTGGTCCTCGTAGTCAACGGTGAACCAGTCGATACTCAGGCCGGGGATCTGGTCGAGAGCGGTGAGCGACTCGGTGATCTGGGTGCCACCGAGGAGTTCGGCGAGCGTGTGCGCTTCGTCTTCGCTCAGGCGCAGGGACACCTTGGCGGCATCGGGGCCGCCCTCGTCGTCCGCGAAGGTGATGAGGTCGCTGTGCCCCGAGCGGTGGGCGATGACGCCCACTTTGCCGCCGTCATCCGTAATGAAGGTGTGCAGCACTCCCACCCCGGGAAGTTTGACCCGCCGAACGTCAACCATGGTGCGACTCCTGAGGTTTGTGGGCAGTTGGCCCAGTCTACCGGAGCGAGTTTGTGCGCCGGGCGGCTCCTACTTCGTGGCGACGATGTCCGGAGCCTCGAGCCGCACGCGGTCGGCGGACTCGTCGTCGGGCTGCTGCTGCGACGCTCGTTCCGCCGCCACCCGCTTGAGGTAGTGGCCCACCTCGCGCTGCTCCCGGGCTTCATCCCAACCAAGCACGCCGGCCATCAGCCGAGCGGCCACAGGCGCCGCCGAGACACCGCGGTCCCAGGCCTCGATCGAGATGCGGGTGCGCCGGGCCAGCACGTCCTCAAGGTGCAGCGCGCCCAGATGCGTGGCCGCGTATACGACCTCCGCCTCGATGTAGTCGTCGGCCCCGGGCAGCGGGTCCGCGAGCGACGGCGTCTCGCGGATCAGGTCGAGCAGTTCGTCGGTCAGGGTGCCGTAGCGGTTCAGCAGGTGCTCGACGCGCACGGTGTGCAGGCCGAACGCCCGGGCGATCCGGCCACGCTTGTTCCAGGCGGCCTGGTAGCCTTCCGCGCCGAGCAGCGGGATGTCCGCCGTGGTGGAGGCAGGCACCCGTTCGTCGAAGGCGTCGACGGCCGCGTCGATCGCATCCTTCGCCATCACACGGTAGGTGGTCCATTTGCCGCCGGCGATCACGACCAGCCCGGGCACCGAGTGACCGACCAGGTGCTCGCGTGAGAGCTTCGACGTGCTCTCGGATTCCCCGGCCAGGAGAGGGCGGAGGCCGGCGTACACGCCCTCGACGTCCTCCCGGGTGAGCGGAACACGCACGACCGCGTTGACGTGTTCGAGCAGGTAATCGATGTCGGCGGCGGTCGCGGCCGGGTGCGCCTTGTCCAGGTGCCAGTCGGTGTCGGTCGTGCCGATCAGCCAGTGTCGGCCCCACGGAATCACAAAGAGCACACTCTTCTCGGTGCGCAACAGCAACCCCATCGCCGACTGGAACCGGTCGCGGGGCACGACCAGGTGGATACCCTTCGACGCGCGCACCTTGAACGTGCCGCGTTCGCCGACCATACGCTGCGTGTCGTCGGTCCAGACTCCGGTCGCGTTCACGACCTGCCGGGCCCGCACCTCGAATCGCTCACCGGTCTGCAGGTCGTGGGCATGCACGCCGACCACGCGCTCGCCGACCTTGATGAATCCCTCGACGCGCACCCGGCTGGCCGCGTGCGCGCCGTAGAACGAGGCGGTGCGCGCCAGCGAGGCTACGTAGAGGGCGTCGTCGACCTGGGCGTCGTAGTAGGTGATGCCGCCGACGATCGTGTCGGTGTTGAGGCTCGGCAGCAGACCCTTCACCTGCCGCTTGGACAGGTGGCGGTGGTGCGGCACGCCGGGCGCGCGCCCGCCGGTGTAGGAGAAGATGTCGTAGAGCAACATGCCGGCCCCTACGTAGAACCGCTCGGTGACGCGCTTCTTGAGCGGGTACAGAAACCGCACCGGCTTCACCAGGTGCGGGGCGATGCGCTGAAGCAGCAGCCCGCGTTCGGTCAGAGCCTCGCGCACCAGCCGAAAGTCAAGCTGCTCCAGATAACGGATGCCGCCGTGCACCAGCTTGGACGACCGGCTCGACGTGCCCGACGCCCAGTCTCTGGCCTCGAGGATGCCCACGCTCAGGCCGCGGGTGACCGCGTCCAGAGCCGCCCCGGTGCCGACGATCCCGCCGCCGACCACCAGGATGTCGAGCTCCTTGCCCTTCAGCCGTTCGAGGGCCGCGGCCCGCTCTTCCGGACCCAGTTTCGTGGACCGCGACGCCGAATTTCCTGTTGCCATGTACTCACTCCCATTCCGGATGGTGTGGTGCTTACATAGAAGCTAGTTCACTCGCTACGGCGCGACAACCGTCTGGCTGCCCGTGCTGTGCGGGCGGGAACTAATTCACGCGGTACGGCGCGACAACGACCTCGACGCGCTGGAATTCCTTCAGGTCGGAGTAGCCCGTCGTGGCCATCGAGCGACGCAGGGCGCCCACCAGGTTCGCGGTACCGTCGGCGATCGGAGTCGGACCGTAGAGAATGGTCTCGAGCGGCGCGAGGGCGCCCACCTCGACCCGCTTACCGCGGGGCAGCTTCGAGTGGTGCACCTCGGCGCCCCAGTGGAAGCCGCCGCCGGGGGCATCCGTCGCCCGGGCCAGCGCGGTGCCGAGCATGACGGCGTCGGCGCCGCAGGCGATGGCCTTGACGATGTCGCCGGAGGTGTTGAGGCCACCGTCGGCAATGACGTGCACGTAGCGTCCACCGGACTCGTCCATGTAGTCGCGGCGGGCGCCGGCGACATCGGCCACGGCGGTGGCCATGGGCGCGTGGATGCCGAGGGAGGCGCGCGTGGTCGAGGCCGCGCCGCCGCCGAAGCCGACGAGCACGCCGGCCGCGCCGGTGCGCATGAGGTGCAGGGCCGCGGTGTACGTCGCCGCCCCACCCACGATCACAGGCACGTCGAGCTCGTAGATGAACTTCTTGAGGTTGAGGGGTTCCTGGTTCTGCGAGACGTGCTCGGCGGAAACGGTGGTACCGCGGATGACGAACAGGTCGACACCGGCGGCGACGACGGTCTCGTAGAGTTCCTGCGTGCGCTGCGGCGACAGTGCGCCGGCCACGGTCACCCCGGCCGCGCGGATCTCCGCGAGGCGCTGGGTGACCAGCTCGGGCTTGATCGGCTCGGAGTACATCTCCTGCATACGCGCGGTGGCCCGGTCGGCGGGCAGCTCCCGGATCTCGTCGAGAAGCGGCTCGGGGTTGTCGTACCGGGTCCAGAGACCCTCCAGGTCCAGAACGCCGACTCCGCCGAGCTGGCCCATCATGATGGCCGTCTTCGGGGACACCACGGAATCCATCGGCGCCGCGAGGAACGGGATCGCGAACTGGTACGCGTCGATGGTCCAGCTGACCGACACATCCTCCGGGTCGCGGGTGCGCCGGCTGGGCACAATCGCGATGTCGTCGAAGGCATATACGCGGCGAGCGCGCTTGGAGCGGCCGATCTCGATTTCCATGATTCCAGTTTAGGTGCCACCGGGCTCCTCGACGACGGATGCCGCCGGGTGCATCCTGAGGGGATGGATGTCACCGCCGACCCGTTGTCCCTGCTTCGCACCCGCACCAGCATGAAATGGCGCAGCTATCCGGGAGATGTTCTCCCTCTCTTCGTCGCGGAAATGGACTTCCCGCTCGCGGAGCCCGTGGCCGATGCGCTGATCGCCGCCGTGCGCCGCAGCGACACCGGGTACGTCTCACAGGTCAACGGTCTCGGCGAGGCGTTCGCCGGATTCGCCGCCCGCCGCTGGGGCTGGCGGGTGGATCCGGACCAGGTCGCGAGCACGACGGATGTCAGCGTCGCAATCGTCGAGACGATCCGTCGGGCCATCACCCCCGGCGA
>JBBQDC010000044.1:0-21274 GCA_038319305.1 Actinomycetales bacterium | reverse complement strand
TAGCTTTTTCCCATGACGTTCAACGACGACGCAAACATCGGCGGCGGCCGGGTCAGCAAGCGGGGTCGCAACACGGGGATTGCCGTGGGCGGCGGTGTCGGCGCGATCGCCCTGTTCCTGCTCTCGCAGCTCCTCGGCATCGACCTGAGCGGTCTGGCCGGAGGCGGCACGCAGCCCGCCGACAGCGGGGGCGTGTCGAACCTGTCCGAGTGCACGACCGGTGCCCAGGCGAACGAAGACGTCGAGTGTCGGATGAAGGGGGCGGCGGCGTCCCTCGACGTGTTCTGGGCCGAGGAATTGCCGGTCCGGGGAGGCGAATACCAGCCGCCGCCGGTCGCGCTGTTCACCGACAGTGTCGGAACCGCGTGCGGCGGGGCGACCAGCGCCACCGGGCCGTTCTATTGCCCGCCGGACGCGACCATCTACATCGACACCGCGTTCTTCGGCGATCTGCGCACCCGCTTCGGTTCCTCGGGCGGTCCGCTCGCCGAAATGTACGTCGTGGCGCACGAATGGGGTCACCATATCCAGAACCTGGAAGGAACCCTCGAGTCCTCAAAGGACGGCCAGACCGGGGCCGGCTCCAACGCGGTGTGGGTCGAGCTGCAGGCCGACTGTTTCGCCGGCGCGTGGGCCGGTGCTGCCTCAGACACCCGCGACGCCGACGGAGTGCCCTTCTTGAAGCCGATCACGCAGACACAGATTCAGGATGCGCTCAGCGCGGCATCCGCGGTCGGCGACGACCGCATCCAGGAGTCGATGCAGGGCCAGGTCAATCCGGAGGCGTGGACCCACGGCTCCAGCGAGCAGCGCCAGCGATGGTTCCAGACCGGTTTCGGCGCCGGCGCCCGCAGTTGCGACACGTTCGCACCGACCGAGGCGGAGCTGTAGCCGCCACTGATTCACCCCTTCGTGATCCCGTGAGTGCGGCACCAGATTCATGTCCTGAACACCCCTCGCCCGCAGCGACAAGTGCGCTGGAGATCGGCCGGTGCATTACACCTGAGCGTCCGGAGGCAGATCGCCCCCGGTCGCTCAGATCAGCAGCTCACCGACCTGTCGGAATCACTACTGACTCACGGCGGAGAGTTCGAAGCTGTGGCTGGGCGTGGACCGGTAGTTGGAGTGCACCTCCACCGCAATGACGTTAGTCCCGGTCGTGAATGCAGATCCAGGGACGCTCACCGTCACGGGATTCGCGACCGCAGTGGACGCGGACACCGCGGCGTTGGCGTAGGTCGTCGAGGTCACCGTGCCGGCGTCGATGTTCCTCCGCAGCACCTCCGCGCCATTGACGTAGACCACGATGCCGTCGTCAGCCCGTGTGGTCAGCGTCACCGACGCGACCTTCGTCGCATCGACGACCTCGAATGAGTTCCGGTAGTAAGACGTGAGTGGTTTGGGGTCTGGCGCGGTCAGCACCGTTCCCAACTGGGAGTGCCCCCAACCCAGCGGCGCCGCACCGGCCGACCAACTGGAGGAGTCATACCCCGGTGCCTGCCAACCGGCCGCAGGTGCCGTCGCGCCGAAGGAGTAGGACCATGTCGAACCCGTTCTGACCAGGGTTGTCGTGACCGGCTGCGGCTCTGGCACCGATGGTGCGGCGACTACCATTGCTGGCGTACTTGCCGACCTGTTCCCGGCCCTGTCGACTGCTCGAACGAAGTACTTCGTTCCGCTCTCCGCTGCCGGCAGCGTTGTGGTCGTGGTCGTTGTGGTGGCCACAGCACGGTCATTGCGCAGGACCTGGTATGACACCGAGCCGCGGTTGTCGGTGGAGCCGCTCCACTTCAGCACGTCGCCAGACGTTGACGGGGTAACCGAGAGGCCGGAGGGGGTGCTCGGGGCCTGCGTATCGTTATGGGCGAATCGGACGAAACCGCCGGACCACTGCTTCGCGAAGTTCGACCTGACTGATGCTGAGTAGTCACCACCGAACCAGGTGACGCCCGTGGAATCGTTGAACAGTGCCCAGGCTCCCGCTCCGGCCCGCTGGCTGACCATCGGACTGAACGCGGTAACGGGCTTGCCGGTCACGTTGTCCCAGGCGCCGGCGCTACTGATCTTCGTGGCCTGGGTCCAGTTCGTGCCGACCGAAGGCCACCGTCTGGCTCCGGCGTAGTTCGTGTAGAAGCAATGGCATCCGGCGTACACGGTCGTGCCATCGGAGGAGATCGCCTGGAAGTCGCCGCCCGACTTGGTGATGTTGGTGCTCAGCTCTGCCATGTTCGCGCGATCGTAGCTATAGAGCATGTGCTCCGATCCGCCGATCCACACCTTCTCCCCGACTTCCTTGATTGCCTGCTGGTAATTGGCGGTGCTCGAGAAGTCGATTGTCCACGGAATGACGGAGGTATCGACTGCGCTGAGTGCCGCACCCTTCTGCACAGGAGTCATTTTTGAGCTGGTGAAGAAGCCGGCGAAGTACACCCGGTCCTTTTTCGGTGATGCATCCAGGGCAATCACGGAGCCGTTGAATTCCGGGTTCCAGGTGCGGTCGGGCGTGCCCGTCGGGGTCGAGACGCGACCCGCCGCTCGAACATAGACCTGATTCGTGACCGTTCCACCGGTCATATGGGTAAACGCTCCGCCGACGTAGAGCCAGTTGTCCTGCACGTCCAAAGCGCGAACAATCGGCACTCCGCCGCTCAGGCTGTTGATCAGCGTCGTGGTGAAGGCGGCATCCGTGGCGCCCGTCGTGGGGTTGAGGGCCACCAGACCGGCGCGGGCCTGTCCGTTGACCTGGGTGAAGTAGCCGCCGACCGCGAGTCGGCCATCCGGCAACACGGCCAGGGCCTTGACCTGCTTGTTGAGGCTCGGCCGAAAGGACGAGATCCATTCGCCTGTGCGCACATCGAAGGCGGCCAGATACGGCTGGGCCACCTGGCTGGCGCCCGCCGCGCTCTTTTGAACCGTCAGGAAGTTGCCGCCGACGTAGACGACACCGTTGCCTTCGGCGAAGGCGGACACTTCGTTGCTGCCCTCAACGGTGTTCGGCCCTGCTCCCAGCCCGCTCACTCCCCACACGGTCGGCAAGGCGAAGCTCTCCGCGGAGCCTGCCTTCGTGACCTGGAGGGTGCCTGTATCGGGAATGGCGCTGTACAGGACCGAACTCAGCAACTTCGGACGAAGGTACACCTGGGTGAACGGTCGAGGGTTTCCTGCTGTGGTGCTCGGCGCCCACAGGTAGCTGGTGGCATTCGTGGTTCCGCGTGCGCCGGTGCCGTATCCGAAACCGGGCTTCCAGCCCTGGCTGGAACCGGTGGCGGTTTCGATCCTGTCCAGCACGGTGCCGGAGCCGAAGGCGCTGGTGTTCCCGCCCGATCCCGCGGCTGAGCCAATCCTCCACGATCCGACCCGCTGCTCGTTGTCGAACATCCATGTCCACTCGTCGCGCGGGGAGGAGAACGTGAATCGGCTCTCCTGCCAGGCGGTGCCGTTGATGTTGGCGGCGCGTCGCAGTCGAACGCCGTCCGATTGGGCTTTGACGGGTTGGCCGTTCAGAAGCGCACCGACCACCCCACCCGAAAGTTGCTTGGGCGAAAACGCCGTTGGCCCGGTGACCGTGCCGCGCACGTCCGCGGCGGTTCCCTGCCCTTCGTCGGATTGGGACCACCCCTCCCGGCCCCGACCGATCAGCACCCATCCGCCTCCGTCAGTGTCCTGATCGCAGTAGAACTGTCCGGCCGTCCCCAGCGCCGGAGTGTTCAACCAGTACACGCCGCTCGGGGCCGCCGGGGTGGCTTGCTTGATTTCCCAGCACGACGCCGCTGCGGTCGCTTCGGATTGGCCGTCGGTGGACGCCGTCGCCGCGGTGGCGCCGACCGGCACCAGTACCGAGGCCAGCAGTACGCCTGCTGCCGCGAGCATCCCTAATCTTCGGGCTGCGGATCGGGCGGTGGACCTCAGGTTGGGCGTCAGGGGATCACTCCCCGTCCCAGACATCGGGACGCGTGGGCGTGGCAAGGCGGGCGCTGTTTTCACGGTGATGATCTCCTGCATTTCGGGTGTACAGGGGGAGGATGGTCGACAAATGCCGATCATCCTCGTGTCTTCGTTCAAACATGAGGGAAAATCAGCAACACGCGCATGCTAGCCCGATTGTTCCGATCGGATAGCCCCCACGCACGAGTGTTGGCGGAGCACAGACACCGGACAGGTCGTAGCGGATCAGGGGGAGGGCGCGACTGTGTGTGCCCCGACGCGTGCCAGCTCTCCGGCAATCCTCAATTTGACGTATTTCCGCCGCATCGAGATCACCGTGTGCACCAGGTTCATGGCGAACATCGCGGTATAGGCCAGAACGAAAAGAGGCGGGATTCCCCACACCAGGAAGATCCAGCAAAAGGTTCCTGTATCGGTGGGCAGCAGCAGGAACGACCTCGCCACGCCGGCTTCGGGGGTCGGTGCCGAGTGTCGTTTGGCCAGTTGTTCGGCGAGGATCTGACTCATGAACTCAACAACGCTGACGAGACAGTAGGCCAGCGCCACGGCAAGAAGCCAGGGCGGCTGCTCCTGGTTCCAATACCCCACGAGCACCGCCAGGTGGATGGCCGGGGTTCGCAGGGCGTCCACCACATGGTCAAGCCACTCACCGGCGGGGCTGCCGCTGCCCTGGAGGCGTGCTACCTGGCCGTCGGCAGAATCAAGGAGGTACCCCGTCGCAAGCAAAGCCGCAATGGCAACGCCCACCCAGAGCTGGGGGCCGACCCAAATCAGAAGCACGATCGCCGCAAGGGAGAAGGCGGCGCTGAGAGCCGTGACGGCGTTCGGAGTCCAATGAAGAACGTACGCTGCCGCCGCCGCGTACCGACCGAGGCGCCGGTTCACCCAGCGGGTGTAAGCAGGCACGCCGTTACCGGGCTTTTGAGCACTGTTGAGCCCTGTGAGCGCTTCCCGATATCGGTGTGCTGGCGTCCTTGCGTCCATTCCTCCTGTGTACTCCGCACGACTCATGGAATCACCGCTGACAGTTCAAAGCTGTGGCTCGACGTTGACCGGTAGTTCGAGTGAACCTCCGCTGTGATGGTATTGGTGCCGGAGACAAAGGCGGAACCAGGAACGGTAACGCTGATCGGATTGGCCACTGCGGTCGATGCGGACACGGCCGTGTTGGCGTAGGTCGTTGACGTCACCGCGCCGGCATCGATGTTCCTGCGGAGAACCTCCACGCCGTTGACGTAGACAACGATGCCATCGTCGGCTCGGGCGGAGAGGATGACCGAGGCGACCGTTGACGCGTCGGCGATGGTGATCGACTTACGGTAGTACGACGTGACCGGCTTGGGATCGGGCGCGGTCAGCGTCGTTCCCAATTGGGACTGGCCCCATCCCAGCGGTGCCGCACCGGTGGTCCAGCCCGACGAGTCGAATCCGGTCGTGTTCCAGTTACCGGTGGGAGCGGTGCCGCTGAAGTAGTACGACCACGTCGACCCGGTCGCGACCAGCGTGCCGCTTGCCGCGGGCGGTGGCGGTGGTGGGGGTGTTGTCGCAGTTCCGGCGGTCACAGCCGCGGTGCTCGCGGATCGGTTGCCACTGGGGTCAGTCGCGCGCACGAAATACTTCGTTGTCGACGGAGCGGACGGCAGGGTCACCGTTCGGCTTGTTGTGGCCGCGACCACCCGGTCGTATCGGATCACCTCGTAGGTCAGACTTCCCCGGTTGTCAGTGGATCCGGCCCAGTTCAGGGTCACCCCGGTACTTCCCGCGGACGCAGTCAGAGCGGACGGCGCCGTCGGTGCCGTGGCATCGTTCGGAGTGAATCGCACGAATCCTCCGGACCACTGCTTGACCCATCCCGACCTGGTGGAGGCGCTGTAGTCGCCGCCGGCCCAGGTGACACCGGTCGAATCGTTGAAGAGGGCCCAGGCGCCGGCGCCGGCGCGCTGGCTCACGGTGGGGCTGAACTGCGCCTTGAACGCACCGGTTGCGCTGTCCCACCCGCCGAGTGAGTTGATCTTCGCGGCTTGCGTCCAGGCCGTCCCAACGTTTGACCAGGTCTTGGCTCCCACGTATACCGCTTGGAAGCAGTGGCATCCGCCGTACACGGTCGTGCCATCGGAGGAGATCGCCTGGAAGTCGCCGCCCGACTTGGTGATGTTGGTGCTCAGCTCTGCCATGTTCGCGCGATCGTAGCTGAAGAGCATGTGCTGGGCTCCGCCGATCCACACCCTGTTGCCGACCTCCTTGACGGCCTGTTGGTAATTGGCGGTGGCGTTGGCGAAGTTGATCGTCCAGGGCACGACCGATGCCGTGTCTGTGGTGATGGCGGCACCCTTGGCGGCGCTGGTCCCGCGAGATGTCGTGAAGTAGCCGGCGTAGTAAACCCGGTCACCCCGGCTGGAAGCGTCAAGCGACACGACCGAGCCGTTGAACTCTGGATTCCAGTTCGCAGGCGTTCCGTTGGTCACCGACACCCGACCTGCCGACCTGGCGTACAACTGGGTGGACCCGCTCGCGAGGTGAGTGAACTCGCCGCCGAGGTACAGCCAGCTGCCCTGAACGTCCAGGCTCCGCACAACGGGAACACGGCCGGTCAGCGCGTTCACGACTCGGGTGGTGAAGGTGGTGTCTGTCGCGCCCGTCGACGGATCGAGGACGACGAAGCCGGGGGCCGATCTTCCGTTGACACTGGCGAAATAGCCTCCGGCGGCGACTCGCCCGTCGGGAAGGACGGCGAGTGACTTGACCTGGTTGTCGAAGGTCGGCCGGAAGGTGGAGATCCACTCGCCGGTGCGAACGTTGAACGCGGCCAGGTAGGACTGCGCGACCTGTCCGGAGCCGTTTGAGGAGCGCTGCACACGGGTGAAGTTCCCACCGACGTAGACGACGCCGTTGCCCTCTGCGAAGGCCGAAACCTCGTTGCTTCCCTCCTTCGATGAGGGACCGGCGCCGAGGCCCGCCACGCCCCACACAGTCGGGAGCGCGAAGCTCTCGGCGACGGGTGCGATTTCCCGTTTCGACGTTCCGGAATCCGGTATGGCGGTGAAGACCTCGGAACTGCGGAACTGCGGGCGAATGAAGACCTGGGTGAAGGGCCGTGCGTAACCGGAGGTCGAGGAAGGTGACCACACGTAGCTGGAGGAATCCGTCGAACCCGTTGTCGATGAGCCGTAGCCGAAACCATTCATCCATTTGCCGTGGCTGGCATCTGCAATGGTTTCGATTCTGTTCAAACCGGTTCCCGAACCGAACGAGCTGGTGTATCCGCCCGTGCCGCTGACCGATCCGATGGTCCAGGAGCTGACACGCTGCTCGTTGTTGAAGGCCCACGCCCATTCGTTGCGGGGCGATGAGTAGCTGAAGGTGGAGTCCTGCCAGGAGGTCCCCGAGGTGTTGGTGGCGCGTCGAAGCATGATGTTCTTACCCACTGAGCTGATGGACCTGCCATTCACGAGACCCGTGATGACCTTCGTCGAGAGCTGGCGAGGGGAGAAGGCGGCGGTGCCGGTAATTATGCCGGCAACCTCTGCCGGGGTCCCGCGGCCCTCGGCGGTGTCGGACCAGCCTTCACGCCCGCGTCCCACCAGTACCCAGCCGCCTCCGGTGGTCGTCTGGTCGCAGTAGAACTGGTCGGGCGCGCTGAGTTCGGGCGTCACCAACCAGTACGTGCCGCTCGGCGCCGACGGGTTGAGCTGTTTGATTTCCCAGCACGACGCCGCTGCCGTGACTGCGGACCTGCCATCCGGTGCGGGGATGGGGGTTGCAACGGCAGAGGCCGGAGGTGTGAAGCCTCCGACGGACAACGCTGCAGCAGACAGGGCCGCGTAGATGCTGATGAGCATCGGGCGAAGTATCTTCCGATTGAATGACACGGGAAACTCCTTCTGGGATTCCATCCGGCAGGGTGGAGGTTGGGGGCAACTGGCTCAACAGGCCGGGTCGTCCGGAAAAGTTCGGGCGACGACTTTCCAGGCGCCGGAGACGTACTGCAGGGTGTAAATATTCAGTGCGCGCTGCACAGTGCTGCCAGAGTTCCCGACTGGTTTCCCGTCGTGGTCCAGAGTCCTGACCTTGCTGGAGTCGACGCAGGCCTGCGCGACGACCGTGGCGGGGTCGACCGCTGTGTCCGAGCTGACAACGATCAGTGCCTCGACAGATGCGGACCCCTCACGCGTCCACCCGTTGGCTTCCAGCTCCTGGGTGTCGTTCTGGGCCTCTGCGAGGATCGCCCCCGACGCCGCGGCGGTCAGATCGTCGCCTGAACCGGGAGCTGCCGGATCCACCGCGACGGAGGAGTCGAGGAACTTCTTGACTGCGGCCTTCGCCTGTTCGGGCGGCAGCGGTGTGGGCACGTCGGGCTTATTCGCCAAGCCGGGTGCCTCGTCGGGTGCGGGATCAGGTTGTGGTCCGACCGCCACGGTTCCACTCGATGAACGGGTTCCGCCCGCTGCGGCCTCACCTCCTGCCGAGTTCTCCTGAGATGATCCCGGCCAGGACAGGTAGGTGGAGGCGCTGAGTGCAAGAGCGGCCACCGCCGCGGTCGCAATCGCGAGTGTTCGTTTGCCCGGAGCCCGACGCCGAGTGGGAGCTTCGTGTGTTTCGTCTGGCTGCGTCATCACGCCGTCTGACCACTGCCCTTGAGATGCACTGTTGGTGCCTCGGGGGTTCGCTGCCCACATCGGGACGGCGTCGTCAGAATCCGTTTCACGAGCGATCTCCTGTATCGGGATACCGGCGGAGGTTGTCTGCAGGGCATCGTAGCTGAGAATATGTCAGGGTTTGCCGCTTAGGATAGCCCACTGTTCGAGATCCCTAACCCCCTCTGGGCTGTAATTTCGAATCGCTACGAGCGCCGGGTCAACGTGGCGAGGTCCTGCAGGTTCAGGCGCTTGCGGTCGAGCGCGCACCAGGCGAGGAAGATGGCGGTGCCGATCGCCAGGGTGAGTGTCAGGGCCAGTATCGTGTCCCCGAGCGTCAGCCGCAAAGTAAGTGCGGGGACCCCGTACGCGATGAGAGGCACGGCGAGCGCGTACGCGATCGTGGGAGCCCAGATCCGGATGCCGATAAAACGTCGCACCTCGATGGCCGCCAGCAGGGCGTCAATCAACATGCTCAAAGCCCACGAAATCGCGGCGCCATTGATGCCGATCAGTGGAATGAGGATCAGGTTGCCCACCACGTTGACCACGAGAACGACGACTTTGTTGAACGCTGCCCAGCCACTGCGGCCGCTCATGAGCAACACCGAATGAATGTTGCCGGCGGTCAACGTCAGGATGGCGCCAACACAGAGAATCACGAGCGCCACCGAACCCTGGTCGAAACCAGGTCCAAGCAAGCGCAGCACCACGGGTGCGAACACGGCGAGCAGCAGATAGACCGGGGTGCTGAACAACACGAGCCAGATGGCTGCGGTTCGATAGAGATTCTCAACTTCGGTGAATTTCTTCGCATAAAGGAGGGCGCTGAACTTAGTTGACACCACCATCCGAAGTGCCGTGTCGACGATGAGGCCCGCTGCCACGAATCGGCTGGCACCGCCGTAGATGCCGGCGGAGGCAGATCCAGCCAGGAATCCGACGATGATGATGCCCAGCCAGATGATCGACTGTTCCAATCCGGCGGACAACGTGCGGGGAAGAGCGTAGGTCACGACGCTCTTCCGGAGGGCCGGATCGACGCGCCAGGCTCCTCGTGCGTTCGCGATCCTCTCGTGGCGGTTCACCTGAAAGCGCAACACGATGAGAGCCGCGATGAGCGCGATGACCACCGGTGCGGCCCAGGCCACCGTCACCGCAACCAGGGACCCGCCGGCGATCGCCACGAACCAAACGGTAATCGGGCGGAGGATCGGGAGGCCGATGCTGCCCACGCTGACGTAGGGGAGGATTCCCCCCAGCCCCCGGGTCGCGGCCAGCGCCAGGAGCAACAATGCTCCTACCGGTAGAAACCAACCCGCTGCTGCGACCGCCCGGGCAACATCGGTGGCGTGACGATCTCCTGAGAGGGCGAAACTCGGAGCCAGCGCAACGGTGGCGACTGCGAACACGGTTGCACACACGGCCGTAATCAGGAACATCATGGCGAGGGTCCCACGAATCCGGGACGGATCGTGAGCGCTCAGGCGGGGCATGATCCACACCGCAACCGAGTCCATGCCTGCGCGGGCGAGGCTCAACACGATCGTGAAGACTGCCACTGCCTGCAAGACCACCCCAGACCCGGCATCGCCGAGGACGCGAGCCAACACCACGATCAGAACAAAGCCCATGATGGCGCTAATTGCTGCACCCAGGAAACTCGCCGCCCCTTCGCGCGCTAGTTTGCGTGGGCTGGTGTCAACTACCCCTACGTTCGCTCCGCTCACGAGAGCGTGGTCCGTGCCCTGCTCCGCAGGAGCTGCCGCGCGAGCCGGGAGAGAAAGACCGGGTTGCCGATGAGATATCGGGAGCCGAGTCGCCGTGGTTCGAGCATCAGGCGCCACAGCCATTCCAGGCCCGCAGCGATCATCCACTGTGGCGCCCGCCGGTTGTCGCCACTCGCCCAGTCGAAGAGACCGCCGCACGTCAGGATCACAGGAACGTTCAGCTGATTCCGGTGCGCCTCGATCCAGTGCTGCTGCATCGGGTCACCCAGACCGACGAGAAGGATGTCGGGCGCGAACGCGTTGATATCCTCGATGAGGCGCGGCATCCCACCGGCCGCCGTGTAACCGTCGCGCCCGTCTATGACCAGTCCGGGAGCGGCTTGCCGCAGACGTGTCGCGGCGCGTTCCGCCACGCCAGGCTTGCTGCCGTAGAGGAATATGCGCTTGCCACGCTGCGCCGAGACCGCCGCGAGCGGATCAATGAGGTCTGTGGTGGCGACACGCTCGGGCAGGCCGCCGCCCAGCAGTCGAGACGCCCAGACGATCGATTGGCCATCGGCGTATCGCAGGTCCGCCTGCATGAGCACCTTCCGGAATGTTGCGTCAGTGGCTGCCAGGTTGCAGACCATAGCGTTGACGCCGACCGCTACTCGGCAGCCGGAAAGGGTGGTCCACGCCATGATGGTCTCAACGACCTGATCTCCGGTGAGCCGGTTCACCGGCACGTCGATTACCCGAACGTGGTCGAACGCGGTGGAGGTCATGGCTTGGCCACCGGAAACAGGGTTTCGGCCTCGAACCCCCTGGCTTCGGACCTGACCGCCGATCGCCTGGCTCCCTCCGGATGCACCTCTGTCGTGTGCACCGTCCGGTTGGGCGGTACGACGATGGTGCCCAGGAAGTTGATGGCGAGCCGCGACGCCTCGTCGATGATCTGCTCGGCGTCGTCGGCGCGGGTCCGATGTTTCACCGCCACGAGGACCAGTGCGTCGGAGAGCCGCAGGGCGGCGAGTGCGGTCGACTGGGATGCGCTTCTCCCGATGACGACGAAGTGCAGTTCACCGGAACGACGCGGCCCAATGGCGGGCCGGGTGCCAGAAGGGAACGAGACCGTCAGTTCCCGGACCCGACCGGATTGGTAGACCTCGCCGTTCGTCTCCGGGATCGGAGCGGTCAGGTCGAGGCTTGCGCGCAGAGCCCGTTTGAGGCCGGTCGATGCGTTGGGCAGGACCAGAGTGGTCGGCACCCCTCCGGTGGCCGTGACCAGTGCGAGGTTCACCGGGACGTCTGAGAGCTGCTCAGCAGGCGTGTCATCGACTACGGCAATGACCTGGGCGTCCTGCTGCAGGTCAGCGAAGATGCGTTCGCGCGCGGCACGAAGCAACTCGAGCGTGGCCTCATCCTGCGGGATCGTCGCCTCAACGGATTGGACGTCGGCCAGCACTGGGCCGTCTGTGGACCTGCGCACCTCGTCGGCGTTTCGCATCCGGTGATCAAAACGGTTGACCACGAATGCGGCTACGACGCCGAGCAGACCGCCAGCCAGGAAGCCGATGAGTAACAAAAGGAGCCTCGACTGCACGGCGATGTCATTGCGGGCGGCCTCGGTGATCACCTCTCCACCTGAGGTATCGACCTGGTCGAGGGCGCCCCTCTGGGCCAGGACGGCATTCAGCTCGATAGTGGCGAGGTCTCGGTCGCTTGTTGCCTGATTCGCTGCCAGGGTGCCGGCTTCGGCTTCACTGATCCGGGAGTTGGCATCGGTCACTTGCTCGCCGAGAACAGTGCTGCGCGCCTCCACGCCCAACAGGATGGAGTCGAGCTTGGCCTGGGCCCTCGAGGTCCGGTATTCGAGGTAGGACTCGGCAACGGCATCAGCACCTGTTCTGGCTTCGGCGCTCGTCGGCGCGGCGTAGGCGATGTGCACAATGGACGCGCCCGTGACCGAGTCCACGGTCAGGTGACGCCGCACCTCGTCAGCCGTCGTGTTGGGGCCTATTTTTTTGGCGGCATCGTTTGCAACGGTGTACGACGTTGCGATCTGTGTCTCAGTTGTGCCGTCGAGGAGACTGGATGCTTGCTTGGTTGTGTTGAACGGGTCTGTGGAGATCACGCTGATGTTGACGATGGCCGTGGCCTTCACCGGTGGTGGCGACACGGTGAAGATGACCAGGGCGACGAGGCCGCCGAGCACAATTCCCGCCAGGACCACAAGCCACTGGCGTCGCAGTACGAAACCGTAGTATTCCAAGCCCAGGGTTGCGGCATCTGATTGTTGCGACATACTCTCCACACCCAACGCTTGCCGAAACCGAGCCGGTTGGCCCGAGTGGAGGCATAGTACTGTGATATACACACGAAGTGATGGGTCCTCACCTTTGAGAGAATCCCCCAGTAGGAGGGTGGACCGATGCGTTCGGTGCTAGCCCACGGCCAGCGACGCAGGGCACCCGGCTGGGGCGACAAAGTCGCGGCCGCTCAGGGGCGGATGGCATCTCGCGAACTGCCTCGCTGGCCGCTGACGGCAATGTTCGTTCTGTTCCCGCTCTGGTGGGTGCTCGGGCCAGGCGAGGTCGTCTGGATTCCCCTCGCCGGGATAATGCTTCTATTCCTTCGCCGGCATGGAAAGATCCAGGCCCCTCGCGGTTTCGGTATCTGGCTGCTCTTCCTGCTCTGGATGGGCTGCTCTGTCATCGGTGTAGACAGCGATGGACGCCTGCTCGGGTTCCTCTACCGAGCGCTGCTCTACCTCACCGTGACCGTGGCGTTCCTTTACGTGTACAACGCCCGCACCACCCTTACAGCGCGGTATGTGCTGGGCGTCCTCACAATTTTCTGGCTGATCGTTGTGGCTGGCGGATACCTTGGGGTGCTCTGGCCGCTGTTCTCCATCCAGACGCCGCTCGGTGCGGTGCTACCGACGTGGCTGACCTCGAACGAGCTCGTTCAGGAAATGGTCGTGCGCCGAGCGACCCAGTACAACCCAGACTCGTGGAACCCGCTGGATCCGCGCCCCAGCGCACCGTTCCTTTACACCAATGGTTGGGGTAACGCGTACTCGGTGCTTCTGCCGCTGGTGATCGCATACCTGGTCCTGGTGCGGCGGGAGGGCCGATTCTGGTGGTTGCTACCTGTGATTCCGCTGTCCTTCGTGCCAGCCTTCCTCACATTGAACCGGGGCATGTTCCTGGGACTGGGCGTGGCTCTGGCCTACATTCTCATGCGTTCCGTCGTACGAGGTAACGTGCGCGCCATTCTCGCGCTCGCGGTGCTCGCCGCGGTTGCGGCGGGCGCCTGGGCAACCCTTCCGGCAGGTGAGAGGCTCAGCGAACGCGTCGAAGTAAGCTCGTCCACCGAGGACCGCGCTGACCTCTACGTCGAGGCGATCGACAGGACACTGGAACAACCGATCTTTGGCTATGGGGCACCTCGGCCCTCTGAAACTCCCGGCGCACCGTCGGTCGGCACCCAGGGCCAGTTCTGGATGGTGATGTTCTCCCATGGAATTCCCGCAGTAGCACTCTTCATGGGATGGCTGGTGTGGGCATACGTGCGATCGATCCGGGAGCGCGACCCAGTCGGCCTGGCCTGCAACACCGTGCTGCTCCTCACCCTTGTGGAATCGCTGTACTACGGCACTATGGCGTCAGGACTCATGGTGGCGATGCTGGCCGCAGCTGTGGCTCTTCGCCCCGGAGACGAGGCCGAGTCGGCCGCGCTGCAACCCAAGGCGACATCACTGGCTAAGTAGAGTGGCGCTTTTTTCACACGATCCATGGAGGCGGGACGCAATGTCGATGGCGGAAAGCGTTCGGGTTCCAAGCGTGAGTGTCATCGTCGCAACGCGGGGACGGCCCGAGCTTCTGCGGTCGGCGGTGCGTTCAATCCTCGGCCAGGATTACCCCGGCGATATCACCGTCACGATCGTCTTCGACCAAACGGCGGTGGATCCGCTCGATGACATCGACGTCCCTGCCGTGCGCCGACAGGTCCACACCGTGCCGAACACCCGAACACCGGGACTTGCCGGCGCCCGGAATACCGGGATACAAGCTGCCACGGGCGATCTCATTGCCTTCTGCGACGACGATGACGAATGGCTGCCCGCGAAACTCCACAAGCAGATCGAGGTGTGGAAGGGTGACCCCAGTGCGGTCCTCGTTGCGACCGGCATTCGAATCGAAACCTCTGGTCGGATGCTCGACCGGGTACCGCCCCGTCGCACGGAGTTCGCTGACCTCATCCGTTCTCGCACAACGGAGATCCACCCATCCTCGTTCCTGATGCGACGGTCCGACGTCGTGGAGCGGATCGGGTTGGTCGACGAAGAGCTGCCTGCGTCCTACGGTGAAGACTACGATTTTCTTCTTCGCGCAGCGCGGATCGGGCACATCCTGGCGTTGCCGGAGCCCTTGATCATCGTGCACTGGAATCGCACCTCGTTCTTCGACGGTAAGTGGCGCGGCATTGCCGACGGCCTCACCTACCTGCTCAACAAGCATCCGGAGTTTACGCACAGCGCTGTCGGTTCCGCCCGAATAGAGGGACAAATCGCGTTCGCACTCGCAGCCCTTGGCAAACGTGACGAGGCTCTCCGGTGGGCACGACGAACCATCCGGCATGATCGATCGCAGTTGCGTGCCTACGCCGCAATGGCGATTGCGGCGCGGCTCGTGCCTGCCAGCACGCTGGTGAGCGCGGTCAACCGACGCGGCCGTGGACTATAAGGACCGGCCCGATGCCACGGTTGAGCGTGATCCTGCCGGTGCGGAACGGCGAGGATACGATAGCCCGGGCGGTTTCGTCCACGAAGAGGGCGTTGCCCAAGGACGCCGAGATTGTCATTCTCGATGATGGAAGCACCGACTCCACTCCGTTCATTCTGCACTCACTCGAATGCCCGACCGTCCGCGTGATCACTTCGCCCGCATCGGGGGGTATCTCGACTGCCCTCAACACGCTCATAGAGCGCACGGACAGCCAATTCATTGCGCGGATGGATGCTGACGACGTCACCCTGCCCGGTCGGTTCGGCTACCAGCGGCGGAATATCAGCCGGGGTGCCGCGGTGAACTTCACGACGGTTCTCGAGTGGCGACCGGACAGCGCACGCGTGAGCCCCGCGGCTCCCCTACCCATCAGCGCCCGTGCGTTTCCGTACCACCTGCTGATGACGAATCCCGTGTCGCATCCGACCCTTTTCGCTTCCAGGGACGCTCTCGTTCGGGTCGGTGGGTACCGGCAGGTGCCGGCGGAGGACTACGATCTGTGGCTGCGACTGGCCATCGAAGGGATCGGCATCCGGCGGCTTGCATTGCCGACACTGCTCTACCGGGTACATCCAGATCAGGTGACCTCCTCGCTGGAGTGGAGGCACGGATCGTGGACCGACCCGATTGTTGCGGAGGCGTTCGGTGGGCTGAGTGCACTGTTGCTTGGGCGATCGTTCACCCGGTTGGTCAGCCTCGGTTTCAACTCTGCCATCGGCCCCGAGGAATTCGAGCAAACCCTAGCCGACTTCGCCGTTCGCCTGGAGTGCGCGATCGCGCTGCTGCCGGCCTGGGACCGGCGCATCCTGATGCGTCGGCTCGCCAAGCGATGTGAAGCGGTGCGAGCGATGAGATCCGTCGAATCGGGGGTCTGACGAGCCTCAGCCCCGCCGGGCACAAGTGTCCGGTGGGGCTGAGCGTGTTGGACCCTCAACCGCTGGAATCAGCGCTGGAAAACTCGCACGTAGTCGACCTTGTACGCCGCCGGGAACACGGTGTCTGCGGTGGGCGAACCGGGCCAGTTGCCACCGACGGCCATGTTCAGCCGCAAGTAGAACGTGTCAACGAAGGCCTGGTCGAGCCATGAGGTCGTGGAGAGATTGCGCTCATAGGTCTTCACCCCATCGACGAACCAGGTGATGGAGCCCGGCTCCCACTCGACAGCGTAGTTGTGGAATCCGTCCGCGGTGGTGCCGACCGGGAGGTCGTAACCGGTGCCCTGCTTGGCATGGGTCCCTACGTAGTCGTAGTGGATGGTTTGGACGACGTGGTTGGCACTGAAGGCGTCACCCTTCGCGGTGCCGATGGCCTCGAGGATGTCGAGTTCACCGATTCCACCGGTTGTCGGTCGCATCCAGAATGCCGGCCACAAACCCTTGGAGGTGCCCTGGGCAAGCGGCGTCTTGGCGCTGATCTCGAAGCGGCCGTATTCGAAGTCCACCTTGTTGTTGGTGGTCAGCATGCCGGAGGTGTACGTGCGACCGTTGGGGAAGCGCGTGTCGTTGTTCTTGCACGTGATCGGAGTGGCTTCTTTGCGGGCTGTGATGGTCAGCACGCCGCCGGAGACCTTGACGTTCTCGGGCCGATCCAGCAGACAAGCGAGCTCGTTGTTTCCGTCGCCGTAGGTCGAGTTGTTGTCAACGTTCCAGGAGGTGCGGTCGATCTTGGTTCCGTTGAACTCATCGGCCCAGGCCAGGTTCCAGCCAACGGGGGTGGTCACCGGCGCAAGGGCAGTCGCGGCGACCGGGGCTGGGGCCGCGGTGGTGTCGATCAGGGTCACATCGTCGATGACGAGTGCGTTTCCCGGGGCCAGACTGGAGCCGACGAGATTCACGTCGAGAGAGGTTGACGTCCGCGTGGCGGTGTACGACGTGGTGATTTGCTTCCAGGCGGTGTCCCCGCGCCGCTGGTAGGTCTGTTTGCTGGCGACGACGTTGAAGGCGGAGTCTTCTTCGAGCAGCCGCAGGATGACGGGCTGTCCGGCCTTTTCTGCCCGAACCCAGGCAGTGGCCTGGTAGGTGTGGCCGGCGACCAGGGAGGATGCCGAGTTCACTCGATCGTTGAGCGTCACCGTTGCGGTGGAACCGGAATTGTTGGTCATGCGAACGCCGTCACTCCCGTTCCGGCCATTCGCACTCGGTGCAATGCTGGTGTTCCGCCCACCTTCCCAGCCCGTCGTGCCTGCTGAGAAATCGCCATTCATTGCAAAGGTCGTCGCCGCTTGAGCGGCAGTTCCGCTGAGTCCCCCGCCGACCACGGAGGCGAGGGAAGCCGCCGCTACGGCAAAGAGAACCTTTCTTTTCTGGGATCTGTGCTGCGCGCCCAGTGATTCTCTGTGTGGTTGTCTGGCGTTGAACATGTTTCTCCTAGCCGCGGACAGGCAGTACTCCATGCGGCAGTACGTGTTTCGATCTCCGAGGTTATTTCTTTGAGGGGCTTCGGGGTATCCGTGCCTATCGTCGAGGAGCATTGTGTGTTTGTGAGATATTCTCACGATGAACCGGGTCCGCCTAATGGAATCTCTCTACTGAGTGGTTCTCAGCGTTTGGCAGAGCGCGCGAGCTGCGGCTCCCGCGCGGCCGCTTTGGCCGCCGGTTCTCCTGCTCAGGCTCGTTCGGTCAGTTCCTCCAACGCCCGACGGAGCAGCGTGCTGGAGGTTGCAATCGTGTATGGAAAGTACGCAACCTCCACGCCGATATGTGCGAATTCCACTTCCAGCCGGCGGGCACGCTCGGTACCTTTCCAGTCGTCGCCCTTGAAATAGACATCGAACGGCTTCGCTCGCCATGCGTCCAGCTTGTCTATGACGTCCTCTGGCACCGCTTCGTCGACGAAGGAGATGTTGCGAACGATCTCGATCCGCTCGGCGAATGGAATGATCGGGGCCTTGCCTTTAGTGAGCTCCAACACCTCGTCGGTGACCACGCCCGCGATCAGATAATCGCACTGGCTTCTGGCGTGTTTGAGGATGTTGAGGTGCCCGATGTGGAAAAGATCAAATGCGCCACCTGCATAGCCAATTCGCAGATTCTCCACGTGCATTCTCCGTTCCGTCTTTTTGCGCATCAGTACGCGCCCACGGGTCGAGCCACTGTCTTGAATGTTCGCCAGATGATCATCAGGTCGCCCGTCAACGACCAGTTCTCGACGTAGTAGAGGTCGAGGCGCACGCTGTCTTCCCAGCTGAGGTTCGAACGGCCGTTGATCTGCCACATTCCGGTCACGCCGGGCTTGATGTAGAGCCGGCGGTGCACGTGGGTCTCGTAGCCTTCGACTTCGGCGGGGAGCGGCGGCCGCGGACCCACCAGGCTCATGTCTCCCACCAGGACGTTCCACAACTGGGGGAGTTCGTCGATGGAGTATTTACGGATGAACCGGCCGAAGCGGGTGATCCGAGGGTCGTTCCGAATCTTGAACAGGACTCCGCACGCCTCGTTCTTGTCGAGGAGGGTTGCGAGGTCGTCTTCCGCGGTCTGGACCATGGAGCGGAACTTCAGCATGTTGAACGTGTCGCCGTTAAGACCGCACCGCACCTGACGGAACAGGATGGGACCAGGACTGTCCTTCTTGATCAAGATGGCGGTGACGGTCAAGAGGGGAATAAGTAGCACGATTCCGATGGCCGCAGCGACGATGTCGAGGCTTCGCTTCAGGACGTGCTTCACGCCGACGTAATGCGGTATTTCGACGTGGATCAGCGGCAGACCCTCCACCGGCCTGAAATGGATGCGTGGGCCGGCGACATCGGTGAGTCGGCTGGAGAGCACGAGGTCTGCGTTCGTTTTCTCGAGGTTCCAGGCCAGGGTTCGGATGAAGTCGTTGTCAGAGCTCGGCTGCCCGGCCACGATCACGGCATCGACGTCGAGCGACTCCGCAGCTCCGGCAACGTGGGCGAAGTCTGCCACGACGGGAACGAGGCGACCGTCGGATGAGACGGGAATGGTGCCGCCATCCTCCAGCACCGCACCAACGACGTGATAGGCGGCTCCGGACTTTTCATCGATTTGCCGAACGACGTATTCAACGTCGTCACGGCCGCCCACCACGAGGGCCCGAGCGAGATAATGCCCGTAGCGGCGCTGACGGATAAGCCACTTGCGCCATAACCAGCGTTCCACAAGCAGGCCGGCTACTCCGAGCGGGAGGGCCAGCACGAAATAGGGTCTGGCTGCGTCCACGTTGAGCAGGAGGAAGGCGATGGCCAACATGCCGAACGCCAGTGCGCTGGCGTTGGTGACGACTTTGTACTCCGTGGCTCCAACCCCGACGACTCTGGCATCACGGGTGCGGAATATCGACAGGGTGACGATCCAGGTGGCGGCGACAATCAGGCATACGGCCCAGGAGCCCAAGGGACTGCCGGCCACGCTTGGCAGCGAACTGTCCCGCACCAGTTGGACCAGGAAGGCCACTGCGACGGCAAGGAGGATCACGCTGGCATCGGTCAGTCGGAGCTTCGCACGGTACTGCCTCGCCCAGGCGGCCCCGGACAGACCTCGGTGCTGCCGGGGCCTGACTGTCGCTTTCGGGCGGAGGGCCTGGGCATGTTCTGTCGGAGGCCGAACCAGATGCAACGGTGTGCGAACGCCGCCGGAAACGGTTCGGGCCTCGGCAGCGCGCGGCTTGGGTGTGCTCATTGAACGCTGCCCACGCTTTCAGGGCTACGGGCATGCTGAGCGCCGGTGTCGGCGCACTCTGGGTGGAGTGTCGGTTTCATGGGTCGACAAATGAGTCGACACGTCAAGGACGTATTCACGGGGGTCCCCTGCAGTTCGGGTTTACAGGTTCTAACGGGTAGTGGTGCGGTGGTGCGCTCGGGTGGGTGGATCGTTCACGTGGATGGGTGGATCGGTCACTCGGGTGGGTGGCCCGGTTGATCGGATGGTGCGGGTCGAAACAGCGACGGTTATGCCGTTTTTCATGCGATTCAGAGTGCGTTTGAGTAACTAAATGATGAATTCTCAGCTCCGCATGCCGTGAACATACCCTGATTTTCGTTTTCGGCGCTGTAGCCCTTACGGGGGTCAGAATTATGGTCGGTCAGGCGAGGGTGAGCTGGGTGCCGTGTTGGCGGTAGCGCTCGCCTGTTGTCGGGCACAGAAAATCGACCGGCCCGGTGCGTAGCAGGGGAAGGCCGCTGCGCCCCACCCAGCCGGTCTGTCTGGCAGGGACTCCAACCACCAAGGCGAAATCCGGAACGTCTCGAGTCACGACGGCGCCGGCCGCAACCATGGCCCATCGCCCAATCGTGATCGGCGCCACGCACACGGCACCGGCACCGATCGAGGCTCCGGTGCGCACTGTGACGCCAACGAGAACCCAGTCTTCCGTCGATTTCCGTGACCCATCGACGTTGATCGCCCGGGGGTACTGATCGTTGGTGAAGATTGCGGACGGCCCAACGAAGACGCCATCCTCCAGGAGTGCCGGTTCATGCACCAGCGCATGGTTCTCGACCTTGCAGTTCTTGCCGAGAATGACACCGGGACCGATATAAGCACCTCGCCCGATAGTGCAGTTGGGGCCGAGCAGGGCGTATTCGCGCACCTGGCCCAAGTGCCAGATGGTGCAGCCTGGGCCGATGACGGCGGTGGGGTGGATGTCGGCTGTTGCAGAAATTTCCATCACATCGACCGGTTCGATCGAGCGCCCTTGGTGCCGTGCCGCCAGGATGGCGCCGGCGCCGCGTGGGGGGAGGATTTTCGGGTTCGGGTTCGGGTTCGGGTAAGCGTCACGGTACTTCCCTGCTGTTCGGGTATGGATTCAGGCAAGGCCAAGGAGAGAACTGAGGATCACTCAGCGTGGGGTGAGCAGACCATACCCGGATGGCTATGCATGCGCTGTGACCCGTCCGGGGGCGGCATTCCGGTCGGTGTCGATGCTCATTCGTGGGTGGCGGGGGAGCATGCCCTGGGGCGTCAAGATCGTGCAGCGGAGTCTCGGCCATGCCTTGGCCGCGATGTTCCTGAACGTCTGCGCTGACGTGTTCGAGGACGACTTGAATGCGCCTTTTAACGAAAAAGAAGACCACCCCAGTAGAAGCCTGGGAGTGGCCTTCAGTGGCCCCGACCGGCGTCGATCCGGTGACCTTTCGATTTTCAGTCGAACGCTCTACCAACTGAGCTACAGGGCCAGAAGCAACTTCGAGAAGAAAGCTCCAAGGAAAAAAACCCTTTCATTCGAAAGGGCTTGTTGC
>JBBQDC010000043.1:0-21934 GCA_038319305.1 Actinomycetales bacterium | reverse complement strand
TCCTCCACCAGCAGGGTGGTGTCGGCCTTGCGCCACTGCACGAGAGCGACACAGGGCTCATAGCCCAGGTGCTGCCACATGTCCTCGGCCGCGTATGGCGCAAACAGATTGAGCGCCACGGTGGTGACCTCGGCGGCCTCGCGCACGGCGGCATCCGCTGCGCCGGCACCGGTGTCGATCACCTTACGGGTGGCGTTGACGAGTTCCATCAGGCGAGCGACGACCACATTGAACTTGAACGACTCGACCAGGCCGGGTGCATCGGCGAGGAACCGGTGCGTGACCCGACGGAGACCGGCGTCACCGGACTTCCACTCGATGTCGGGCGCGCTCGTGACGTCACGGGCAACGCGCCAGGCACGGGCCAGGAATTTGGCCGAGCCGACCGGCGAGACGTCCGACCAGTCGATGTCGTCTTCCGGCGGTCCGGCGAAGGCCATAGTGAGCCGCACCGCGTCGACGCCGAACTGGTCAACCTCCTCGGTGAAGTAGACCAGGTTTCCCCGGCTCTTGGACATCTTGGCCCCGTCAAGGATGACCATTCCCTGGTTCAGCAGGGCCGTGAACGGCTCGGTGAAGCTGACGTAGCCGAGGTAGAAGAGCACCTTGGTCATGAACCGCGCATAGAGCAGGTGCAGAATGGCGTGCTCGACACCACCGACGTACTGGTCGACCGGCGCCCACTTCTCGGCTTCCTTCGGGTCGAACGCCTTCGTGTCGTCGGTGGGGTTCAGGAAGCGCAGGAAGTACCAGGAGCTGTCCACAAAGGTGTCCATGGTGTCCGCGTCACGGCGGGCCGGGGTGCCGTCGATCGGATTAGGTACGTTGACCCAGTCGGTCGCGCCACCCAGCGGCGACGTTCCCTTGGGCTTGAGGTCGAGGCCGTCGGTGGGCGGCAGCAGCACAGGAAGCTGGTCTTCCGGCACGGGGATCTCGGCGCCGTCCTGGCCATGGATGATTGGGATCGGCGTTCCCCAGTAGCGTTGGCGGGAGATGAGCCAGTCGCGCAGACGATAGTTTTTGGCCGCGCGGCCGGTTTCATCGGCGGTCAGCTGATCGATCATGCGCTTGATCGCGGTGCTCTTGCTGAGTCCGTTGAGCGCGCCCGAGTTGATCAGGCGTCCCTCGCCGGCTAGGGCGACGCCCGTGCTGGCCGGGTCAAGCGACGGCAGCTCTTCCGTGCCGTCAAGCATCTCCTGCGTGATCACGGGGATCATGCCGGTGACCGGCGCGGTCGTGTCGACGACCACGATCACGGGCAGGTCGAAGCGACGGGCGAAATCGAGGTCACGCTGGTCGTGGGCCGGCACCGCCATCACGGCGCCGTGGCCGTAGTCGGCGAGCACGTAGTCCGCAGCCCAGATCGGCAGGCGCTCGCCGTTGGCCGGGTTGATCGCGTAGCGCTCGAGGAAGACACCCGTCTTCTCCCGGTCGGTGGCCTGGCGTTCGATCTCGGTGCTGTTCTGAACCTGCACCAGGTAGTCCTGGAACCGTTCCTTGACGGCGGGCGACGCATCCGCGACGAGCTCCGCGGCCAGGTCGGCGTCGGGGGCAACAACCATGAACGTCGCGCCATAGAGGGTATCGGGGCGGGTCGTGAAGACGCTGACGCGCTCCTCGCGGCCCTCGATCACGAAGTCGACGTCGGCTCCGATGGACCGGCCGATCCAGTTGCGCTGCATGTTCAGCACCTTGGTCGGCCAGGTACCCTCGAGCTGGTTCAGGTCGTCGAGCAGGCGGTCGGCGTAATCGGTGATCTTGAAGTACCACTGGGTGAGCTTCTTCTTGACCACCACGGCACCGCTTCGGTCCGACGTTCCGTCGGCGAGCACCTGCTCGTTGGCGAGCACGGTCTGGTCGACCGGGTCCCAGTTAACCCAGCTGTCCTTGCGGTAGGCGAGGCCCTTCTTATAGAGCTGCAGGAACAGCCATTGGTTCCACTTGTAATACTCAGGGTCGCTGGTGTGCAGTTCGCGGGACCAGTCGAAGGACGCCGCATAGAGCTTCATGCTTTTCTTCTGCTGCGCGATGTTGTCGTAGGTCCACCCGCGCGGGTCGATGCCGCGCTTGATCGCGGCGTTCTCCGCGGGCAGCCCGAAGGAGTCCCAGCCGATGGGGTGCAGCACGTTGAAGCCCTGCTGGCGCCAGTACCGGGCAACGATGTCGCCGAGCGCGTAGACCTCGGCGTGGCCCATGTGCAGATCGCCGGAGGGGTACGGGAACATGTCGAGCACGTACTTGCGCGGCCGCTTGTCACCCGGATCATTCGTGCGGAAGGGGTCGAGCTCTTCCCAGATCGGCTGCCACTTCGCCTGGATGGCGGCGAAATCGTAGACTTCTTCATCGCTGTCGGGGCCGGTGCGGGTGTGGTCGTACTCGTGTGCCACGTGACTCTCTTCGTTGCAGTGGGGATTGCGCCAGCAGGCACAGGGCCGCGCGAAGGCGGCGTCCAAGCTTCTAGGTTACTAAACCTGGCCCTGGCCTGTGACGGTGCCGGGTGGGTGCACGCCGAGCACCATCAGGAGGGCCGCCGCCTTGAGCCGGG
The DNA here is from genome assembly GCA_038319305.1 of Actinomycetales bacterium. GTDB lineage: Bacteria > Actinomycetota > Actinomycetes > Actinomycetales > Microbacteriaceae > Cryobacterium. The sequence goes on along the minus strand of JBBQDC010000043.1, from coordinate 19,389 downwards.
TTTCCTCAATCTCCTCGAGCGGGTCGGACAGGGCCGTGATGCCACCGCCCGTTCCGATGGACGCCCCGTTTGGACCGAGGACAATACTGCGGATGACCATGGCGAGATCGACTGCGCCGTCTCGCCCGAGATAGCCGAAGGCACCGGCGTACAGCCCACGCGGGCCGTTTTCAAGCCCGTCGAGGATGGTCATCGCACTGATCTTGGGGGCTCCGGTCATGGACCCGGCAGGGAAGCACGACGCCACGGCATCCACCGCGCTCACCCCCGCTGCCAGGCGTGCCTCGACCGTGCTGACCAGCTGGTGCACGTGAGCGTAGCTCTCCACGGCGAGCAGATTTGTGACCTGCACGGTGCCGAGCTCGGATATCCGGCCGAGGTCATTGCGCATCAGGTCGACGATCATCAGGTTCTCGGCGCGCTCCTTGTCGCTGCCCTCGAGCTCGTCGCGGAGTTCCCGGTCGCGGTCGGCTCGCCGGGAGCGAGCCCGGGTGCCCTTGATCGGTTTCGTGGTGATCAGGCCGCCCTTGGTGACAGCGAGGAACTGTTCCGGGGAGGCGCTCAGCAGGGCGGTGTCGCCGAAGCGCAGGAGTCCGCCGTGGTGGCTCGGGCTGCCGGCGCGCAGGGTCTGGTAGGCGTCGACCGGGTGCGGCCGCACGTCGACCTGGATCTCATTGGTGAGGCAGAGCTGGTAGGCGTCGCCGTCCCGGATGGCCGCCTGGCACGCATCGATCAGCTCGGCGTAGCGGTGTGCGTCGTGCCGCCACCGCGCCGCGCCGGCACTCGCACCGGCACCGGCACCGGCATCGGCATCGGCATCGAGGGCAGAGGTCCTGACTGGCCAGGTCACGGATGCCGCGGGCGAAGGCACCGACGCGGCGAGGGCCCGGAGCACGGAGTCGACCCACGCCTGCGGGGTATCCGTCTGATCATCGGGGTCGCGGCAGGCGAGCGCGGTGACCGTGCGCGCTGCGTGGTCGAACACGAGAACCTGGTGCACCTCGAGCAGGGCGGCATCGGGGTAGCGCGAGGCATGCGCGGGCGTGCCCAGGGTCTGGGTGCCGAGTTCGTAGCCGAGCCAGCCCACCCAGCCGAGCCGAAAACCGACCGTGTCGGTGTCGGTACCCGACCGCTCGGCCGCGAAGCCGTTTTCATGGGAGCCGACCAGGTCCGCGCGCAGGAACTCGAAGATCGTCCCCGGCGCCGTTCGGTGCGGCACCGGCGGGTTTCCGGCAACCGAGACCGTCACGGTGCTCTGCGGAACCGAGGCGGTCACGAAGCGGGATCCAGGTGACGCAGCCCCGAGGTAGCTGAGGCCCGTTTCGGCGCTATCGCCCGCGTCCAGCCAAAAGGCGTACGGGCTGCCTCGGTACAGGATGTCGAAGACGGTGGCCGGGTCCCACCACTCGGGCAGATGGATGCTCTGAATCGGCCCGGTCACGCTCCCAGCCTAGATGCCGCGACCCACCGCTTAGGCTGAGTGACGTGAACGACATCCTCAGCTGGATCCTCGATACCGTTTCCAGTGTGGATCCGGTGCTGCGCACCTTCTTGGCTGGACTCGGCATGGTGCTGGAGACCTCCGTTCTCGTGGGTCTGGTCGTGCCGGGCGATTCCGTCGTGATCGTTGCGAGCACGGCGGTGAGCAACGCGGCCGAGTTTCTGGGCCTGGTCGTCGCGGTGATAGTCGGAGCCCTGATCGGCGAGAGTATCGGCTTCGCGCTGGGCCGACACTTCGGACCATGGATCCGGATGAGCCGACTCGGGCGCCATCTCGGGGAGCGCAATTGGGCCCGAGCCGAAATCTACCTCGCACGGCGCGGCGGCATCGCCGTGTTCCTCTCGCGGTTCCTGCCTGTGCTGCACTCACTGATCCCGCTGACCGTGGGGATGAGCCCGATGCCGTACCGAACCTTCATGAAGTGGACCGTGCCAGCCTGCGTGATCTGGGCGGTGGCCTACGTATCGATCGGCTCGGCCGCCGCCGAGGGCTACCGCGAGCTCTCCGACCGGCTGCACTTCGCCGGGTACCTCTTCGTCGGCGCGATCGCGGTCTTCGTGCTGCTGGTCTTCCTGGTCAAGCGGTGGCTGCATCGGCGTGAGGAGCGGCACATGAAGCACGTGGAACCGCCGGTCGTCTGACGATTCACCGTGAGTTGGGGGGCCTCGGTCAGCCGGTCGGGCCAGGCACGACGACCCGCCCCGTGATCAGATCGTCCGGCACGGGCGTGTGCGAGATGAGAAGCACCGCGCGGTCGTCTTCCTTCGCCGTGATGAGGATGTCCCGCACGAGCCTGTCGCCTTGCGCCTCGTCGACGTTGGCGGTGGGTTCATCGACGATCAGCACCGGAAAGTCCGCGAGGAGCGCGCGCGCCAGCGCGATGCGCTGGGCCTGACCGCCGGAGACCAGGGCGCCGCGCTCACCGACCCGGGCGTCGAGGCCGCCGCGCTTCCCGGCCCACTCCCCCAGTCCGACCCGGTCGAGCACAGCCAGAAGGTCGTCGTCGCTGGCACCCTCGCGGGCGAAGAGCAGATTCTGACGGATGCTGTCGTCGAAAAGCCAGGGACGCTGCTCGCACAGCCCCACTCGGCTGCGCACCTCGGCCGGGGCCAGCGTGCGTGCCTCGACGCCGTCGAGCCGGTACGAGCCCGTGTAATCGAGAAAGCGCACCAGCGTCTGGGCCAGCGTGGTCTTGCCGGCGCCGCTCGGGCCCGCCAGGTGCACGCGGTCCCCCGGCGCCAGCCGCAGGGTGATGCCCGAGACCGCGGGGGTCACGGAGCCGGGCCAGCAGGCACCAACATCGGAGAGTTCGAGCACCGGGCGGGCGCTGATGGTGGCAGTGGTTGCCACCGTGGCATCAGCTGGCTCGGCCGGGATCTCCGAGGGGACGCTGGTCGGCACGGCGGACGCCACCCGCGCGGCGCTGGAGCGCACCTGGCGCCAAACACCGAGGGCGAGCGGGATCATACCGAACACCTCAAACACCGCCATGGGCACGAGCACGACCACGGCGAGGCCCGGTCCGCTGAGGCCGGCAGGCCCCGTAAGGGCCGGAATGCCGACCCACAGCGCGCCGACCGTCGCCAGTCCCGCGAACAGAGACAGAACTGCTCCCTGCACGCCCACTCCCAAAGACCGGCGCAGCGAGGCCCGGCGCAGCCGGTCGTCGGCCGCGGTGAGCGTGGCCAGGCGCGCGTCGAGGGCACCGAAGGCGGTCAGCACGTCGAGGTTCTCCACGACCTCGAGCACCTCTCCGGCAAGGGCACCGCGAAGCGGTGCGAGCTGGCGCTCCGACCGGGCGGACAGCACGCTGGACGCGGCCGCGGCAAGCAGGCCGGCGGCCAGGAGGGAGAAAGCGAGCGTGACGCCGGCGGCGGGGAGTACCAACCAGACCCCGATCACACTCACGATCGCGAGGATGCCCGCAGTGGCCACTGGCTGCACCACCCGCAGCGGGAAATCCTGCAGGTCGTCGATGTCGCGCACCAGGCGGCTGAGCAGGTCACCGCGGCTCGTGTTCGCGAGGCCGGCCGGGGCCAGCGGCAGGATTCGAGCGAACACCCCCAGACGCAGGTGCGCCAGTTGGCGGAACGCGGCGTCATGGCTGGCCAGCCGCTCCAGATAGCGGAACGCTGACCGGCCGAGCGCAAACGCCCGCACCCCGACGACCGCCATCGAGAGGAACATGATCGGCGGCTGCTCGGCGGCGCGCGTGACCAGCCACGCCGACGACGCCAGCAGGGCCACCGCGAAGAACGCACTCAGTACGCCCGCCGCAAGGCCAGGCGCGAACCGGCGGACCGGCGGCTGGGCCAGGCGCAGCACAGCGCGCCCCTCGGCCGAATCCGTGCTCCTGCTCGTGCTCGCTCGGGAATCAGACATGGGCCACCTCGGTCAGGGCAACGATCTGGTCGGCGGCGTCCCGCAGCGCCGGACGGTGACTGACCACGATCACGATCCGCCCCGCACGGGCGAGCCGGTGAAGGCCGGCCACGAGAATGGTTTCCGCGGCTTCATCGAGGGCCGAACTGGGCTCGTCGAGAACAAGCACGGCGCAGTCGTGCGTCTCGGCGCGGTAGATGGCGCGCGCCGCGGCCACCCGCTGGGCCTGCCCACCGGAGAGCCCTTCGCCGGCGACACCGAGCACGGTGGCCAGGTCGAGGTCGCCGGCCCCGGCGCACTCCAGCGACCGCCGGGCGGTTTCCCGGTCGACGGATGCGTCGCCGAGCGCGAGATTGTGGGCGATCGTTCCCCGGAACAGTCCGGGCCGCTGCCCGGCCCACGCCAGCCAGGGGCGAGGCGTGCCCAGGGTCTGCTCCACACCGTTCAGCAGAATCCGCCCCTCGAAGGGGACGAATCCCTGCAGGGCGGCCACCAGCGTGGATTTTCCGGCGCCGCTGGGACCCACGACCACGGCGAGCTCGCCGGGGCGGAAGACGGCGCTGAAGTCGTGCACGGTGGCATCCGTGCCCCGCCGGATCGTGACGTTCCAGAACCTGAGCGTGCCGGCATCCGCGAGGACACGGCCGGTGTGCGCGGCGACAGAGGCAGCCGGGGTGACCGCAACCCGAGGCTCCGTGGGCTCCGCACCGGTGTCGTCGAGAATGGCGAAAACCTCCTCGGCGGCTGCGAGGCCGTCGGCCGCGGCGTGGAACTGGGCGCCGACCTGCCGCACGGGCAGGAAGGCCTCCGGGGCCAGAAGCAGCACGAACAGGCCGACGCCGAGCGCGAGGCTGCCGTCGACGAGGCGCAGGCCGATGGAGACTGCCACGACGGCCACCGACAGGCTGGCCGCCAGCTCGAGCACGAAACCGCTGAGGAACGAGACCCGCAGCACCTTCATGGTGCGAGTTCGGTAATCCTCGGTGATGCTGCGCACCCGGGCAAACTGGCGGTGCTCCCGGCCGTAGATCTTCAGGGTGCCAAGCCCGCCGACGAGATCGAGGAACCCCGTCGACAGCCGCTGCAGGGACTCCCACTGTTGACGCTGCACGGACTGGGTGGCCTGGCCAATCAGCACCATGAAGATGGGAATCAACGGCAGCACCACAATCACGGTGATGCCGCTGCTGAGGTCCTGCCAGAGCATCACCAGGATCAGCAGCGGCGTGCTGATCGCGGCAAGCAGGAGCTGGGGCAGGTAACGGGCGAAGTAGTTGTCGAGCGCGTCGAGCCCCTGGGTGACCAGGGTGGAGACTCCGGCGCTCGCCCGGCCGCTCAACCAGTCCGGGCCGCGCTCGGCAACGCGGTCGAGCACCTGGCGGCGCAGCTGGCTCTTGACCTGGGCTGCCCCGCGCGTGGCGGCCACCTCGAGCAGCCAGATCAGCACGGCCCGCACCACGGTCACGCCCGCGAGGGCGGCCGTTGTGGAGGCCAGCGCGGACTGCGACGCTCCCGTCACCGCGAGGGTGATGCTCTGACTGAGCAGCCAGGAGAACGCGATGACCGTAACGGTCTGCGCCAGTCCGAGCAGGGCACCCACCGACAGGAACCACCGCGCAGCGGTCGCATAGCGGAGAAGCCGAGGATCGAAGGGGCGCATTTACGTTTAGTGTACGGCCGTCTCCACGGCGGCGGAGACGGTCGTTCGACTGACCCGCTTGCGCAGCACCCAGTAGGTCCAACCCTGGTACAGGAAGATGACCGGCATCGCGAACAGGGCGGTCCAGCTCATCACCTGCAGGGTGTAGGGCGTCGAGGAGGCGTTCTCAATGGTCAGGCTGTTTGCCGCGTCATTGCTCGCCGGCATCACGTCGGGGAACAGGGAGGCGAAGAGGGTCAGCACCGCGAAGGCGATGGTCGCGGCCATCAGCGTGAAGGCCCAGCCCTCGGAACCGCGCAGGTTCGCTAGGAACGAGGCGATCAAAGCGACGGCGGCCAGGGCGGCGAAGACACCGGTGGCCAGGCTGCCAAATGCGAACGTGGTCCAGAGCAGGAAGGTGGCCGCCACGAGGATGGTCACGATCCCGGCCTTGACCGCGAGCTTCTGGGCGCGCTGACGGATGTCCCCCTCGGTTTTCAGGGAGATGAAGACCACGCCGTGGGTGAAGAACAGGAGCAGCGTAGTGAGCCCGCCGAGAAGGGCGTAGGGGTTCAGCAGGTCGAAGAAGGTACCGATGTAGTTGTACCCGGCATCGAGCGGCACACCCCGCACCACGTTGGCGAACGCGACACCCCAGAGCAGGGCGGGAAGCGCGGACCCCACCACGATCATGAGGTCGAACCGCGCCTTCCAGGCCGATTCCGGGCGCTGGTGCCGGTATTCGAACGACACCCCGCGCAGGATGAGCGCGAGCAGGATCACGAGCAGGGCCAGGTAGAAACCGCTGAACATGGTGGCGTACCACTCCGGGAACGCCGCGAACAGCGCCGCCCCAGCCACGATCACCCAGGTTTCGTTGAGGTCCCAGACCGGCCCGATGGTGTTGATGATGACCCGGCGGTCGAGGTCGTCCTTGCCGAGGAAGGGCAGGGACATGCCGACCCCGAAGTCGAAGCCGTCGAGCACGAAATAGCCGATGAACATCGCGGCGATGATCCAGAACCAGAGAATGTTGAGTTCCATCATGCGCTCCTAGTACACCGTGACCTGTGGGGTGATCTTGCCGGACACCGGGTCGGGTTCCGCCACTGGGGCAGGACCCTTCCGCACGGCCTGCAGGATCAACTTGAATTCGACGACGGCGAGGGCGCCGTAGATCAGCGTGAACGCGATCAGAGAGATCAAGATCTCCACGCCGCTGACGTTGGGTGACACGCCGTCCTGCGTGCGCAGGAGACCGAACACGAGCCAGGGCTGCCGGCCCATCTCGGTGAAGATCCAGCCGACGCTCATGGCCACCAGCGAGAACGGGAAGCTCCAGATAGCGATCTTCCAGACCCAGGTGGCCTGCGGGCTGCGCCCGCCGCGGGTCAGCCAGAGGCCGACGACCGCAACCAGGATGTGCGCGATGCCGAGACCGATCATCCAGCGGAAGGCCCAATAGGTGATCCAGATGGTGGGCGTGTAGTCGCCGGGCCCGTACAGGGTCACGTACTGCGCCTGCAGGTTGTCGATGCCCTCGACGGTGCCGTTGAGGGTGTGGGTCGACAGGAACGACAGGAGGTACGGGATGCGAATCGAGAAGAGCTCACTCACGCCGTCGGGGGTACCGAGGGTGAAGATCGAGAAGGATGCCTCCGCGCCCGTGGACGTCTTGTACATGGCCTCGGCCGCCGCCATCTTCATGGGCTGGGCCGCTGTCATGGCCAGGCTCAGGGAGTCACCGAAGAAGGTGGTGAGCGCTCCGGAGACGACCATCATCCACATGCCCAGCTTGAGCGCGGGGCGCATGGTTTCCTCGTGCTGCTTGCGCAGCAGGTGCCAGGCGGCCACGGAGATGACGAGGCCCGACGACACCATGAAGCAGGCGAAGATCGTGTGCGGGAAGGACGCAAGGGCGATCGGGTTGGTCAGAAGTTCACCGATGCTGGTGAGTTCGGCCCGCCCGCGCTCCTCGTTGATGCGAAACGCGATCGGGTTCTGCATGAACGCGTTGGCCGCGAGGATGAAGTAGGCCGAGGCGATCGAGCCAGCCGTCGTCAACCAGATGGTGGCCAGGTGCAGACCGCGGGGCAGTTTGTCCCAGCCGAAGATCCACAGTCCGATGAACGTGGCCTCCAGGAAGAACGCCGTGATTCCTTCGAAGGCGAGTGGCGCACCGAACACGTCCCCGACGAAGCGGGAGTAATCCGACCAGTTCATGCCGAATTGGAACTCCTGCACGATGCCCGTCACGACGCCCATGGCGAAGTTGATCAGGAAGATCTTGCCGAAGAAATGGGTGAGCTGAAGGTACTTGGCTTTATCCGTGCGCACCCACGCGGTCTGGAAGAGCGCAACCGTGAACGCCAGCCCGATCGTGAGCGGCACAAAAAGGAAGTGGTAGACGGTGGTAAGACCGAATTGCCATCTCGACAGGAGTAACGGATCCAGCCACTCGTTCATGCGCCCTCCAGCGTCATCGGGTTTTCTACACTGTGTAGAACTTTACCCTTCTACAAACCGTAGAAGAGTGGATTCCCGCCCGCTAGACTCCCCAGTATGGGGAGTTTGGGAGTGCTGGAGAGACTGTTGATGGATGTTCTGTGGGACACCACGGAGTCTCTGCCGGCCAACGACCTCCGGGACCGGCTGCTCACCCCGACGAAAGCCGCCGCCCGGCGCAAACCCCTCGCCACCACGACCGTGCTCACGGTACTGTCCCGCCTCGAGACCAAGGGCTTCGTCACCCGAGACCGAGACACCCGGCCGCACCGCTACAGCGCCGTGTCAACCAGGGCCGAGCACACCGCGGAACTGATGCACGCGGTGCTCGGCTCCGCTCCCGACCGTCAAGCGGCCCTCGCCCGATTCATCGGCGACGTCACCCCGCAGGAGGCCGACTCCCTGCGCCTGCTCCTCGGCACCACGCCGCTCGTTCGCGAGTGACCGGCATTCGCCCTCTGTCCCTGGATCTGCCTCTGTCTCTGTCTCTGTCCCCGGCAGCATCCAGCAGAGAGGCCGAGTCGTGTTCGCCACAGCGGTAGTCCTCGGTCTGGTGGCTGTGCTGCTGGCCGGACCGGTTCCGATCTGGCTCTCCGCTGCCGGCTGGCCGACCCGCTCCCCCGCGGTTGCACTGGTGCTGTGGCAGTCCATCGCCCTGGCGGGTGGGCTCTCGATGATCGGCTCGCTGCTCAGCTTCGGGCTGATCCCATTCGGCGAGAACCTGTTCAACGGCATCCGTTCGCTGGCGGCCCATCTCGTCACCGGCACACTGCCGGCCGACACATCGTTCGGCGCCGTACTCATGCTGTGCGCGGCGCTGATCCTCGGCAGCCATCTGCTGCTCAACCTGGCCGCGACCTTCTCGCGCGCGGAACGCCAGCAGCGCAGGCACCGGCACCTGATCAGGCTGCTCAGCGAGCCCCTGCCGGAGCATTCGGGCACCCGCGTGATCGAGCACGACGCCCCGGTCGCCTACTGCCTGCCCGGCGCGACCCGGTCAGCGACGGTGCTCTCACGCGGCCTCCTGCAGCTGCTGGATGCCGACCAGCTGCGCGCGGTGATCGCGCACGAGCGCGCTCACCTGCTGCAGCGGCACCACCTTGTACTGCTCGCCTTCAAGTCCTGGCACAGCGCGCTGCCGTGGTTCCCGATCGCCAATCGCGCCGAGAACGCGGTGGCCCTGCTGGTGGAAATGCTCGCCGACGACCAGGCTCGGCGGGTGGTCGATGACCGCACACTGGCGACCGCGATCGCTCTGGTGGGGTCGGCGCACCAGGTGGACCCGCTGGGAACGGATGTCGTACTCGCCGACGGCCCGGATCATCCGTTCGACCTCGTGACACCCCGCGTACGCCGGCTGATCAGCCCCTCGGAGCCGCTGCCGCGCGTCGCGGCGCCGGCCGTTGCGACCGCCGCCGCCGCACTCCTGCTGCTGCCGACCCTGCTTCTCGTGCTGGCCTGATCACGCCACACGGCCACAAAAATTCGACGGAGATTCTCGCGTTCCGGCCCGTGTGGCCCAAACCCGGCCCGTGGGCAGGAATCTCCGTCGAATTGGTGCGGGTGGTTCTAGAACAGGTTCGCCTGCTTGAGCCAGGCTGCGGCGATCTTCTCGGCGGAGAGCTCGTCGTTCACGCTCTCGGAGTTGAGGCTCACCAGGTCCTCGGCGGTGAGCGCTGCGCTGACGGCGTTGAGCACATCGGCGGCCTTCTCGTCGACCTTGTCAGAGACGACGGGAACGACGTTGTCCGCGAAGAACAGGGCATCCGGGTCGTCGAGGGCGACGAGTTTGTCCGACTTGATGTTCGGACTGGCCGTATAGATGTTCGTGATCTGGATGGCGTTGTCGACGAGAGCCTTGATCGTGAGCGGGCCGCCGCCATCCTCAATGGGGGTGAAGCCGGCGATGGGGATGCCGTACTTCTCGGTCAGGGTCGTCGGTCCGTAGGGGCGAGTTTCGAGTTCAGACGGTCCGCCGACGGTGATCGGCTCGGTGACGTCCGCGAGCGACGCAATGTCGGTCAGGCTGTACTTGTCAGCGAAGGCCTGTGTGACCGTCCAGGAGTTCTGGTCGGTCGCCTTGGCCATGTCCAGCACGCTCAGCCCGTCGGGCAGCTCGTCTTGCAACTGCGCAAAGGTCTCCTCGGCGGTGCCGCCGGCGGCATCCGCGTTCAGGGCCTGCAGCAGGCTGCCGGTGTACTCGGGAAAGACGTCGATGGAGCCGGATTCGATCTCGGGCAGGTAGACCTCGCGTTGGCCGATCTTGAACTGGCGGTCAACCGTGAAGCCGTTCTCCTCCAGGGCCTGGGCATAGATCTCGGCGATGATTTCGTTCGAGTAGTAGTCCTGTGAACCGACGACCAGGGTTGCAGACCCCTCGTCGGTGGTATTTCCGCTGTCCAGCGGATCACCGGACGCACACCCTGCAAGGGCTACGACGGCCCCAACCGCGACCGCGGCAACCGCCGCGAGCCGGCCTCTGTTAGCTGTGAACATTAGTGATTTCCTTTCGTGATGGCGGGATCCATCCCCGGGCCAGGTCGGGCTGACCTGGCACGGTCGACTGGGGGACGTCCGAACGCGACGCCCTTGGGAACGACAAGTCGCTGCACAACCGTGAATATTCCCTCGAGCGCGAGGGCAAGCAGGATCACGAGCAGCGACCCACCCAGCATCTCCGCGTAATCGCGGGTTTTCAAGCCCGCGAACAGGAACCGGCCGAGACCGAAATCCGCCACATAGGCAGCCAGGGTCGCCGTGGCGACAACCTGCAGGGTCGCCGAACGGATGCCCGCGATCAACAGTGGCAACCCCAGCGGGATCTCGACCGTGCGCACGATCTGGCTCTCCGACATCCCCACCGACCGCGCGGAATCGATGGTGGACCGGTCGATGGCCTCGAACCCGGCATAGGCGCCCGCGAGAATCGGCGGGATCGCCAGGACCGTGAGCGCCACATACGGCGCACCGAGCCCGATACCCACCCAGAGTGCGACCAGCGTCAACAGGCCGAGGGTGGGAATGGACCGCAACCCGCCGGAGGTAGCCACAGCCAGGCTGCGTCCGCGCCCTGTGTGCCCGATCAGGAATCCCACCGGAATCGCGATCAGTGAGGCCAGCAGCACTGCCACGACGGTGAAGACCAGATGCTCGACCAGTCGCACCGGGATGCCGCCTGGCCCGGCGTAGTTGGCAGGGTCGAGGATCCAGTTGAACGCGTCCACGAACAGGTTCATGCGGGTGCCTCCGCCATCCGGGCGACCCGGAGGGTCCGGCGGTTGGTCGGGGCCCGGCGCGTCCAGGGCAGCAGAATCCGTCCAAGCACCACGAGAACGCCGTCCAGCAGCAGGGCCAGCCCCACCGTCAGCACGATCCCGGCGATGATCTCAGCCTGGATTCCGCGCTGGAAGCCATCCGTGAAGAGACTGCCGAGACTCTGGGCACCGATCACGGCGCCCACCGTGGCCAGGCTGACGGTACTGACCGCCACGACCCGCAGGCCGGCCAAAAGCACCGGCCCGGCCAACGGCAGCTCAACCTGCCAGAAAATGCTCCAGCCGGAATACCCCACGGCGACAGCAGATTGCCGCACGTCCGTGTCCACGGATGCCAGACCGTCGGCAACCACGCGCACCATCAGCGCCACTCCGTAGAGCGTGAGGGCGATGATCAGGTTGAGCGGCGACCGCAGGCTGGTGCCGAAGACGGCCGGGATCACGAAAAACAGGGGCAGCGACGGGATGGCATACAGCAGTCCGCTGGCCGTCAGGATCACGCCGCGGCCGGCCCGGTACCGGTTCGCAAGCCAACCCAGCGGCACGGCGAACAGGAAGCTGAGAATGATGGGCGGCACGCTGAGAACCAGGTGATCGAGGGTTCGGTCCCAGAGCAGGTCGAGATTCGACCAGATCCAGGTCACCGCGGAGCCTGGGCATCCGGCGCGGGCACGGTCGGCCCGTCCGCCACGAGCACTCCCGCGAGGCGTCCTTCACTGTCGAGCAGAAGGTCGGAGGCGCCGCGGCGTTCCAGATGCAGGGCTCGTTTGCCGCGATCCGCTCCGACGAAGCTGGCCACGAAGTCATCGGCCGGGTTCGCGAGAATATCGGCCGGTGCCCCGACCTGGGCGATCCGTCCGCCGTCGCGCAGGATGACAACCTGGTCGCCGAGGAGAAATGCCTCCTCGATGTCGTGGGTGACGAACACAACCGTCTTGCCGAGCTCGCTCTGCAGCCGAATCAGTTCCTGCTGAAGCTCGGCCCGCACGATCGGGTCGACGGCACCGAACGGCTCATCCATCAACAGGATGTTCGGGTTGACCGCGAGTCCGCGCGCCACCCCGACCCGCTGCTGCTGCCCGCCGGAGAGCTGACTCGGGTAACGGTCGGCCAGGGTCTGGTCCAGGCCCACCGTGTCGAGTAGGGCACGGGCGTCGGTCCGGGCCTTCTTCTTCGGCACCCCGCGAAGCAGCGGCACGGTCGCGACGTTATCGATCACCGTGCGGTGCGGGAGCAGGCCGGAGTTCTGCATCACATACCCGATACTGCGTCGCAGCTGCACCGGCTCAAGCTGGGCAATGTCGTCCCCGTCGATCTCGATCGTGCCGCTGCTCGGGTCAACCATCCGGTTGATCATTCGCAACAGGGTGGTCTTACCTGAGCCGGATGACCCGACGAGCACGGTCGTCTGATGCGACGCGAGGGTCAGGCTGAAATCGTCGACGGCGAGCGTACCGTCTGGAAACTGTTTGCTTACCGAGCGGAATTCGATCATGAAAACGGCTCATTTCCCGACCGAAGTCGACACAACACGGGTGGCAGGTACACCACCCAACCAGCACTTCGCCCCACAGGCCAGCTGATCGCGGAATTCCTAGCGAACGCTCGGCCCGTAGTATCCGGCGAGATACTCGTGGGTGACCACGCGGCACTCCTTGATGAACCTCTCATCGCCCTGCGGGTCGGAACGGAACGCCCGCGACAGGATCGAGTCGCCCATCTCCACGGCAACCTCGAGCCGGAAAATCAGTTCGCCACCGCCGTCGAGGCCGAACTCCTCGACGAGCATGCCGGCGACCCGGCGGGCGAAGTAGCCTGTGTCGGGGTCTTCGACGACCGAAACACCCTTTCGGTCGCTGAAGTGCATGATGCGGAACCCCGGCTCGGACCGGTACAGGTCCACGAAGGCGGTGATGGCCACGTCGACGGCCTGCCACCAGTCCTGGGGCGAACTCGTCGTGAGCTGCTCCGCAACCCGGCTCCGGAATCGCAACACCGCGCGCTCGCGCAGAGCCTGCAGCACCGCGACGCGATCGGGGTAGTACCGGTACACCGTTCCAATCGACGCGCCGGCGCGCTCGGCCACCATTGCGGTCGTGATGCGGTCGAAGCCGACCTCATCCACGACGATGGCGGCGGCGTCGAGCAGACCCGACAGTCGTGCCGTGCTGCGCTGTTGGATCGGCTCGATGCGGGCCTGCTGGGCCGACACAAAAGGATCCCCATCGAAAAGGCCACTGAGTGACACTTGTCCTCCTTGAGAGTAAGTCACTAATACTAGGCGGCAAACTCCCTCTCCTCGTTCCGTGTCGGCGTGTCTGGCCAAACTGGAACGGAATGAGCGTCGGATGCCCGGGCGGCGCGACTGCAATGCGGGGTTGCTGCGTTCGCATGCGAGACTAGTTGCGTGCCGTCGTATCCCCGAATCCCGCCCACGGGCACGCCAGCGAAGATGATGCATCGCGCCGCCCGCATCGAAGACTGGCTGCACTTCAAACGTGAACGCTCGGCCCGGAAACGCGGCTATCTGCCCACCGTCATCCCCTACGCCGGCTACGGCTCGACCGAGTGGGTGCGCATCCTGTGCCGGGTGCTCCTGGCCAAGCCGAGCAAACCCGGCCCGACTCTGGCCCGACGCCAGTGGCGCACCGACCGCCGCGAGGCGGGAATTCGCGGCTGGCGCAGTTTCACGAGCGTACCGGTCAACGATGTAACGGTGACCATCGAGATCAACGGATTCTCCCATCGGGTGCAAGCCGACCGCGGCGGCGTGGTCGACACGGTCGTTCCGGTCACACTCACTCCCGGCTCGCACACGGCCCGTCTACACACGGACGACACGATCGCGCCGGTCGAGGCTCCGCTCTTCATCGTGGCCCCGTCGGTGCGCCGCGGGATCATCTCCGACGTCGATGACACGGTCATGGTGACCACACTCCCCCGCCCGCTGCTCGCGGCCTGGAACACCTTCGTGCTCGACGAGCACGCCCGAGTTCCCACGCCGGGAATGGCGGTGCTCCTGGACCGCCTTGCAGCGTTCAATGAGGGTTCCCCGATGATCTACCTGTCGACCGGGGCGTGGAACGTCGCCCCCACCCTGACCCGGTTCCTGAACCGCAACCTGTACCCGTCGGGCGCCCTCCTGCTCACCGACTGGGGTCCCACCCGCGACCGCTGGTTCCGCAGCGGCCAAGACCACAAGAGGGCCAACCTGCGCCGGCTGGCCCAGGAATTCCCGGACATTCGCTGGATCCTGATCGGCGATGACGGTCAGCACGACGAGGCCATCTACAGCGAGTTCCAGCGGGACTTCCCCGACAGTGTTGAGGCAGTCGCTATCCGCCAGCTCTCCCCCAGCGAGGCGGTTCTGGCCGGGCGCCGGGCGAAGGATGCCGCGGACGCACCGCGCGATCCCCGCTGGGTGTACGGGCCGGACGGCTCGGCACTGGCTCGTCAGCTCGCGGACAACGGCCTGCTTTAGGCGCTACCGCCTGGCGGCGAGGATGCGCTCGAGGCCGCGGTTGATCTGGCGAGCCCAGAGCGGTCCTCGGTAGAGGAACCCCGTGTAGCCCTGCACGAGCGTCGCGCCCGCAGCGAGGCGCTCGGCCACGTCTTCCGCGGTCTCCACGCCGCCCACCGAGATCACGCACAGCTCACGGGGCACCGCGGCTCGGATCACGTGCAGTACGGCCAGGGAACGGTCACGGAGCGGGGCGCCGGAGAGGCCGCCGGCGCCGGCAGCCTCGACGAGCGCGGCATCCTCTGTCAGCCCGGCGCGGGAAATGGTGGTGTTCGTGGCGATGATGCCGTCCAGACCCAGTTCCACGACGAGTTCGGAGATGCGGGTCACTTCTTCGTCGGAGAGGTCAGGGGCGATCTTCACCAGCAGCGGAGTGAGCCCGGCCTCGGCCTTGACCGCCTGCAGCAGCGGAGCCAGCTGGTCGAGTTGCTGAAGTCCGCGCAGCCCGGGCGTGTTGGGTGAGCTGACGTTGACGACGAGGTAGTCGGCCAGGGGGGCCAGTAGTGCGGCGCTGACGAGGTAGTCGGCGGTGGCATCCTCGACCGGCGTGACGCGGCTCTTGCCGATGTTGATGCCCAGGACCGGGCGACCGGCAACGGTGCGAACGCGCGCGAGGCGTACCCGGGCGGCGCGGGCACCGGAATTGTTGAATCCCATCCGGTTGACGACCGCCCGGTCGGGGATCAGGCGGAACAGGCGCGGCTTCGGGTTACCGGGCTGTGGGACGGCCGTGATGGTGCCGACCTCCACGTGCCCGAACCCGAGCTGGCCGAGCCCCAGCACGGCTTCGCCGTCTTTGTCGAAGCCGGCGGCCACGCCGAACGGTGACTCGAAGCAGAGACCCAGGGTCTCGACGGAGAGGTCGGTGCGCGGGCGCGTGAAGCGGTGGACGACCTGCCCGAACCCGAGCGTCGGCAGCGCCCGGATCACGCTGAACGCGAGGTGGTGGGCACGTTCGGGGTCAAGGCGCTTCAGAAAGAGCGAGAAGATCAGCGGATACACAGGGAACCTACGACTCGGCCGGACCGGTGGCACCCGAACCGCTGCCGGCACCGTGATCGGTGCGGGAACCGTGCTCGGTCCGCAGCTGGTCGATCGCGGCCTCGAAGTCCTCAAGCGAATCGAACGCCTGGTAGACACTCGCGAAGCGCAGGTAGGCCACCTCATCGAGTTCGCGCAGCGGCGGCAGGATCGCGAGGCCGACCTCGTTCGCCTTCACCTGCGACGCGCCGGTCTGCCGGATGGTCTCTTCCACGTGCTGGGCGAGCACGGCCAGGTCGGAATCCGTCACCGGACGACCCTGGCAGGCCTTGCGCACGCCGGCCACGATCTTGTCGCGGCTGAACGGTTCGACGACGCCGCTGCGCTTGACGATGTTCAGGCTCGCGGTCTCGGTCGTGCTGAACCGCCGGCCGCATTCGGGGCACTGACGGCGACGACGGATGGACAGCCCGTCGTCGCTCGTGCGCGAGTCGATGACTCGGGAGTCCGGGTGGCGGCAGAACGGGCAGAACATCGTGTCGCCAGCCTACAGCGCGGTCGTGAAGCGCGCCGTGACGGCGTCGCCGTGCGCCGGCAGCGCCTCGGCCGTGGACAGCACCGCGATGTGGCCTGCGACCTCGCGCAGCGCCTCCTTGCTGTACGTGACAACCTGCTGGGGGCGGAGAAAGGTATAGGCGCCAAGTCCGGAGGAGAAGCGAGCCTGACCGCCCGTCGGCAGCACGTGGTTCGACCCGGCCACGTAGTCACCCAGGCTCACGGGCGAATGCGGACCAAGGAAGATGGCGCCGGCGTTCTCAATCAGCGCGAGCACCGCATCCGGATCGCTCGTCTGGATCTCGAGGTGCTCGGGACCGAACGCATTGCTGAACGCCGCCGCGGCGGGGATGTCGTCCACGAGCACGATCCCCGACTGGCGCCCGTTCAGGGACGCGGTGACTCGGATGCTGTGGGTCGTGCTCTGCATCAGGCCGACCAGGTGCTGGGAGACCGCATCGGCGAGCGGGACCGAATCGGTGACGAGCATGGCGGCGGCCAGTTCGTCGTGCTCGGCCTGGCTGACCAGGTCGGCCGCGACGATCCGAGGGTCGGCAGAGGCATCCGCGATGACCAGAATGTCGGTCGGGCCAGCCTCGGAGTCAATGCCGGTCACCCCGCGCACAAGGCGCTTGGCGGCGGCCACATAGACATTGCCGGGGCCGGTGACGAGCTGCACCGGGTCAAGGCCCAGCCCAGGCACGCCGTAGGCGAAGGCACCGACCGCGCCGGCGCCGCCCATGGCGTAGATTTCATCGATGCCGAGCAGGCCTGCCACCGCGAGGATGGTGGGGTGCACACGGCCGTCGAAGTCACTCTGCGGCGGCGAGGCCAGTGCGATCGAGGACACGCCGGCGATCTGGGCGGGAACCACGTTCATCACGACGCTCGAGGGGTAGACGGCCTTGCCGCCGGGCACGTACAGGCCGACCCGGCTGATCGGCTGCCAGCGCTGCGTGATGGTCGCGCCGTCGGCGATCGTGGTGGTGACCTTCGGCGGCACCTGGGCGGCGCTGGCAATGCGCACGCGACGGATGGTCTCCTCGATGGCCGTGCGCACAGCGGGATCGAGCCCGGCCAGCGCCTCAGCCACGTGGGACGCGGGAACCCGCACATGGGACGGCCGCACCCGATCGAGGCGTTCTGCCTGGTCGAGGAGAGCATCCTCACCTCTGGCCCGCACATCGTCGATCAATTCGGCTGCGACGTCGCTGGCCGCAGACACGTCTGTGAGCGCACGCGGGACGGCTGCAAGCAATTCCGCCGGAGTGGGCCGGGTCCCTCGGAGGTCAATAGTCTGGATCATCGCTTTCCAGCCTAGCCATCAACTCCCACCCACCGGGAATAGGCTGACAGCCGAGGAGAATGATTCAGTCACATGAGCGACACCGAAGTACCCCAGCCCGCGACCGTACCGCTGGCCGAAGATCCCAACGCACCTCTGGATCTGGCCGCCTTCAAACATGCATTCCGACGTCACGCCGCCGGTGTCGCGGTGATCACCGCGGTGCGGCCGGACGGAACTCCGGTGGGCTTCACCGCCACATCGCTGGCGTCTCTGTCGTCGGTTCCGCCGCTGGCCACCTTCAATATGGCCCGATCGGCCAGCACCTGGCCGGCCATCGCAGAGAGCGACCGGGTCGCCATCCACATCCTCGGGGCGCACAACCGTGCCGCCGCCGAGACGATGTCCGGTCCCGCCGATCAGCGCTTCGTCGGCGACCACTGGCAGCCTGGACCCCACGGCCTGCCCGTGCTGAAGGGCGTCACCTCCTGGATGGTGGGGCGCATCATCGAACGCACACTGGTGCACAACAGTGCCGTCGTCGTCGTGAAAATCGAGGAAGGCGGCATGGGCGAGAACGACGATGCCCTGCTGTACTACGATCGCACCTATCGCGTGCCCGGCGCCGAGGCCTAGCTTCTCGCCTGGGCCGCACTGGCCTCGTCGCGGCGCCGGCGCCGCTCGGCCTCGGCCTCGGCGGCCTCTTTCGGTGTGGGCGCGGTGCCGCCCAGGTGCCGAGGTTGCCACCACTGACCGGTGCCATCCACTGGGTAGGCCTTCTGAAGTCCGTCGACGAGACCCTGGAGGGTGTCGTGCAGGGCCAACGTCAGCGACTGCACGTCCTCACCCGTGGCCACAGTGAACGACTCGCCGACGGCGAACCGGATGGGTACGCCGAACACCTCGCGCAAGGCCGACTTATGGTTCTTGGTCAGCACACGGTGCCCACCCCAGACCGCGATCGGGATCACGGGGACCCCTGCTTCGGCCGCCATGCGAATGGCACCCGATTTCAGCTCGCGAACGGTGAAGGAGGCGTTCACGCCGCCTTCCGGGAACACGCCGAGCAGTTCGCCCTGGCGCAGAGCGGTCACGGCCTGGCCGTAGGCCTCCGCCCCTGCCTTCATATCGACCGAGATATGCCGCATACCGCGCAACAGAACGCCGACGAGCTTCTGGTCGAACGCGCCCTTTTTGGCCATGAAACGGATGTGACGGCGGTTCTTGTGCCACAGCATCCACTCGACCAGAGCGAAGTCCATGTATCCGAAGTGAGTGATCGCCAGCACCGCTCCCCCGGTGTCCGGCAGATTCTTCAGACCGTTCACGGCTGGCTTCAGCCGCAGCAGACCGAACACGGCCCGCCCGGCCACAATCGCCGTGGTGTACAGAGGTTCCCGCGTGCCTGTGCTCATACCTCAAGGCTACGACCTGCGTGCGGTTAAGCGAGTCAACGTTGGTCGCGCCTGTTCGTACCTACTCGTCGTCGCGGGTCACGTTCTGGCGTTCGATGGCGTCGGTCATGCGGGTGCGGGACGTGGTTGCGTTGCGCCAGGTGCGGGGCCCGGTCTCGAGCCAGGGTGGTGCCATGATCTGCACGGCGCCGCGGAGCATGCGGATGGTCCAGCCGGAGGCGGCGAGGTAGCGGTGGTGCCACCAGCAGAGGCAGACGCCGTTGTCGGTGTGGGTGGGGCCGTGTTGGGCGTAGGGGGTGACGTGGTGGATTTCGGTCATGCCGGCGGGGAT
>JBBQDC010000042.1:0-21952 GCA_038319305.1 Actinomycetales bacterium | reverse complement strand
CCAGGAGCCGTCGATGATCTCGTCCTCGGTGCCCACGCGCAGGTCGGGGCGCACCTTCAGGCGGCCACGCTCCTCGATCGGCAGGTCGGTGTTGCGCACGACGCCCGGGTTGGCCATGACGCCGGCGGTCCAGACGATGAGGTCGGTCTCGAACGACTCCCCGGTGGACAGCTCGATCTTGCCGTCGACGGCCGAGGTGAGCTGAGTGTTCAGGTGCACCTCTGCGCCACGCTCGGCGAGGTTCTTGATGACCCAGAGTGCAGTCTTCTCGGAGACCTCGGGCATGATGCGGCCCATGGCCTCGATGAGGTGGAAGTGGGTGTCTTCGAAGGCGATCTGCGGGTACTTGGTCAGCAGCGAGCTGGCGAAGGAGCGCAGCTCGGCGAACACCTCGATACCGGCGAAGCCGCCACCGATGACCACGAAGGTCAGCAGGCGGTCGCGTTCGGGTCCGGCGGGCAGCTGGGCTGCCTTGTCGAAGTTGGTGAGGACCTTGTCGCGAATGGCGACGGCTTCCTCGATGGTCTTCAGGCCGATGGCCTGGTCCGCGACGCCCGGGATCGGGAAGGTGCGGGACACGGCACCGGCCGTCACCACGACGACGTCATAGACGAATTCGTAGGGCTCGCCGATGGGCGGGGTGATGGTCGCGGTCTTCGTGGCGTGGTCGATGTAGGTGACCTTGGCCGTGACGACATTGGTCTTCTTGAGGTGGCGACGGTGCGAGACCACCGCGTGGCGGCCCTCAACGGACCCGGCCGCTACCTCCGGCAGGAACGGCTGGTAGGTCATGTAAGGCAGCGGGTCGACCATAGTGACCTCAGCCTCGCCGGCGCGGAGCCATTTCTCCAGTTTCCATGCGGTATAGAAACCAGCGTAGCCGCCACCGACAATCAGAATTTTGGGCACTAGGGAAGTCCTCCTACGGAATGTTGATGCGAGAAAACTTACCGTTTTGCTCGTATTCGCTTGAAATGCCGAGTGGCCCCGATGCCGAACAGCGTTACTAGAGTACCAAACCCCACCAGCACCAGGAGCGGCACGGTGACATAGGTCAGGGTCAGCGGGCTGGGCAGCCACGCTGCGGCGACGCTGGGGGCAGGCAGAGCCGGGTCGTCTTTCGGCGCCACCGGTGCCGGCGTGGCCGTCTGCGGCGTGGGCTCGACCTCGGTGTCCGCGCGCCGGTGCACCCGGATCCATTCCTCAAGCAGCGCGGCCGGTTCCGGGCTGGAGGATGCCGGCACATACGCGGTGACCGCGGCGGCGGCATCGATCAGGCCATTTCCGTAGATCGGGCTGGGCACGGCGCGGCCGTTCGGGTCAGCCGTTTCGATGACCCGGTTCATTACCTCGGCCGCGTCGAGCCTGGGATAGGCGGCCCGCACCAGGGCGACGAGGCCCGACACGATCGGCGCGGCCGCGCTGGTGCCGTTCCACTGCACGTAGCCACCGTCGGGAACCACTCCCACGAGCTGCTCGCTGGGGGCGGCCACCGAGATCGTGATGCCCTGCGAGGACGCGTCGAAGCTGGCGCTCTTGTTGCGGTCGACGCCCGCCACCGTCAGTACCCCGGGGATGGTGGCAGGGGCTCCGACCTCGGTCGTGCCGCTGCCGCGGTTTCCGGCGGCCACCACGACGACGACGTCGTTCTCGAAGGCGTAGAGGAAGGCGTCGTCCCAGCTTGGCGGCCAGTCCAGGGTATTGCGGGTAAGGGACATGTTGATGACATCCGCGCCGTTGTCCACGGCCCAGCGGATGCCCTCGGCAATCTGGTCGTCATTGCTGACGGCGGCGGCGCTGGTACCGAAGGCCACCGAGACGGCCAGGATCGAGGCCTCGGGGGCCACTCCCAGGACTCCGGATCCCTCGCCCGTTCCGCGGCCGGCCAGCAGGGATGCCACCAGAGTCCCGTGCTCGCTGCCTTCTCCGACGGGCGTCTGCCCGTCGGCAGATCCGATCCCGGAGACATCCGTTCCGCCGACGACCGCGCCGGCAAGGTCCGCGACGCCGGCGGCGACGCCCGTGTCGATGACGGCCACGGTGACCCCCGCACCGCGGGTCGTGTTCCACGCCTGGGTGAATCCGTAGTCGTTGAGCCAGTACTCCAGGTCACGCACCTGCGTGTTCGTCGCGAAGGCCGGTATGGTCGGAGCGACGGCAGCCCCGCCGAGCGCCACGGTCAGGCCCAGGGCGACGCCCGCACCCAACCGTCGCCAGGCGGAGCGAGTCACTCGTCGGCCGTGGTGTAGTCGAGGCACTCGCAGACGGCGGGCGTCCAGGCCGCCCTCGCGAGGGCCAGGTCTCCGATCGGGTTCACGCCCGGCCCGGCGGCCAGGGAGTGGGCGGCCAGCGCGTGCAGGCACTTCACTCGTTCAGGCATACCGCCGGAGGAGATGCCGGTGATTTCCGGAACCGTTCCCAGCGTCTCCCGGTCGGAGAGGAACCCCTCATGCGCACGACGGTAGCCGGCGCGCACCTGGTCGTCGTCGGCCAGCAGCTGGTTGTACTCGTTCATCACCTGGGTGGCCTCGAGGAACGACAACGCAGCGGTGGCCGCGGGGTGCGTCAGGTAGTAGAGCGTGGGGAACGGGGTTCCGTCAGCGAGGCGCGGCGCCGTGGCCACCACGGTTGGGGCACCGCAGACGCAGCGCGCGGCGATGCCCACGACGTTGCGGGCAGGGCGTCCCAGCTGGGCTGAGACGATCACGATGTCGTCCTCGGTGACCGGTGCGAAGGGAGGCCTGGTCATTTTGCGGCCTCGGGAGCCAGACCGGCCGTCATTACGGAGGCGAACATGGAGGAGAGCCAATCGACGTTGGTGGTTTGAATGGTGGGCGTGGCGACCGGTGCTGCCGTGCCGCCGGCGACGGGCAAGGCCAGATCGTTGATCACGAGAAAACTCACGTCTCCGGGAAGCACGTAGGACAGTCTGTCCCTGGCCTGGGTGGTGACGTAGGTGCGATCGTTCCAGCGTTCACGCTCATTCTTCAGCTCTTCCACGGCACCCTGTTGGGCCTCGACCGCGGCCGTGAGGGATTTGATCTGCTGGCGCTGGTCGGCGTAGGTGCGGATGCCGGGAGCCAGGACGACGACGGCCATGATCAGGAGGGCCATCATCACCAGCGAGAACCCGGACAGGCGCAGGCCGCGCAGCCACCGGGCGGCCGCGGTCTCGATTCCGGGGAGCGCGACGGGCTGGCGTTCGGTGCCTTTCCTGGCCACGGCAGCTCCCTTCGTGAATCGCTGGTCGCGGTTGTCCCGCACTGGAACCCTAACCGCAATCGGACAAAAAAATGGAGCTCCCGGAGCCACGGGAATGAACCCGCGCTCCGAGAGCTCCAGTCACACTACGCCGTGAAGCGAGGGAAAGCGGAGCGGCCCGCGTAAACAGCGGCCTCGCCCAGCTCTTCTTCGATGCGGAGCAGCTGGTTGTACTTCGCGACGCGCTCGCTGCGGGCGGGCGCTCCGGTCTTGATCTGGCCGGCATCCGTCGCGACCGCGAGGTCGGCGATGAAGGTGTCTTCGGTCTCACCCGAGCGGTGCGAGATGACGGCGGTGTAACCGGCGCGCTGCGCGAGGGAAACCGCGTCGAGCGTCTCGGTCAGGGTGCCGATCTGGTTGACCTTGACCAGGATGGAGTTCGCGGTGCCGAGGGCCAGGCCCTTGGCGAGGCGCACCGGGTTGGTCACGAACAGGTCGTCGCCGACGATCTGGACCTTGTCGCCGAGCTCGGCGGTGAGGTGCACGTAGCCATCCCAGTCGTCTTCCTCGAGCGGGTCTTCGATCGAGACCAGCGGGTAGGCCGCAACGAGCTCGACATAGTAGGCGGACAACTCCTGGGCGGTGAGTTCCTTGCCCTCGAAGTGGTAGACGCCGTCCTTGTAGAACTCGGAGGCGGCGCAGTCGAGCGCAAGCCCGATGTCCTTGCCGGGCGTGTATCCGGCGTTCTGGATGGCTTCGACGATGAGGTCGAGGGCCGCACGGTTGCTCGGCAGGTTGGGGGCGAAGCCACCCTCGTCGCCGAGGCCGGTAGAGAGGCCCTTGGACTTCAGCAGCGCCTTGAGGGCGTGGTAGGTCTCGGTGCCCCAGCGGAGCCCCTCGGCGAAGGACTCGGCGCCGAGCGGAACGACCATGAATTCCTGGATGTCCACGTCGTTGTCGGCGTGGGAGCCACCGTTGATGATGTTCATCATCGGCACCGGAAGGGTGTGCGCGTTCGGGCCACCGAGGTAGCGGAACAGGGGCAGGCCGGCCGAGGTGGCGGCGGCCTTGGCGACGGCCAGGCTGACGCCGAGAATGGCGTTGGCGCCAACGCGGTGCTTGTTGTCGGTTCCGTCGGTCTCGTTCAGGACGGCGTCGATGATGCGCTGGTCTGCGGCGTCGAGGTCCTCGACTGCCGGGCCGAGCTCGTCGATGACGGCGTCAACGGCCTTGCGGACGCCCTTGCCCAAATAACGTGACTTGTCGCCGTCGTGCAGCTCGTAAGCCTCGAACGCACCGGTGGATGCGCCGGACGGAACGGCGGCACGGCTGACCGAGCCGTCGTCAAGCAATACCTCGACCTCGACGGTCGGGTTGCCTCTGGAGTCAAGAATCTCGCGTGCTACTACTGCCTCAATGAGAGCCACAGCTATCTCCTGTTTCCTATATATCATTTAATTGTTGGGGTGTTGGTTTGCAGGAATCGAGGAAGACAGCGCCGTGTTCCAATCCCATAACAGTCTAGCGACTGGCCTCAGCCGCCGAGGAGACGGAAATCGAGGTCGGCCGAATCGATGGCATCCGCCCCGACGAACGCGTAGCGCCCGTAACCGGCTCCGGCCGCGCGTTCCAGCAGTGCCTTGACGTTCTTGGTTCGCTGTTCGAGGCGCACCCGGAGGCCCTGTTCAACCAGTGTTCGTTTCAGCGCCACGAGCCGGGCAGGGTCTGTTCCCTTGTCGTACACCAGCACGACGGCGTTCTCCGCGGAGGTCGCATCCGCGCCCAGCAGGTCGACGATGCGTTCGAACCCGATCGAGAACCCGCAGGCCGGAACGTCGGTGCCGAGGAAGCGGCCGATCATGCCGTCGTACCGGCCACCGCCGCCGAGGGAGTAGCCGAGATCGGGGTGTGAGATTTCGAAGATGGTGCCGGTGTAGTAGCCCATCCCGCGCACGAGGGTCGGGTCGAACACGAGCCGAACCGCGGGCATTGCGGCGCGCAGCGCGAGCAGGTCGGCATAGGCATCGGTGTCGAGCCAGATCGGCGGTGTCGGTTCGGCTGCGGTCCAGCCGGCGTCGGTGAGCGAGGTCAGGGTCTCGGCGACACCTCTGGTGGGGATGCCCAGGCCGGCGAGTTCGGTGACAACCCCGTCGACGCCGATCTTGTCGAGTTTGTCGATGACGATCAGCGCGCGTTCGTTCAGCTCGGGCGCGACGTTCCAGTGCGCGAGCAGGGCGGTCAGGATGCGCCGGTCGTTGATGCGGATAGAGCACCCGGTCAGTCCGAGGGCGTCGAGCGCGGCGGCGGTCGCGGTGATCAGCTCGATCTCGGCGAGCAGGCCGGACTCGCCGATGATGTCGATGTCGCACTGCACGAACTGGCGATAGCGGCCCTTCTGCGGCCGCTCCGCCCGCCATACCGGCGCGATCTGGATGGACCGGAAAACCGTCGGCAGCTCTGCCCGATGGGTGGCGTAGAACCGTGCCAGCGGCACCGTGAGGTCGAAGCGGAGGCCCAGGTCTGCCAGAGCGAGCAGGTCGCCGGATTCGGCGGCGGCCGCGGCATCCGCGGGCTTCAGCCCACGCTTCATCACGGCGAAGGCGAGTTTCTCATTGTCGCCGCCGAGTCCGGAATGCAGACGGGACGCGTCTTCCATGACCGGGGTTTCGATCTCGTCGAAGCCGTGCGCCGCGAAACTCCGCCGGATCACGGCCAGCGCGTGCTCCCGGGACGCCTTATCGGCGGGGAGGAAATCGCGCATGCCGCGCGGCGGGGTCACAGGTGCTGCCATGGTTCCAATTGTGTCAGTTCCCGCCCTACCCCCGGACGCCACCTCCCCGACCGTCGAGCCCTGGTGGTTGACCTGCCCCGGTGGCGGCTGCTAGAGCGCGCCGCCTGCGGTGCCGGGGGCATCGGCGTCGACCGGGCCGCCGGCAACGGTTTCCCTGGCGATGTAATTCTCGATGTCGAACAGGTTGTCTCCGGCCCGCTGCGCGATCGTCAGCAGGGTGGACATCGACGCGACCTCCTCTACCTGTTCCTTGAGGAACCAGAGCATGGCCTGCTCACCGAGTGCGTCACCGTCGGCACGGGCAGCGCGGAAAAGGGCCTCGATCTGGGAAGTGACCTTCTTTTCCTGGGCCAGGGCGAGCGCGATCGGCTCGACGGCGAGGGTGAAGTTGTTCTGCACGGCAGGAATGCCCGGGATCTCGACGCCGAGGTCGCGGTCGAGTCGGTACTGAACCAGCATCATGGCGTGGTTGCGCTCTTCGATCGACTGGGCGTAGAAGTGCGCAGCGAGTCGGGGCAGGGCCTGATTGTCGAACCAGACGGCGATGGCGATGTATTGCTGCGAGGCGGCAAACTCGTTAGCGATCTGGGTGGAGAGAAGTTCGTTGAAGGAAGTGTCGCTCATGCTTCGACGGTACCGGCCACCGGCATCCCGCGCTACCGCGGGACGTCCCCCTAGACTTCGATCATCACGCCGGAGGGGGCAACGATGGGGTCAAACGCAGCACAGGGCATCACGGTCACGGGGGTCAGCCGCTCGTTCGGCGACGTGCACGCCGTGCGGGCCGCCACGCTCTTCGTTCCCCCAGGCTCGGTGACGGCCCTGATCGGGCCCAACGGCGCCGGAAAGACGACGCTTCTACTCATGCTCGCAAGCTTGCTTGCCCCCGACACCGGCACCATCACGATCGCCGGCCACGATCCGGTGACGGACGCGCGGGGCGTGCGCGCCGCGATGGGGTGGATGCCGGACGTGCTCGGATCCTGGCCGAGCTTGAGTGTTCGCGCCTCCCTGGAAGTGACCGGGCGAATGTATCGGATGAACCGCCTCGACGCCACCGCCCGCGCAAACGAGCTGATTGGTCTGACCGGTCTGGAGGCCCTCGCCGACAGACCGTCCCGCGTGCTCAGCCGCGGGCAGAAACAGCGGCTGAGCCTGGCCAGGGCCCTCGTGCATTCTCCCTCCGTGCTCCTGCTCGACGAGCCGGCATCCGGCCTCGACCCAGCCGCCCGGGTGGCGCTTCGCGAACTCGTCCGCCGCCTCGCGGGCGAGGGAACGGCGATCCTCGTCTCCAGCCACGTCCTCTCCGAACTGGACGAGATGGCGGATGCCGCCGTATACCTCGCCGACGGAGTCACGGCGAGCGCCGAGCGCGTCGCCCTGGCCGGCGCCAGCGCCAGGTCATGGCGGATCCGCTCACTCGACCCAGCGGCACTGGAACGCGGCCTTCTGGCTTCCGGCGTCTCCGGTATACAGACCGACCACCTCGGCACGCTCGTGCAGGTCGACAACGAGGCGGCGGCCGCCGACCTGCTGGCCCGGCTGGTCGGAGCCGGCGTGCGGGTGAGTGCCTTCGGCCCGGCGGTCGGCGATCTCGAACACACCTTCCTCGATCTGTCCCGCCCAGAATCCAACGGAGGGGCAGCATGAACACCATTCCGGGCACCACTCCCCTCCCTCAGCCTGGCCTCGACCGCACATCCGCCGGCGACTTCCTTGCCGGGCTCTGGCTCATGGTCACCCTCGAGCTGCGCCAACGCGTGCGCGGGGTCGCCTGGTACGTTCTGCTCGGCATCTTCGTGGTGCTCGTCGCGGCCGTCACTGTGCTGCTCTGGCTCTCGACCACGGCCTGGGAGACAGGCGGCGGCGCAGTCTTTTCTGCCGTGATCTTCTTCGTTCTCCTTCTCGGCACCTTCGTCTCGCCCGCGCTCAGCGGCAACGCCATCAACGGCGATCGCGACATCGGCACACTCGCGACAACCCAGGTCACCCTGATCAGCACGGGTCAGCTCGTGCTCGGCAAGTTCGTCGCGGCCTGGATCACGGCCCTCGCGTTCCTGGCGGCCGCGGTTCCGTTCCTGCTCTTCGCGGTCACCCTCGGCCAGGTTTCGCTCGCCACGATCGCCGTGTCCGTGCTTGTGCTCGCCGCGGAGCTCGGGGTCATTGCCGCTGTCGGCGTCGGGCTGTCCGGCGTGGTCACCCGCCCCCTGTTCTCGATCGTCGTGACCTACCTCATCGTCGCGGCGCTGAGCGTCGGCACACCCATCGCGTTCGCCCTGCTCGGCACCGCAACGAAGTCGGAACAGACCCTCACGTCACCGGTCGGCTGCGACGACCCCGCGACCACGGGGAGCATTCCCCGTTTCGACCACTATTGGTGGGTGCTCGCCGCGAATCCGTATGTGGTCGTCGCGGATGCCTCCCCCGGCGTCTTCGACGCCTCCGGCAATCCGCAGGACCTCTTCGGCTGGATCGCGGTCGGGGTGCGGCAGGCACAGGTTCCGCCCGATCTGCAGGGCGAGGCCCCCTACTGCCAATCCACGGGCCAATACTTCGGCGACGACGGCGGGCAGCTTTCGACGGCACGGGAGCTCTATGACAACGCGGTGCCGTCCTGGTTCGTCGGGCTCGGCATCCACCTGATCCTGGGCGCCGGGGCACTGCTCTGGGCCTGGCGCCGCACACTCACCCCGGCCCGCCGCCTTCCCACGGGCCGCCGCGTCGCCTGATCGCCCGTCTACCGCGCCCGGAGCGCCCACTGCGCGCACGCGTTCAGCGCAGTGCAGTTGACTCAGCCGGGGAGTCCGACGATGCCCGCGTCGAAGATGTCGGTTCCCTCCGAAGCGGCGCTGTCCGCCTCCGCGTCCCTGATCTCGTCCTGCAGCCCGCGGAGAGCGGTGCGCAGGGCACGTTCGGAGTCGAGTCCCTGGCTCTTGGCCGCGGACACGATGGCCAACAGCAGCGGGCCGAGCTGGTCCTCGCTCTCGATCGGAAGCGGGAACGCGGCCTCGGTGCTGAGCAGCCCGATCTTCTGGGCTCGGCCGAGCACCTTGTCGGCGAGGGCGAGCGCCGGCATGCCCTGCGGGATCCCGTCGAGCACGCTGGTGCGGTGCGGCTTCTCTGCCGCCTTGAAGTCGTCCCAGGCCGCCACGACGTCGTCGGCGGTCTCGAGCGACAGATCTCCGAAAACATGCGGATGCCGCCCCACCATTTTTGCGGTCATGTGCGCGGCGACATCCTGAATGTCGAAGTCCTCGCCGGCGGTGCGCGCCGCGAGGTCGGCGTGGAAGATCACCTGGTAGAGCACGTCGCCGAGCTCCTCGAGCATCTCATCGCGGCTGCCCGACTCGATCGCCTCGATCAGTTCGTGCGTCTCCTCGGTCAGGTACCGCACCAGCGACTCGTGGGTCTGCTCGGCGTCCCACGGGCATCCGCCCGGGGCACGCAGCAGAGCCACCACACGCACGAGCTCGTCGAGACTGGTTGCAGGTGCCGGGCCGGTGGGACTGTCTGAAGTGGTCACCCGACAACTCTAATCGCGTCGTTTGACCTCTAGGCGACCGCGGCGACGGGGCGTGGGAAGAGCGCGTCGAGCAGATTTCCGGCCCAGGCGATCAGTGCCGCATCCCCGAGCGGTTCGCCGTTGATGCGCGGCATCGGCACGGTCAGTGAACCGTTCTGGGTGAAGTAGCGCGAGCCGGGGTACATGCGCTGCAGCCGCACCTGCATCGAGTCGGCGAGGTTCGCCGGCGACACCCGCAGGTTCGATCCCATGGCCACAACCTCTCCCAGTCCGGACTGCTGGGCCAGCCAGCGCAGGCGCGACACCAGCACCAGGTTCTGCACCGGCTGCGGCGGTTCGCCGTAGCGATCGGTGAGTTCCTCGAGCACCAGGTCGATCTGGTCCTTCGCGGCCGTGGGCGAGCTGGCCGCGGAGAGCTTCTGGTAGGCCTCGAGCCGCAGCCGCTCGCTGTCGACGTAGTCCTCGGGGATGTGCGCGTCGACGGGCAGTTCCAGCCGCAGCTCGGTCTGCCCCTCGGCGACGTCCCCGCGGAAGGTGCTCACGGCCTCGCCGATCATGCGCAGGTAGAGGTCGAAGCCGACTCCGGCGATGTGCCCGGCCTGCTCGCCGCCGAGCAGGTTGCCGGCACCGCGGATCTCGAGGTCTTTCAGCGCGACCTGCATGCCGGCGCCGAGTTCGTTGTTCGCGGCGATCGTGGACAGCCGGTCGTGGGCGATCTCGGTCAGCGGCTTGTTCTCGTCGTAGAGGAAGTAGGCGTAGGCGCGTTCGCGGCCACGCCCGACCCGCCCGCGCAGCTGGTGCAGCTGGCTGAGCCCGAACTTGTCGGCCCGGTCGATGATGATCGTGTTCGCGTTGGCGATGTCGAGGCCGGTCTCGATGATCGTGGTCGAGACGAGCACGTCGAACTTGCGCTCCCAGAAGTCCACGACGACCTGTTCGAGCTGGGCCTCGGGCAGCTGGCCGTGCGCCACGGCGATCCGGGCCTCAGGCACCAGCTCGGCGAGCGCGGCGGCGACCCGGTTGATGCTGGACACCCGGTTGTGCACGACGAAGATCTGGCCCTCCCGCAGCAGCTCCCGCCGGATGGCCGCAGCCACCTGGCGGTCGGAGTATGGCCCGACGAAGGTGAGGATCGGGTGCCGGTCCTCGGGCGGAGTGGCCAGGGTCGACATCTCCCGGATGCCCGTGACCGCCATCTCGAGGGTGCGCGGGATGGGCGTGGCGCTCATCGCGAGGATGTCTACGTTGGTCTTGAGCTTCTTCAGCGCATCTTTGTGCTCCACGCCGAAACGCTGCTCCTCGTCGATGATCACGAGGCCCAGGTCCTTGAAGACGATGGAGTCCGACAGCAGCCGGTGCGTGCCGATCACGAGATCGACGGTGCCGTCGAGCATGCCCGCGATGGTCTCGCGGGATTCCTTATCGGTCTGGAACCGGCTGAGGGCGCGCAGGTGCACCGGGAACCCGGCGAAGCGCTCCTGGAAGGTTTCCATGTGCTGGCGCACGAGCAGGGTGGTCGGCACAAGCATGACGACCTGCTTGCCATCCTGGATCGCCTTGAACGCGGCGCGCACGGCCACCTCGGTCTTGCCGAAGCCGACGTCGCCGGAGAGCAGCCGATCCATCGGAATGGGCCGTTCCATGTCGGCCTTGACCTCGTCGATGGTGGTGAGCTGGTCGGGCGTCTCCGCGAACGGGAACGCCTCCTCCAGCTCGCGCTGCCAGGGGGTGTCCGGCCCGAACGCGTGGCCCTTGCTGGCCATCCGTGCGGAGTAGAGCTTCACGAGCTCGACGGCGATGTCCCGTACGGCGCGACGCGCCTTGGTCTTCGCCGCGGACCAGTCGCTACCGCCCATCTTGCTCAGGGCCGGCGCCTCGCCGCCGACGTAGCGGCTGACCAGGTCGAGCTGGTCGGTGGGCACATAGAGCTTGTCGCCCGGGTGCCCGCGCTTGGACGGCGCATATTCGAGCACGAGGTATTCGCGCTTGGTCTTGACTGGGTTGCGCCCTCCGCTGGAAACTTCGCGCTGGGTGAGCTCGATGAAGCGGCCGATGCCGTGCGTCTGGTGCACGACGTGGTCGCCGGCCTTCAACTGCAGCGGGTCGACGACGTTCTTGCGCCGGCTGGCCAGCTTCTTCACCTGGCGCGCGTCGTAGCCGACGGTGCGGCCGTAGAACTCGGACTCGCTGACTAGGGCGAACTTCGTCTCGGCAAGTTCGAAACCGTGGTCAACGGATGCCTTCAGCAGGTACGCGATGCCGGCCTCGGGTGTGCTTGGCCATTCCGTGACGATCCGGGCTGGGAGCTCCCGCTCGGCCAAAACGTCGGCGGCGCGTTCGACCAGCCCGGTACCCTGGGCGACGATGCCGACGGTCCAGCCGGCCTTCAGCCGCTCGGCCAGGTGACCGACAGCGCCCTCGACGCTGCCCTGGAAGCTCGGCACGGCGTCGCCCTCAACCCGCACGGTGAGCAGGTCATCAAGTTCGCGGTGCTCGGGCAGCACCGGGGCATCCGTCGGTGCCGCCTGAAAGGAGCTCAGCGTCCACCAGACGTGCGGGGACGCCGGGGCGCCGGGCGCGCTGAACTGCACGGCCTCGCGCAGCCGACCGAGGGTGAGGAAGTCGCCGGACTCCAGGTCGATCGGAGCCTCGGCGCCGGCGGTCGCGGCGCTCCACGCGGCACCCAGGAACTCCCGGTTGGTCTCGGCCAGGCTGATCGCCCGCGATGCGACCCGTTCGGGCGAGATGACGGCGACGGCCGCCTCAGCGGGTAGGTAGTGAGTGATCGGCACCAGCCGGTCGAGGAGGGCAGGCGCGAGGCTCTCCATGCCCTCGACCGGGATGCCCTCGGCGATCTTGGCGAGCAGACCGGACAGGCTCGGAAACTCATGCTGCATCTCGCGGGCCCGTTGCCTCACGGCAGGGCTGAGCAGCAGCTCGCGGCTCGGCGGCAGGCTCACCGCGTCGACCGGGTCAGGGAAGGATCGCTGGTCGGCGACCGAGAAGGCCCGGATCTGCTCGACCTCGTCACCGAAGAACTCGACCCGGAAGGGGTGCGGGGCGATGGACGGGAAGACGTCGAGGATGCCGCCGCGCACGGCGAACTCACCACGCCGGGTGACCATGTCCACCCGGGCATAGGCCACGTTGACGAGCTGGCGCGCGATGGCCGAGAGGTCGTGGCCGCGCTGGCCGGCGACCAGGTCGATCGGCTCGTAGTCGGTGAGGTTGTCGGCCACGGGCTGCAGTGCGGCGCGTACGGAGGCGATGACGATCAGGGGGCGCCGTGTGGCCGGTGCGCTCTCTTCCCACTCGCGCATGCGTCGCAGGGCGTAGAGGCGCTTGCCGACGATTTCGGCGCTGGGACTGAGCCGCTCATGCGGCAACGTCTCCCAGGCCGGGAAGCCGATGATTTCGGCGTCGGCGGCGAAGCAGGCGAGGTTCTCGTGCAGCGACTCCGACTCCCGCCCGGTGGCCGTGATGAGGAGCAGGGCCGGGGCCTTGCCCAGCCGGGTGCGCTGCTCAAGCAGTGCCGCGAGTAACGGCGCCCGAAGTCCCTCGGTCAGGGAGAAGTCGACGTCCCGGTTCGCGAAGGCGAGGGCATTATCGAATGTGGGGGCGCGCGAAAGTGTGGCAATTAAGCCCTGAAGAGTCACCGGACTAGTCTACGCAACCCGGCTGACAGCCAGCCCGGGTCGACGGGCACTGGCGCCGGGAGTCAGGGGGCGTGGAACTTCTGCTGCGCGGCGGTGACACCCTCGGCGGCGATGAGTTCGATCGCATCGGCGGCATCCGTCAACAGGTTGGGCAGCGCCCCGCGCTCCGTCGTCGTGAAGTCGTGCAGCACGAAGTCGGCGGCCGGCTGGCGACCGGGCGGGCGCCCGATGCCGACGCGAATGCGGATGAACTCGTTCGTGCCGGTGGCGGCGATGATATCGCGCAGGCCGTTGTGGCCACCGTGGCCGCCGCCGACCTTGATCTTCATCGTGTCGAATGGCAGGTCAAGGTCGTCGTGGATGACGATCAGGCGTGCGGGTTGCAACGAGTAGAACCGCAGCAGCGCGGCCACCGGCCCGCCGGACACGTTCATGTACGTGTTCGGCTTGGCCAGCACCAGCTTCGGACCACCCGGGAAACTGCGCCCCTCGGCAACCGCGGAATTCGTTTTGTGGTTCTTGAAATTGGCCGACAGGCGGTCGGCGAGCACGGCAGCCACCATGTGGCCGACGTTGTGTCGGTTGCCGGCATAGTCGGGCCCGGGGTTGCCGAGCCCGACTACGAGCCAGAGATTGTCGTCCAGGAGAATCCTCCGCTTACGACGAAACCAGAAGGGGATGACTACTCGGCGGGAGCAGCCTCGGCTTCGCCCTCGGCGGCCTCGGTCTCTTCTTCTTCTTCCTCGGCGGCCGGCAGGTGCACGAGCACAACGACGGCCTCTCCGTCGGTGAGGAGAGTGGCGCCGTCGGGAAGGACGATGTCCTTCGCGTGGATCTGAGCGCCATCTTCGAGGCCCTCAATGTTGACCGTGATGTACTGCGGGATGGTGGTGGCCTCGACCTCGAGCAGGAGGGTCTTGATGTCCAGGTCAGCGAGCAGACCAGAGGCAGGCTCACCGGCGAGGCGCACGGAGACGTCCACCTCAACCTTTTCACCCTTGCGAATGACGATCAGGTCGAGGTGTTCGATGATCTGCAGGAACGGGTCCTTCTGCACGTCCTTCACCAGGGTGAGGTGCGTGGTGCCGTCGATGCTCAGCTCGAGCACAGCGTTGGAACGACGAAGCAGCAGGCCGATCTGGTGCGCGGGGAGCGCGACGTGAACCGGGGTGGTGCCGTGGCCGTACATGACGGCGGGGATCTTGCCCAGAACGCGCAGCTTGCGGGCCGCACCCTTGCCGAACTTCACGCGCAGGTCGGCGTCAATCTTGTTGCTGGCTTCAGCCATGGTATTTCTCCTTGCGGACCGCTACGGCCCAGATCTGGTTTGCGAACGAAAGCCCGCAAAGGTGGGTACTGGTTCAATTCAACTCGAACGCGTGTCAGCGTGAGGAAAGGCCGTGAAGCATTCCGCCGCGTCGATAACGGATGCCGCACCCTCGGTTTCCCGGCGGGCGGCAGCCCTCGCCGAAGTTCAACTCGTAAGTCTAGCGGAGGCGGTGGCGTGCGGCGAACGTGGCCCCGGCATCCGTCACCGGAGCCGGCAGCGGAACCCCACTTAATGGCCGCTGGCCAAGCGACTAAACTTGGATGAGTTTTGAGAACCAACAGCTGAAGGAGCAAACGTGGCCGAAACCGGCGCAGCACAGGCAAACATTGGCGTAGTCGGACTGGCGGTGATGGGGTCGAACCTCGCCCGCAACCTGGCCAGCCGCGCAGGCAACACCGTGGCGGTGTACAACCGCTCCCCCGAGCGCACCCGCCTGCTCACGACCGAACACCCCGAAGCCGGTTTCGTGGCCTCGGAGACCATCGAAGAGTTCGTGGCGTCGCTGCAGAAGCCGCGCACGGCGATCATCATGGTGCAGGCCGGCGCGGGCACGGACGCCGTGATCAGCCAGCTGACCGACCTGTTCGAGCCCGGCGACATCATCGTCGACGGGGGCAACGCGCTCTTCACCGACACCATTCGTCGCGAGAAAACCGTGCGCGAGACCGGCATCAACTTCGTCGGGGCGGGAATCTCCGGCGGCGAAGAGGGAGCGCTTCTCGGCCCCTCGATCATGCCCGGCGGATCCGTCGAGGCGTACCAGACCCTCGGCCCCATCCTTTCCTCCATCGCCGCGGTCGTCGACGGCGAGCCGTGCGTGACCCACATCGGCACCGACGGCGCCGGCCACTTCGTGAAGATGATCCACAACGGCATCGAGTACGCCGACATGCAGCTCATCGCCGAGGCCTACGACCTTTTGCGCACCGCGGCCGGCCTTTCCCCCGCCGAAATCGCCGCCGTCTTCACCGAGTGGAACACGGGCGAGCTCGAGTCGTACCTCATCGAGATCACCGCCGAGGTTCTCGGCCAGGTGGATTCCGCAACCGGCCATCCGTTCGTCGACATCGTGCTCGACCAGGCCGGGTCGAAGGGAACTGGCGTCTGGACGGTGCAAACTGCCCTCGACCTCGGCATTCCGGTATCCGGCATCGCCGAGGCCGTCTTCGCCCGCGCCGTGTCATCCAAGCCCGCCCAGCGCGCCGCAGCATCTGACCTCCCCGGCCCGACCTCCCCGGCACCGGTCGACGACAAGGACGCCTTCATCGAAGACGTGCGCCGCGCCCTGTACGCGTCGAAGATCATCGCTTACAGCCAGGGTTTCGACGCGATCGTCGCGGGTGCGGAGCAGTATGGATGGGACATCAAGAAGGGCGAGGTCGCGAAGATCTGGCGCGGCGGATGCATCATCCGCGCGGCATTCCTGAACCGCATCACCGAGGCCTACGCCGAGAACCCCGGCCTCGTCTCCCTCGTGACCGCGCCGTACTTCACCGCGGCCGTCACGGGCGCCCAGGACTCCTGGCGTCGCGTCGTCGCGGGATCCGCGTTGGCGGGCATCCCGACCCCGGCGTTCTCCTCGTCGCTCGCCTATTACGACAGCCTCCGCGCACCGCGCCTTCCCGCTGCCCTCGTGCAGGGCCAACGAGATTTCTTCGGCGCCCACACCTACAAGCGCGTCGATAAGGAGGGCACCTTCCACACGCTGTGGTCGGGCGACCGCACCGAGGTCGAGACGGAGGGCAGCTCGCACTAGCCGCGCGTTCCGCCTCCCTCTCCCGCTCCCTCGAATGTGTTGTGCAGCGGGACGGGAGGCGAGCGTATCGGGGCTCGGGTTTGCAATACTGGGAGCCTGATGACGAGCGACGACCACCCCGAACTCTCCGGCTACGAGCCCCCAGATGCCGACCGGCCCCTGCGCAGTCCACGCACCCTGGCGATCATGCGCATTGTCGTCGTGCTCGGGCTGGTGGCACTGATCGTGCCCGGCATCCTGACCAGCATGCAGGTTTCCTCGGCGACGGCCATGAACGCGTGCAGCGCCGCCACGGCGAGGTATTACCCGAACGCCGTCGATTTCAGCGCGCGTTTCGAGTTCAGCGGCCCTGGCGGGTTCGGCTGGCAGTGTTATGCGATCGACCTGAACGAGCGGGAGATCTATGTGGTTCCGCTCGGCATCATTCCCTCGGCGCCCCGGGCGCCCACCACGGAGATACCGGTCTAGATCCGGCCGCGACCAGGAAGGGAATTCCGAGGGGGACCACACCCGGACCGGCTCCGGAACCCGCGCCGGGACCGATTTTCACTTTCACCGCAGAGCTGTGGGAGCATCCCGGTAAGGGCGCATGGATCTTCGTCTCGGTTCCGCCGGAGCAGGCCGAGGACATCCGTTCCCTCACCGCCGGCCGGCGGGGCGGCTTTGGGTCGGTGAAGGTCGCGGCGGCCATCAACCACTCACGCTGGTCGACGTCTCTCTTCACGAGCAGCGATGACGGCACGTTCATCCTTCCGGTGAAGAAGGCGATCCGCCAGGCCGAGCAGGTCGGGGCCGGCGACCCGGTCACGGTCGTACTGCGGCTTCTGGAACTCTGAACCTCTGAGAACCTGAACCTGTGCACGCGGCAGGTCTTGCCCCGGCCCCGAACCGAGCCCGGACAGACCGATGGCCGGCCAGCGACATCCGTCGACGACCGGCCAGGCAGTACCGAACAGAGCGTCCGGAGCAGGATACTGCTACGCGGCACCCTCGAACATCGAGGTGACGGACCCCTCGTCGAAGACCTCGTGGATGGCGCGCGCCAGGAGCGGCGCGATCGGCAGCACGGTGAGGGTGGGGAAGCGCTTCTCCTCGGGGATCGGCAGGGTGTCGGTGACGACGACCTCGGAGATCGCGGGGTTCTGCAGCAGCTCCAGCGCCGGGTGGCTGAACACGGCGTGGGTGGCAGCCACGACGACGCCGATCGCGCCGGCCGCACGCAGGGCCTCCGCCGCGAGCACGATGGTACGGCCGGTATCGATCATGTCGTCGACGATCAGGCAGACACGACCCTCAACCTGGCCGACAATCTCGTGCACGGACACCCGGTTGGCGACCTTCGGGTCGCGGCGCTTGTGGATGATTGCCAGCGGGGCGCCGAGCTTGTCGCTCCAGATGTCGGCGACGCGTACGCGGCCCATGTCAGGCGAGACGACCGTGAGGGTGGCAGGGTCAAGCTTTTCCTTGAAGTGGTCCAGCAGCACGGGCATGGCAAAGAGGTGGTCGACGGGGCCGTCGAAGAAGCCCTGAATCTGGGCGGCGTGCAGGTCGACGGCCATGATCCGGTCGGCGCCGGCGACCTTGAACAGGTCGGCGATCAGCCGGGCCGAGATCGGCTCGCGGCCGCGGCCCTTCTTGTCCTGGCGGGCGTAAGGGTAGAAAGGCGCAACGACCGTGATGCGCTTGGCGGAGGCCCGCTTGAGCGCGTCGACCATGATCAGCTGTTCCATCAGCCACTCGTTGATCGGAGTCGTGTGCGACTGGATCACGAAGGTGTCCGAGCCGCGCACACTCTCGTCGAAGCGCGCATAGATCTCGCCGTTCGCGAAGGTGCGAGCGTCGGTGTGAACCAGTTCGGTACCAAGTTCCGTGGCGATGTCCAGTGCCAGTTGGGGGTGTGCTCGCCCCGAAACCAATACAAGTCGCTTTTCGCCGCTGGTCTTGATTCCAGACACCTAGTCTCCGCTCTTTGCCGCAGCCGCCGCCGCGTCGGTTCCTGGGCGGTTGGTCTGTACCCAGCCGTCCATATTGCGTTGCGGAGCAACGGTGAGGCCCAGGGCCCCGGCCGGCACGTCTTTGCGGACGATTGTTCCGGCTCCCGTGTATGCTCCGTCACCAATCCTAATCGGCGCGACGAACACGTTATGCGACCCGGTGCGCACGTGGGACCCGATCTCACTGTGGTTCTTGGTCACACCGTCGTAGTTGGCGAAGATGGTGCCAGCCCCGATGTTCGACTGCGTCCCCACCGTCGCGTCGCCGACGTAGCTGAGGTGCGGCACCTTGCTGCCGGCGCCGATGGTCGCGTTCTTGGTCTCGACGAAGGTGCCGATCTTTCCGTCAGCGCCCAGATTCGTACCCGGGCGCAGGTAGGAGAACGGACCGACGGATGCGCCGGCGCCGATCACCGCGAGCGTCGCATCCGTTCGCTTCACCACCGCGTTCTCGCCGACCTCACAATCGACCAGGGTGGTGTCCGGGCCGATCACGGCGCCGGTCTCGACCACTGTCGAACCGAGGATCTGCGTGCCCGGCAGGATTGTGACATCCGGTGCCAGCTGCGCCTTGAGGTCAATCCAGGTGGTGGCCGGGTCCTGCACGGTCACGCCGGCCAGCTGCCAGCCGTAGACGATGAGGCCGTTCAGCTGGCGCGCGGTCTCGCTGAGCTGGGCCCGGTCGTTGATGCCGGCCACGAGCCAGGCGTCGGCGACCGGCACTGCCCGCACTTCGGACCCAGCCTGGCGCAGCAGCCCGACCACGTCGGTGAGGTACTTCTCGCCCTGGGCGTTCTCGGTGGTGACGTTGGCCAGCTGCTCGCGCAGCTCGACCACGCGGAAGACGTAGACCCCGGCGTTCGTTTCGGCGATGGCGCGTTCCTCAGCGGTCGCATCCTTCTGTTCCACGATGCGGTCGAAGGCACCCTCTTCGGAGCGCACGATGCGGCCGTAACCGGTGGCGTCTTCCGGAAAGGAGGAGAGCACGGTGGCGGAGACGTCCCGGTCGCGGTGAGCGGAGACGAAACTGGCCAGCGTGGCCGCGTTGAGCAGCGGCACGTCACCGCTGACCACGAGTACGTCGCCCTCGAAGTCGTCGGGGAGCGCGGCGATGGCCTGCTCCACGGCCCGTCCGGTGCCGGGCAGCTCGTCCTGGTCGACGATCATGCTCTCGGGCAGATCCTTGGCGACGAGGGAGGCCAGCCGGTCGCGCTCGTGGCGCACCACGGTGATGACGTGGGCCGCATCGAGGGCGCGGGATGTCGCCAGGACGTGGCTGAGGATGGGCAGTCCAGCCAGCTCGTGCAGCAGCTTCGGGGTGCTCGATTTCATGCGGGTGCCCTGGCCGGCGGCCAGCACGACGATTGCGAGTCGGGAATCAGTCACGTGGTTTCCTCTAGCTTCGGTGGAGCCGCCCGGGAAAGACCGGATGGTGACGCCAATCAACTGCTCCGCCGCCAGGACTCGAACCTAGACCTAACAGCTCCAAAGGCTGTCGTGCTGCCATTACACCACGGCGGAATTCGCCGACCGAGGGCCGACCAACGGTGACAAGTCTGCCAGATATCGCGCCGATAGCGTGCGCCGACGCCCGTGGGACATGCTTA
Organism: Actinomycetales bacterium; assembly: GCA_038319305.1. GTDB lineage: Bacteria > Actinomycetota > Actinomycetes > Actinomycetales > Microbacteriaceae > Cryobacterium. The sequence goes on along the minus strand of JBBQDC010000042.1, from coordinate 2,094 downwards.
CGCGCCCGGTTTGGGCGCCCGACCGGGATAATGGACGGATGCCCGCACATGACGAAGTCGACCGGATTGTTGATGCCTGGCTGCGCGAACGGCCCGACCTCGACTTCGCGCCGTTGCAGGTTCTGTCGCGCGTGGCCCGCCTGTCCAAGCACCTGGATCGTGCCCGGCGCACCGCGTTTTCACGGTCCGAGCTGGACTCCTGGGAGTTCGACGTGCTCTCGGCCCTGCGCCGCGCGGGGACACCCTACGAGCTGAGCCCGAAAGCCCTGCTGCAACAGACGCTGGTCTCCAGCGGCACAATGACCAACCGGATCGACCGGCTCGTCGAGCGCGGCCTGGTCACCCGGCGCACGGACCCCAACGACGGGCGGGGCATTTTCGTGGGAATGAACCCGGCCGGTCTCACCCGGGTGGATGCCGCCATCACCCGGCTGGTCGATGCCGAGGCCGAGCTTCTCGCCACGCTGCCGCCGGGCGAGCAGGCCAGCCTCGCCACCCTGCTGCGCAAGCTCAGCCTGGGCTTCGACTGACGCCTGAAACTGTCCTGTCGCGCTACTTCGCGATGGAGGCCTTCGGAAAGTCCCGCCAGATGCGGAATAATCGTGCTTCCATGGCGGCGGCCCCGTTCTGTTCCACGGAGTGCAGCCGGCCGTAGCTGAAAGAGTTCTCGCCCTGCAGATACGCGGCCATGCCGAGCCGGAGCAGCTCGTGCCGGGCAACGACGCTGTCCTGGTGGTCGCCGAGGGTTTCCTGCACCTGCCGGGCCGCGGCCACGAGCCGCACCGCGCGGGTACGCCGCAGCGGGGTGGCCGTCTCGGCCGCGTAGCGTAGCTGCTTGGCCCGCTTCCGCGCCTCGTGCAGCGCCTCATCGCGCACGGTCCCGGGCGGGGTATCCTGCGCCAGTAAGACGGCTGCGCGCAGCCGCTTCCAGTCGGCCCGGATCACCTCGGGGATGACGGTGCTTGCGGGCTTCTGCGCCCGAGACAGCAGAGGCGGGGAGGTCAGCACGGCGTCGAGCGTGTCGAGAATCCGGAAGTATCGCTCGGAGTCGAGCACGTCCAGGGCCTCCCGTCGGTCGGCCAGGATGACACCGGCGAAGTGGTCGTCGATACGCGCCACCAGCGGGCCCACCACGAGCGCGGCCGGTTCCTGCCCGAGCCGGTGGGCGAGGCGCTGCCGGATCACGTCCGCGTCGCGGGCGGCGCCGAGCGCGCCGGCCAGCCAGCGGAGCTCGTCGCGGAGCGGACCGGTGACCGCCGTGTCCAGAATGTCCTTGTAGCTGGACAGTACCGAGCGCAGGCGGCGGGTGGCCACGCGCATCCGGTGCACGGCATCCGCATCGTTCTCGCGCACCCGGGCGTCTTGTTTGCCGATGGCGTGCACCTGTTCGTGCACGTAGGCCATCAGCACGGTGCCGACTGAGCTCTTGCGCGTGGGCTGGAGTGCCGTGACCGTGACGAAGGGCGGCAACCTGTCGCCGAGGGCGCGAGCGAGTTTGGACGGGTTCGCGGATGGCTCCACGCCGACCGATGCGAGCCGAGCCTGGGCAGCGTCGAGCAGGTCGCGGGAGCCGTGCACGAGCTCGACCTCCCATTCCCGCCAGGTCTGGCTGAGCGGCTCCGGCGCGAGCCGCTCAGCCTGCACCTCGTCATCGCACACCTCGGCGAGCACGACGTCGTTCTCACCGACCAGCTGGTGCAGGACCCGTCGGGTGCGGAGCCGCACCACGGGCACCAGGGTTCGGCCGCGGAGCACGGCCCGAACAAGGTTGAGGATGCCCTCGGGGATCTGCGCCGGGTCGTCGCCCAGCGGCTCCCTCATCTCCCGTCGTTCGTCGACGGCGACCGGGAGCTTGAGATGCCAACCGGCGTCGTCGCCCCCGGTGCGGCGGCGCAGGGTCAGTCGTCGGCTCGCCAGAACCAGGTCGGCTGTGTCGTAGTAGAGGGCGTCGAGGGTGTGCTCGACCGGTGGTTCCACATGGGTGACACCGGGCAGGTCATGCAGGAGCGGCAGCTCCGTCGCCGGGTTGACGTCGAAAGTGCGCTCGATCTCGGCAAAGCCCGCTGAAGTCATGCTTCAGTGTAAGTGGGCCAG
>JBBQDC010000041.1:0-22190 GCA_038319305.1 Actinomycetales bacterium | reverse complement strand
GGTCGTCACCAGCGTCACCATCGCCGATCCGGGCAGCGGCTACACCAAGGCCCCGACCGTGACCGTCGCCGACGCCAGCAAGCAGGACCCCACCACGTTTGCCACGGTTACGGCCACGATCGGTGTCACCAAGATCGACGTCACCGACGGCGGCCAGGGCTACGACTCCGCCCCCACCGTCACGATTGCCGACACCGTCTCCCCCGCCGATAAGGGAGCCAGTGCCACGGCCCGGGTCGCCGTCAAGGGCTCGGTCACCGGCATCAAGGTGACTGCTCCCGGGGCGGGCTACCTCACCCCCGGCATCAAGAAGTTCGTCGACACCCTGCCCGGTCAGGGGGAGGCCGCCGCCAACGATCTGGGCCAGTACATCCCGACCGCGCAGCCCGACACCACCACCTACCCGGGCACCGACTATTACGAGATCGCGGTGGTCCAGTACCGGATGAAGTTCCACCGGGACCTGCCCGCCACCCTGCTGCGCGGCTACGTGCAGCTCTCGACGAGCGTCGTGCCGGGCAAGAAGCTCGCCCTCGGGAACGCGAACCTCGATCCGACGCTTGCCGACACCCCTGTCGCCGGCGGCTACACCGCCGTCGACAAGCCGCATTACCTCGGACCGACGATCATGGCCACCAAGAACAAGCCCGTGCGCGTGCTGTTCCGCAACCTGTTGCCCGTCGGAATCGCCGGCGACCTGTTCCTGCCCGTCGACACCACCGTGATGGGGGCCGGGGCCGGCCCGCAGATGATGCAGCTCGACGCGAACGGCGTGCCGAAGGACATGGCCCCCGACCTGAACAGCGCGACGGACGACGTCCGCAACCCGATGTGCGGAAAGACCCCGAAGCCGACGACCTGCTACTCCGAGAACCGCGCCACCCTGCACCTGCACGGCGGCATCACCCCGTGGATCAGCGACGGCACGCCGCACCAGTGGACCACTCCGACTGGCGAGAACACCGCCTACCCGAAGGGTGTCAGCGTCAGCAACGTGCCGGACATGCCCGATCCCGGGCCCGGCGCGGAGACGTTCTTCTACACCAACCAGCAGAGTGCGCGGATGATGTTCTACCACGACCACTCGTGGGGCATCACCCGGCTGAACGTGTACGCCGGTGAAGAGGCCGGCTACATGATCACCGACGACGCGGAGAAGGCGCTGATGGCTCCGGGCGGCGCGCTGGACGGGCTCGGCACCGGCACTGCGCTGACCATCCAGGACAAGACCTTCGTGCCCAGCGCGGCGCGGATGGCCCAACTCGACCCGACCTGGGATGCGAAGAAGTGGGGCGGCGAGGGCAACCTCTGGCAGCCGCACGTCTACATGCCCGCGCAGAATCCCGGCGACCCCAGTGGGATGAGCTCCTTCGGCCGCTGGTTCTACGGCCCGTGGTTCTGGCCGCCGGCCAAGGACGCCAAATACCCGCCCATGGCCAACCCCTACTATGACCCCACCTGCGACCCGAACGTGGTTGCCTTCTGCGAGCCGGCCCTGATCCCGTCAACACCCAACAACTCGGTCGGCATGGAGGCCTTCCATGACACGCCGGTCGTGAATGGCACTGCCTACCCGACGACGACCATGGACCCGAAGTCGTACCGCTTCCGGATTCTCAACGGTTCTGACGACAGATTCTGGAACCTATCCTGGTACGTCGCCGATCCCGCCACCGGCACCGAGGTCGCGCTGAAGTCCAGCGAGGTCTCCATGGCGCAGACCGACCCGGTCGTCACGCCGACGCCGGATACCACGAAGAGCCCGAAGGGCCCTGACTGGATCCAGATCGGAAACGAGGGTGGCTTCCTGCCGACCCCGGCCGTCGTCCCCGCCCACGAGACGACGTGGATCACCGACGCGACCCGGTTCGACGTCGGCAACGTCGACCAGCACTCGCTGCTGCTCGCGCCGGCCGAACGGGCCGACGTGATCGTCGACTTCTCCGCTTACAGGGGGAAGACGCTGATCCTCTACAACGACGCCCCGGCGGCGTTCCCGGCCCGGATCCCCGGTTACGACTACTACACCGGTGGACCGGACATGTCCCCGGCTGGCGCTCCAACCACCCTGCCCGGCTACGGGCCCGACACCCGGTCGGTCATGCAGGTCAAGATTTCGAACACCGCACCCGCGCTGGCCTTCGACCGGCCGAACACCACGGCTGACCAGATGGGCAAGCTGATGGCGGCGTTCGATCACCACACCGATGCGGCCGGCAATCCCGCCGGTGTCTTCGAGTCGAGCCAGAACCCGATCGTGGTCGGCCAGGCCGCGTACAACCAGGCCTACGGGACGAGCTTCGTCGGTAGTGGGTACTGCAACACGGCCACCAAGCCCGCTGCCACGTGCGACGGCTTCGCCCGGATCGCCGAGCAAGGAGGAGACCAATTCAAGTTCGACACCCTGGCGGGTCCGCAGCTCAGCATTCCCATCGAGGGCAAGAGCGTCCACGACGAAATGAACTCGGCGAACTTCGACGAGTGGGGCCGAATGAGCGGCAATATCGGGTTGGAGGCGCCCGGAGCTACACCGCTGCTGCAGAACGTCATCCTCTACCCGTTCGTCAACCCCGTCACGGAGAAGCTGGACGGCACCAAGGGGACGAACAGCCTCAAGGTGACCCCGATCTCCACCAACGCCGACGGAACTCAGATCTGGAAGATCACCCACAACGGTGTGGACACCCACCCACTGCACTTCCACCTCAACGACGTGCAGGTGTTGAACAGAGTCACCTGGGACAACATCATCATCCCGCCCGAACCGACAGAACTCGGCTGGAAGGACACCGTGCGTGTCAGTCCACTGGAGGACACGATCGTGGCGGTCCGACCTATCCTGCCGAAGCTCCCGTTCGCCATTCCCGACAGCAAACGGCCACTGAACCCGATGATGCCGCTGGGGGCCAAGGGCTCTACGACCGGTCCGAACGGGTCCGAGGCCGGATTCAACAACACCGACACCATCGGTAACCCGATCGCGCCGATCAGCAACGACGTGACCAACTTCGGCTGGGAGTACGTGTGGCATTGCCACATCCTCAGCCACGAGGAGATGGACATGATGCGTCCGATCTCGGTCAGCGCCCCACGCACGCTGCCGGACGCGCCGGTGATGAGCTTCACCCGACTCCTGAGTGACGTGCCGCTGAGCTGGACCGACGGGACCCCGATATCGATCACCGATCCAACAACCTGGGGCAACGCGAAGAACGAGATCGGTTACAAGATCGAGCGCGCTTCACTTATCAACGGCACGGTCGGCGCCTACGCCCAGATCGCCACCACACTGGCAAACGTCACCACCTATACCGACATTACTGCTGGGACCGGGCAGTATGCCTACCGGGTCACGGCATGGAACGCTGCAGGGAACACGGTGTCCGAACCTCTGCTCACCGCTCCGACCACGCCGAAGGTGACCTCAACGAACCCCGAATCCGGGGCGACCGGGGTCGCAACCGACGTCCGGCCGACCGTCACGTTCAACGAACCCGTCACCGGAGTCAGCAACACCACGTTCACGTTGAAGCAGGGCACCACGGCCGTTCCGGCTTCAGTGACCTACAGCACGACGACGTGGACGGCCACCCTCATCCCGACGGCGGCACTGACAGCTGACACGCCCTATACTCTCTCGTTGACCACGGACATCAAGAGCGTGTCGGGCGGCTCGGTAGCGGCGACGAGCTGGAACTTTATCACCGGACCCAGCCCGACGGTCACCACCACCACTCCCGCCGCCGGATCCACCGGCGTCGGTCTGGGAACGACCAACAAGCGGACCCCGTTGAGTGCAACATTCAGCGAGGCCGTGACCGGCCTTCCCAGCACAGCTGCCAGCACGCCCAACTTCACGTTGAAGCTGGGGACCGAGACCATTGCCTCGAAGGTCACCTACAACGCCACCACCCGGGTTGCGACGCTGACCCCGGACGTTCCATTGGCCAGTGATCGCACCTACACCCTGTCCCTGAACAGCCTCGTCAAGGACCTAGCTGGTAATCCGCTCACCGCTAAGACGTGGACCTTCATCACCGGTCCTGCCCCAGTCGTCGCGGCCCGGACCCCGGCGGTCAATGCCACTAAGGTCAGCCGGAGGGCGAACATCACCGCGACCTTCAGCGAGGCAGTCACCGGTCTTCCGACCACGGCCGCTGCGAGCGGGAACTTCACCATCAAGCGGACATCGACCGGCGCCGCCTTCACCTCATCGGTCAGCTACTCCAACACCACGAAGGTGGCAACGCTCAACCCGACCGGAACCCTGCTGGCCAACACCCAGTACACCGTCACCCTCAGCAGCGGGATCAAGGACCTCGCTGGCAACCTGTTGGTTCCCGTCACCTGGAGCTTCACGACGGGCAGATAGCACCTTCCCCCACGCACATCGCCGCCCGGAAGTCTGACCCGGGCGGCGATGTGCGCGGCCCACACGGGCACTGTTGTAGAGGACGAGGAGACGATCGTGTCGAGAGGGACGCTTACCGAGAGACGGCACCAGAAATCCCGAGCCCACGGACCCCTGATCCGCCGGCTGTTCGTGATTTTGTTCGCAGCGCTGACCCTGGTTTTTGTGATGCCGCCAGCCCCAGCCTCGGCGCATGCGGAGCTGCTGTTCACGACGCCAACCGCGGGAGCGGTGCTGGCCGATGCGCCGACTTCGGTGGATCTCACCTTCGATGAACCCGTTTTCCTCGTCCCTGACGGCTTCCAGCTGTACGACGGCGGCGGTACTCACCGCGCTGTACCCGTCGAGGCGGTCGAGGCGACTGTTCGGGTTACCCTGCCGCCCACCCTCGCCGACGGCAGCTACGTGCTCGGCTGGCGGGTGGTTTCCGACGACTCCCACCCCGAGTCCGGGGTGCTGTCGTTTGTTGTAGGACAGGCCGGCACCTCGGTCCCGATCATCGCCCCGACCAACACCGGACCGGTGGACCTTCTATACGGAGTGCTAACCGCTGTCGGCTATTTGGGTTTGTTCTGTCTGGTGGGTCTCACCGTTTTCGACCTGTTCGTGGCCCGCGCCACGACGGTGGGCCGGCTGCCTCGGGTAGCCGGACTCACCGCCGTAAGCGCCTACGTCGTCCTGGTGCCTCTCACCGTGGCGAGGGAACGAGGGGCGGGTCTTGGCGAATTGTTCGATCCGGCGGTCGCCACCATGGGCCGGTCCGCGGGGGCCCTCCTGACGCTGGTCCTCGCCGTCTCCGGGGTGTCGCTGATGCTGTTCCGGGCGCGACTACCTCGCCGGAAAGGTTTCTGGGTCGGCACGGTGGGGGCCGGGTCCGCGTTGCTATCGGTGCTACCCGTCGGTCATACTCGGGTGTTCGGACCTCTCTGGCTAGTGATGGGCGCCGACCTCATCCACGCCGCAACGGCAGCGGTGTGGCTGGGTGGACTGGTAGCTCTGATCCTTCACATCGTTCGCGCCCGACGAATCAAGGGCGACCCGGCTGAGGCTGCCAAAGTCTTGGGCAGGTTCTCCACCCTGGCCGGTGGCGTCGTCGTTCTTTTGGGTGTGACCGGGACCATCTTGGCTGTGATCATTGTCGGTTCATTTCCAGAGCTCGTCGGCAGTGGCTACGGTCGGCTGCTGCTGGTCAAGCTGGTCATTGTCGCTGCGATCGGCGGACTCGCACTATGGAATCGCCTCGCGCTCGTGCCTCACCTGGCACGCGATGGCGTGACGGGGCGGGCTTGGCACCAGCTGGCGCTGGCCGTCCGGCTGGAAGCGGTCGGGGTGGTGCTGGTCGTCGGACTCACCTCGGCACTGACACTTCAGAATCCGAGGGCGACGGAGATCCTCGCTGCCCCGGCTGCCGCGACGGAGATATCCGATCTGGGAGGGACCCCGGTCCTCGCCGACCTCGGCACCGGCCACCTCACCGGCCGGTTCAGCCCGGGAACGGCGGGGGTCAATGTCATTACCTTTGATCTGTCAGACGTGGGGGGTGCTCCCCTCGTGCCGCTCGCCATTCCGCAGGTCAGTGTGTCCGAGCCGAACCTGAGCCTTGGACCACTGGCCGCCGAAGTCAAGCCGGGGAAGACGCCGGGCAGCTATCGAGCCGTGGTCGTGCTGCCCGTGGCAGGTCAATGGAGATTCACCGCTGCCGTCCGGGTCAATGAGCTGGAGCAGCCCGCGGCCGTTGTTGATGTGGTTGTCGTGGGCTAAGCCGGGCCGGTTGTTGCTCTGCGTTTGACGCCGTCAGCTCCGAAACAGAACGCGGAGGAGTCCACGTCAGTTGGAGATGTCGACCAACGTAGTGACCTGATCGCGAGAAGCCGAGTCAGAGGTGGATGCTGTGAGCGGAGAAGCTGGCTCTGGCTGAATCGGAAGTCGCAGGGTGAAGATGCTGCCGTGACCGAGCGAGCTGGTCACCGCGACGGTGCCGCCACGGGCTTCCGTGGCGGCCTTGACGATGGCCAGGCCCAGCCCGCTACCGGCCAGATTGCCTGCTGTCGACGCGGTCCGGAAGATCTCGAACACGGTGTCCAGATCGGCGGACGGGATGCCAACTCCGGTGTCCCGGACGGCCAGCACCAATTCGCAGTCCTGGACAGCCGCCGTCATCGCGATGGTGTCTCCTGGACCGGTGAACTTAACCGCGTTCTCAAGCAGACAGTCCAGCACGGCCTCGAGGCGCTCGTTATCGCCCTGCACGGTGCCGACCGTACTTCGGGCGGTCCAGGTTCGGTCCGCAGTGACCGACCATCGGCGCAGGACCTCAGCCAGCATTCCGTCGACGTCGACCGGCTCGTGCGCCGACGGCTCCACGACCCGGACCAGGGTAAGCAGGTTGGTCGCCAATGCGGACGCCTTGACGAGTTCCGCCACCACAAGCTCGGCGTCCTCGCGCACCGTTGGCTCGGCCGACTGATCGGCGATGAGTTGCGCGTAGCCCCTGGCGATGGTCAGCCGGGTGCGTACCTCGTGCGAACCGAACCGGGCGGCGTTTTCCCTCTGTTCGCTGCGGTGACGGTCGGCCTGCTGCAGCGCCCTCAGGCGCGCCTGAGCGGTCCATTGCCGGTTCACGTGCCAGATCAACAGGGAGAGAATGGCGCCCATCAGAACTATCTCGCTGCATTCTTCCCATCCGATGACCCCTGCCATCGCGTGACGAATCAGGGCAACCCCGGTAACCGTCGTGATGACGACGAAGACGATAAGGGTGGCACGCCGGGGCCACGGGCACAGCCCATAGAGCAGGGCAAAACTGGCCCAGACGAGGTGATAGGGGATGGTCTCATTGCCGGGCAGGGTAAAGGTGAGGTAGCAGTTGACTCCCGCGAACACCGCCCATACGGCGACGAGGACTGCCTTATGCCGTGATCCGATACCCGACATTGCGCACCGTTTCAATCTTGTCGTTTGCCAGTTTCCATCGGAGTCGACGTACGCAGACGTCGACGACGTTCGTTCCGGTGTCGAATTTCGTTCCCCAGACCTGCTCGAGCAGCTCGGCCCGGGTACACGGCCTGGGTGCCCGCTGGAGGAGGTAGGACAGCAGCACGAACTCCTGTTGGGTCAACGGGATGCGGCGCCCGTCGACCACGAGTTCCCGTCGCAGCAGATCGATCACGACGCTGGCGCTGCGGAGGTAACGGGTGACCGTCGCGACCGATGCTGGCGTCCGGATGCGGGTGTTGACCCGAGCCAGCAGCTCGGCGTTGGCGAACGGTTTGGCCAGGAAATCCACCGCACCGCCCTCCAAGACACCGACTCTGGTCGCCACCTGCGTCATCGATGACAGCACCAGGACCCGACTTGATGGACGGAATCGCATCAGTTCGGCGAGGACGTCCTCGCCGCGGCCGTCCGGTAGCAAGAGGTCCAGGATGATCAGGTCCGGGTCAACCGTGCGGGTCGCCGTCAGGGCACTCACCGCCGTGCCAACCACAGTCACCGTGAAGTCGGCACCACCGAGGATACGGCCGAGGAGTCGGCCCAGCGAGGGCTCGTCCTCGACGACCAGGATGTGATTCACGTCGATTTCCGTTCCTTCGTGCGTTCCTTGAGCGGCGACAGGTTCGCCACTCGCGGTGATGAAAGCACACCAGTCCAGTTCGTGTCAACACCGCAGTCTGGGTTTCTTTGGCGCACATGAAATCTAACGATGATGTCCCCCAAATGGAGGACGCACTTACCCCCAGAAGGTCCTCCTCCGGGGTGCGGTAGTTGACGCGTAGGTAGCCCAGCGTGATTCGCTTGCCATGAAATTTTTTGTTTCGAGCTGCCGCACTTGGTCATCGAGACTCGGGACCAACGGCCCTACGACTCTATGTAGCTGCGCTGTGGCCCGGATAACAGATGAGTAGTTGTTCGGTGAGGAGTCGTTCGATGAGCATGCATGCCCGGCACGAGCAGTCCGCCAGCGGGACCGACCTCGACACAGCAGACGAGGGCCGCGACGGTCGTCATCCATTGACTTCGCTGTGCAGCCAACGCCGAGTCGCAGGTCTCGCCGCAGTCGCCATCACCGGTGCATGGGGGCTGGTCGCCGGCTGGTGGACACCGCGCGGGCCATTGACGAGCAGTACGGCGATCGGGTCGATCCTCATAGCCTGGCCGTCGGCAGCCTTGCTGGTTTGGTGCTGCGGAGCCGGTGGGGGATTGTCTGGCACCGATGGTGCTCGTCACCGTCTTCGAGTTGACCCGGCTTGGCGTCGAAGGTCCCATGGTCGACGGGGTGCCGCTCAGCGAGTACGGGGTGATCGCACTCATCACTGGACGTGGTTTTCACGCCCTACTCGCGTTGCTTCCGTTGGCACTCGGTGCCGCACTGGGAACTCGGGGCCCTGCGGCGCCATCTTCCCACACTCGAGAATCACTTCACCGTCGTGACGTGGGACCAGCGGGGATCCGGCCCGCCGCCTTACGAGTCGATGTTCCCCTACGAGACCGCGCTGTCCCTCGAGGACGCCGTGTACCCCTACGACCACACCGGGAACTCCGAGGGTGACGGGCAGATGTCGAAGAACCTACTCGTGGAGGAGTACAGCCTGATCGACCAGGTGCACGTTCTCGGCGCGATCATAGACACCCTCGCCGCATGGACCGGGGAAGCGGACCTGCCCGAACCGCTCGCTGCGTCCGTCCTCCGCTCCGGAGCTGTCGGCAAGCCGCGGGTGACGAGTTTCCGCGCAGACATTCACGGCAGGATCCGCAGCGGACCGGACGCGGCCTGGATGCCGTTCACCGGGACACAGGTCAACACTTACGGAGAGCGGCCGTCACGGGCCTTCATCATCGACGCCACGAGATCAGGGCTGCCGATCACCGTCCTGCACCTGTACGACCACACCAACGCGACCATGCGCGCCAAGGTGCTGGCGCTGGCCACCGTGGTAGACGCATCCGGTTCGGAGATGCACCGCAGCGAAACCGTGACGGTGTTCAACGACCTCGTGGTGCTCGCCCCGGGAGCCATCATCGACGCCCCCGTGCATTGGACGGGCATAGACGCCAACCACGTTCGGGGTGTGTTCACCGCCGGGGACCAGAGCGTGTCCGCGGTGCTGACCTTCAACGCCGCGCACGACCTCGCGGACTTCGTCTCGCGGGACCGTTCCCGCGCCTCCGCCGATGGCAGGTCGTTCGACAAGCAAACCTGGTCGACGCCCTTGACGGCGTTCCACGAGTTGGGTGGCTACCGGCTTCCCTCGATGGGCGAAGGCCGGTGGAACGCCCCCAAGCCCGAGGGCGAGTTCACATAGGTGGAGTTTCATCTCGACGCCATTGAGTTTAATGTCGCGAGCGCACGGTATGGCACGTCGGCGATCGCGGGGAGTGGAGCGCACCGGGTCGGTGATGCGGCGGCGGATGTAGGGCGATCGCAGGGAGGCTCCGCGAGCAAATTCGGGGAGTGCCCGGTCACGTATCGCAGGGTACCCATCCACGCACCGGCAGCGGTATACTCTCGGCTCACCTCGGTTGATCCGCAGCCTGTCCCATTAACCTCCAAAAGGAACTCGATGATTCGAGCAGAGTCAAGCGTTGCGGTGCCGCGTTCGGCAGAGGACGTTTTCGCGTTTCTGGCAGACGGCACCAATAACACCAAGTGGAGAAGCGGCGTGTACGAGATCCGTCACATTCGTGGACGCGGAGTGGGAGCGGAGTTCGAGCAGCTTCTCACTGGCCCCGGTGGAAGAACAATGCGTGCGAACTACCGCGTCGTCAGGTCGGAAGAACCGACCAGGCTCGAGTTCGAGGTCACGGCTGGGCCGGCCCGGCCTCGAGGGGCGTTCACGATTACCGCTGTCTCACCGACCTCATGCCGGGTCACGTTTGCGATAAAACTCGAGCCACACGGTGTGATGAAATTTGTGCAGGGCATGATCGAAACACAAGTGGCTGCGGAGGCCGCCGCCATTCAGAACCTCCCCCGAGCGATGCGCGAATCGTAGGGCGACGGTGTCCATATTGGCGATCGTGTCGATGTCGATGTCGACGTCCATGTCGGTGAGCAGATCACCGGGCGTCGAACTCGGATAGCTCAAGGTCGCATACAACACTCACCACCGCCGGAGCGACGCCCAGCTAGACGACGGCCGCGATGATTCCAGCGAGGTCGCCGTAAGCGGCCAATAGCGTTGCCGCTATCGTCGATCAGCTGGCAGAGGTCACGGTCACCTGTGACCACATCCACAGCGAACCGAGCCCGCGAGGCCAGAGTGCCGATGACCGGGATGGCGACGCGGTGGGTCTTGTAGATGGGATCAGATCCACGCGCCGCTGGGGGCGCCAGTCGTCGTCCCAGCAGGCCAGGATTTAGCTCGGCCGGAACTCCGGATCAGCCGCTCGATCATGTCGGGCAGCCGGCAATCGGCGTTCACGGGCATTCCGAAACGCGCCAGGCTTTTTCTTCAACAGACGAGACCCTGGATGACTTTGCCAGCATCAAATGAGCATTTGTCCAGAAAGTGCGTGCAGACTTGAATTTTCGTCCGCGCGGTTGCACTTGGCCGTGAGTCCACCGATCAAGGTGCGCCGAGGACCATCGAGCCCGGCCGCATCGCATTTGGAAGTCATGCGTTTTGCTTCACCCCGTTCACCCTTGTCCTCTCGCAGAGCAATCACCGCCAGACGCAAACGCTCCCGCACCAGATCCGTTGCCCTCGGCACCGGAGCGGCGCTCGGACTCATCGGCCTGATCGCAGGAATCGGTGCGGTGTCCCACGCATCTGCGACCAGTTCCGCCCGAATCGCCGCCACGACTGAGCTGTCCGAGAGCACGGGTCTTCGCCACGAGCAGCTCAGTGTGTACTCCAGCATTGCCGCGAAGACCGCCAATGACCGAGCAGAGACCACCCTCGTCGATGCCGGAACGGTGATCAGCATCATGGCGAACAAGGTGGATCCGACACCGCTGGCATCATCCGTTGCCGCACTTGGGGACTATAAGTCGCTGGACACAGACACCGTTATTGAACTAACTCAGCAGACTCAGGAGACGACCGCCACGGCACGCTCGGCCGTGGCCGAGGTAGACCGCGCCGCCGCGGACGCTGCCCGTGTTGCGGACGAGGTAGAGGCTGCGGCGCAGGCGCAGGCGCAGGCGGACGCTCAGGCGCAGGCGCAGGCTCAGGCTCAGGCAGCCGCCGCGCGCGCGTCTGCTGCGGAGGCTCCGGCACAGCCCGACGCCGCCGGCAACACGCCCGCCGAGGCGAAAGAGACGGCCCGGGCGATGGCAGCCTCGAAGTATGGCTGGGGTGAGTCGGAGTTCTCCTGCCTCGTGCAACTCTGGACCAAGGAATCCGGCTGGTCGTACACGGCCACCAACCCCAGTGGCGCCACCGGAATCCCGCAGGCACTGCCCGGAAGCAAGATGGCCACCGCGGGCTCCGACTGGGCCACGAACGCGACCACCCAGATTTCGTGGGGTCTCGGCTACATTAATGCTGGGTATGGCACCCCGTGCGGCGCCTGGGCACATTCCGAGGCCAACAACTGGTATTGATCAGACCTGACGATCGAGTCCGTGACCGGGGCGAGGAGAACGATACCGATCGGATCGTCCATTCCGATAATTGTCGTGTGCGGCCGGGCACGAACGTTCTGGGGCGTCGGTTCAACCGACTGCTCCCGGCCGTCTGCGTGCCATGAGGAACGGCCGGATGGAGACCAGGTAGAAAGCGACGATCGCGGCGAGCAACCCCGACGCGGACGCCCCGGCGGCGACGGCCCAGAATAGTCGGGGACCGTCGCCGGACAGGATCACACCGGTGGTGTCGGCATTCGCCGGCAGCGCCGGGGGAATGACCGCAGGAGTCGGCGTGCTGGTGTTCGACGTTTCGTCTGGCGTCTGCGACCGCTCGGTCAGGGTAGGAGCGGAGGTAACGACCGGAACTGGCGTCCCGGCGGGCGGGACTTCCGGCAGAGTCGGCGCGGTCACCGGCGGCGGAACGATGACCGCGAGCGTCGCCTCCGGCACGGCCGTGGGGACCGGCTCCTCCGGCGGAGCGGTGCCGGGATCCGGCGCCGGCTCGGTCGGTGTGCGTGTCGGGCTGGGCGTTGGTGCGGGAGTCGGCGCGACTGCCGTTTCGGGCGCGTTTCCACCTTCTTCCAGGGCCACGCACTGCGGATCCCCGTCGACACCGATGATCGGCGCGGTTCCCACCGGGCATGCAGCGGCGGAGGCGTGGGCGGCGGACGGCATCAGGGTTCCGAGCGTCAACAGGAGAGCGATACCGGTCGTGAGGCCGGCCTTGACAATCAGGGTGGCGAGTCGTCGATACACAGCTGGTCCAGGTCCCGTTCGATGGTGCCGTCAGTGTTCTGGTGCTATCGAGTGTGCCATCTGCACAGGAAAGCGTCCAGTGCGTCGGCGGCCCAACAGCGTGGGACCATGGGATATGCGCGAAGAGTTTGTGAAGGATACCGAGACGACGGCGGCGGGAATATCGGCCGCCGAATCGCGCCGTTTCGAGGGGCGCTCACCGATCGACGACGCGTTCTGACCGGGGAAGTGTCACGGGTCGCCGACACCGTCAAAGGGGTTCAGGGTGCCCGCGGCGCCGGCGGGACCGATGGCGCGCACGACGCCGAGGCATCCTCGCTCCGCACCGAATGGTCGCGCCTCGGCACGTTGCACGGTGAATTCGCAGAGGAGTTGGCGACTATCGAGCGAGCCCTGCAACGCATCGCGGCGGCCAGTTACGGCCTGTGCACCCGGAGCGGCGAACGCATCGGCGAGGAACGTCTGGAGGCTCGCCCGGCATCCGAAGTCTGCATCGATTGCGCGCGGCAGCTTGAATCGGGTCGCCGCGCCTGAGTCCCGGCCGGCCCTCGACAAATCGGAGGGCCGGCTGCAGAATCGGGCGAGGCGGACTCCCGACGAGGCATCCGCCGGGTGGGAGCCGCATGTTCACGAATCGGAGCGAAGCCGGCCGGTTGCTGGCTGGGCGACTGGCCGAACGTTTGATTGAACTCGCTGTGCGCCATCCGGTGATCTACGCGCTGCCCAGGGGCGGCGTGCCGGTGGCGGTCGAGGTGGCCAGGCGCCTGCGCGCTCCGCTGGACCTCATCCTGGTGCGCAAGATCGGGGCACCGGGCTTTCCGGAGGTCGCAATGGGGGCGGTCGTCGACGGCGCAAGTCCGCAGACGATCGTCAACGAGGACGTGTTCGCCGCCACCGGGGGCGACTCAGTGGGTCTGGCCCGTGCCCGTCGCCGTGAGCTGGCCGAAATCGAACGACGTCGAAAGCTCTACCTCGGTGACCGCCCGCAGATCAGTCCGGAGGGTCGTATCGCCGTGATCGTCGACGACGGCCTGGCGACGGGAGCCACAGCCCGGGCTGCCCTTGCCGCCCTGAAACGCCAGGGTGCTGCGCTCACGGTGCTCGCGGTCCCGGTTGCGCCCGCGGAGCTGGTTGAGGAGATGCGGCAGTACGCGGATGTCGTCATCGTGCTTCACGCCCCGCAGGAGTTCTGGGCGATCGGCCCGTTCTACACCGACTTCCACCAGCTCTCCGACGACGAGACAGTCGCCCTGCTGCAGGAGGCCTGGGCTGCGGCGGAGGCCGCACCTCCGCCTGACGGTGTGACTTCCTGACGACCTTCCGACGGATGCCCGTAAAGTCGGTCCGGTCCCGAACCGGCAGAATGGGGAGGTGTACCTTCTGGCGAGTCGAACCGGCAATGGAGAGATCCTCGTGCTGCCACTCGATGCGGCGGGCGGCATCGCCGGGGCCGAACACCGTGTACCGGCCCACGACTTCCCCGGCTATGTGCTGGGCCAGGAGCCGGACCGGCCCCGTTGGGTGTGGGAGGACACGGCCCGAATCTACCCGCTGCTGCTGGGGGCCGGGGTCAGGGTGCACCGCGCCCACGACCTGCGCCTGTGCCACGCGATCCTGCGCCAGTCGTCCCTCACCGAGGCGAGCGCGCTGGCCCGAGCCGAGCCGAGCCGCTGGGATCGGGCGCCGACCTTCGAACCGGACGCCGCCGCATCCGGGGTGACCCTTTTCGACCTGTTCGACGCCGACGGAAACGGAGACGGACACGGCAAAAGTGACGTCGAGAGCAACGGTGACGGTCCCGGCAACAGCGCCACCACCGGGACCGGCCCGCAGGCGGAATTCCGGCGTCAGCTCGAGGCGGTCCGCACCTCGGCGGAGCCCGGCCGGCTCCGGCTGCTGCTGGCCGCGGAATCGGCTGGGGCGCTCATCGCCGCCGAGATGCAGTTCGCGGGCCTGCCGTGGCGCACCGACGTGCACGACGCCCTGCTGACCCGCGAACTCGGCCCTCGAGTGGCTCCGGGCCTCCGGCCAGAGCGGCTCGAAAAGCTCGCTCGTCGCATCCGTGACACCCTCGGCGAGCCCGGTCTCAACCCCGACTCCCAGCCCGACCTGATGCGGGCCCTGCAGAAGGTCGGCCTGAGGTTAACGTCCACCCGCGCCTGGGAGCTCAAAGAACTCTCCCACCCTGTGATCGCGCCGCTGCTCGAGTATAAGAAGCTGGCCCGGCTGCTCAGCGCGAACGGCTGGTATTGGATGGAAACCTGGATTCTCGACGGCCGGTTCCACCCCGAGTACATTCCCGGCGGGGTGGTGACCGGCCGCTGGGCTACCCGAGGTGGGGGAGCCCTGCAACTGCCCAAACAGGTGCGCGGCGCCGTCGTCGCCGATTCAGGCTGGAAGCTCGTGGTCGCGGATGCCGCGCAGCTGGAACCGCGCATCCTCGCCGCACTGTCATTCGACACCGCCATGGCCCAGGCCGGACGGGGGACGGACCTCTACGCCGGCATCGTCGCCGGGGGAGTTGTGGAGACTCGCGACCACGCCAAGGTCGCCATGCTCGGTGCCATGTACGGTGCCACCAGCGGGGAGAGCGGGCGCCTGTTGCCGCGTCTCAAGAAGGCTTTCCCGCGCGCCCTCGCCCTCGCCGAGACGGCCGCACGCGCCGGGGAACGCGGTGAGAGCGTGACGACCCGGCTCGGACGCTCTTCGCCACGCCCCGGGGAACGCTGGCTGGCCACCCAGGCGCAGGCCTACGACCCGGGTGCGACGGATGCCGACGAACGTCGGGCGCGCAGCCAAGCGCGCGACTGGGGCCGCTTCACCCGAAATTTCATCGTGCAGGGGAGTGCTGCGGAATGGGCGCTGTGTTGGATGGCTGAGGTGCGCCGGGAGTTGCGGATGCTACCGCCGGGAACCTCGGTTGCCCGCAGGTCGGAATTTGACCAGGCCCCACACCTGGTGTTCTTCCTGCACGACGAAGTCATAGTCCACACGCCCGCCGGGCTGGCCGACGCCGTCGAGGAGATCATCCGGCGTGCGGCGGACACCGCTGGCCGCCACCTGTTCGGTGATTTCCCGGTCGACTTCCTACTCACCGTCGCGACGGTCGACAGCTACGATCAGGCGCAATAACAGCAGGTTACGGCGCTGGTCGCCACGTCAGGCGACGGATGCCGGCCGTCGCCCGCGCCTGGGCCGCACGTCGTTCAGCCCGTGCTGAAAGGTCTCGGCGGGGCTGCCAGCGAGCAACGTGTCGACATCCTGAAGCCAGGCCAGCGCGGCGGCGGCCAGCGCCGCCCGGGCGCCACCCGCCAGACGCACCGCCCCCAAACCAGCGGCGGTATCGGCAACAGCACTTGCGACGGCTGGGGGTTCTGCGACGGACTGCCACGTTTGCCGGTAACAGGCGACGATGCTATGCGCGTCGATGCCCAGCACCTGGGGATAGGGGAGTGAAGCGGCAATCAGAACCCGGTCGACCAGATCATTCCACTCGTCGCCGACCGCGCTCTCGGTATCGGTCAGCCAGTGCAACGCCTCGGCCTGCCCGAGCGCGGTTATTCGGTAGAGCGGCAAACCGTCCGCGGTCGTGCCGGCCGACTCAACGGCCGCCTGCTTCACCAATCGCTCGAGGGTGCCGTAGATCTGCCCCACGTTGACCGATCGCCGGCCGGCCGTTCTGGATTCCAGCTCACCGTGCAGTTGGAAGCCGTAGGCAGGCCCGATCGTGAGGATCGCCAACAGGCAACTGCGCACAGACATGGGACCTCCGGTGGTGAGGGAATAACCATACTCAGTATAGCGAATGAGGAGGCGGCTCCGGTCCGGCCTTGTGATCGTGCGGGTCGCTAAGGCATAATTCAGGTGCAGCGCTTGTCGTTGCTTTCGACAAAATGGTTTTGACAAGTTCACAGCTCGCAACATTGTTTCGTTCAGAGGTCGTTGGGGAAGACGCACCTCACAGAACGGGAGAAACGATGGTGGCTACACAAGCTCGGCAGGCAGCTACTGCCCGGGGTTACATTTACGTGCATTCTTCGCCTCGCGCGCTGAGCCCCCACGTGGAGTGGGCGGTGGGTCACGCCCTGGGCAAACCCGTGAGTTTCGAGTGGTCCGAACAGCCCGTGCTTCGCGGCGCGCAGCGTGCCGAGTACTACTGGGAGGGTGCACGCGGCACGGGCGCGGTTCTCGCGTCGGCACTCCGCGGGTGGGACCACCTCCGCTTCGAAGTCACCGAGGACGCCGGTTTCGGCACCGACGGTGGGCGCTGGCTGCATACCCCTGACCTGGGGATCTTCTTCGCCCAGACGGACACGGCCGGCAACGTTGTGATCCCGGAGGACCGGCTGCGCCACGCGATGGACATGGCCGGAGCGAACGCGCTGGAGCTCCATCGGCAGCTGCGCATCGCGCTCGGGCAGGCTTGGGATGACGAGCTCGAAGCGTTCCGGCATGCCAGCGATTTCAACTCCGTGGTCTGGCTGCACAGGGTGGGGTGACAGATGTGGATGGCGGCCCCGAACGCAGACGACCCCGACCGGTTCCGGTCGGGGTCGTCGTGATACCAGCCGGTTCGCCGGATGGAGCTAGATCGACCGGAACGCGACGACGGCGTTGTGGCCGCCGAAACCGAACGAATTGCTGATGGCGAGCAGGTCGCCGGTCGGCAGCGTGCGCGGCATCGTCACGACGTCGAGCGGAATGCTCGGGTCCTGGTTCTGCAGGTTGATGGTCGGTGGAGCCATGCGTTCGGCCAAAGCGAGAACCGTGAACAGGGCCTCGATCGCCCCGGCGCCGCCGAGGAGGTGACCGGTGGAGGCCTTTGTCGCCGACACCGGGATGCCGTCAAGCAGGTCGCCGAACACGCGTCGGAGTGCGTTGTACTCGGCGATGTCGCCGACCGGCGTACTGGTCGCATGCGCGTTGATGTGCGAGACATCCGCAAGGCTTGCGCCGGCGTTGCTGATCGCGCTGATCATTGCGCGAGCTGCCGCCGTGCCCTCGGGGTCCGGAGCGGTGATGTGGTAGGCGTCGCTGGTCACCGCGCCGCCGAGGAGCTCGGCGTAGATGCGTGCCCCGCGGGCCTTGGCATGTTCTTCCGTTTCGACGACGAGCGCCGCGGCACCCTCACCGAGAACGAAGCCGTCCCGGGTGATGTCGTAGGGACGTGACGCCGTGGCCGGGTCGTCGTTGCGCTTGGACAAAGCCTGCATGGCAGCGAAGGATGCGATCGGCAACGGGTGGATCGCGGCCTCGGAGCCACCAGCGATGACGATGTCGGCGAGACCAGCCTGCAGGCGGTTGTAGGCGTTCACGAGCGACTCGGTGCTCGAGGCGCACGCCGACACAACCGTGGTGATTCCGGCCCGGGCATGCAGGTCCATTCCGATGGCCGCTCCGGGTCCGTTCGGCATGAGCATGGGCACGGTCATCGGGAGAACGCGCCGCGGACCGCGTTCGCGGAGGGTGTCCCACGCGTCGAGGAGCGTCCAGACCCCGCCGATGCCGGTTGCCCAATCGACGGCCAGTCGTTCGGGGTCTGCCTCGGGGGAGCCGGCATCCGCCCAGGCTTCACGCCCGGCGATCAGCGCGAACTGGCTGGAGGGGTCGAGACGCTTCATCTCGTGACGGGCCAGGACGTCGATTGCGGGAACCCTGGCCTGGGCTGCGAAGGTCACCGGAAGTTGAGTCCGGGCCACCCACTCGTGGTCGAGCGTGCTCGTCCCCGATTCGCCGGCGAGCAGTGCGGACCAGCTGTCGGCGGCCGTGCCGCCGAGAGGGGAGGTCGCACCGATGCCGGTGATAACGATTTTTTTGGTCATAACGTTAACTCTCCGTGAGGCGTGCGAACGTGGGCATCACCCACAGATCAGGCCGGTCGGCAAACGCCGACCGGCCTGTTCATTTGTGGATTAGACCTGAGCCTTGACGATGAAGTCGACAGCGTCACCGACGGACTTGAGGTTCTTGACCTCTTCGTCGGGGATCTTGACGTCGAACTTCTCTTCGGCGTTGACGACGATGGTCATCATCGAGATGGAATCGATGTCCAGATCATCGGTGAATGACTTCCCCATCTCAACCGTGTCGGTCGCGATGCCAGTCTCGTCGTTGATGAGTTCGGCCAGGCCGGCAAGAACTTCTTCGGTGGACAATGCCATTTTTTTCTCCTTGGGGGTGTCTCGTATGACCGAGATTCAGTTTAGAGGGGGTTAGGTGAAATCTAGGGAAGCACGACGACCTGCGCGCCGAACACCAGCCCGGCACCGAAGCCGATCTGGAGGGCGAGCCCGCCGCTGAGCTCGGGGTGCTCCTCGAGCAACCGGTGGGTGGCCAGCGGGATCGACGCCGACGAGGTGTTCCCCGTGGTGGCGACGTCGCGTGCGATGACGACGGAGTCGGGAAGCTTCAGCTGCTTGGCGAATTCGTCGATGATGCGCATATTGGCCTGGTGCGGAATGAAAGCGGCGAGTTGGTCGCTCTCGATTCCCGCGACCTGGAGTGCCTGCTTGGCTACCTTCGCCATGTTCCAGACAGCCCAACGGAAGACCGTCTGACCCTCCTGACGCAGGGTGGGCCATTCTGATTCGCCGCGGCGATATTCCTGCAGGGTGTGGTTCATGGTGATGGCATCGGCCTTGGACCCGTCGGATCCCCACACGGTGGGGGCTATCCCCGCGTAGTCGCTCGGTCCGATGACGACGGCGCCGGCGCCGTCGCCGAGGAGGAACGAGATGCTGCGGTCCGTGGGATCGACGAGTTCGGACAGCTTCTCCGCGCCGATGACGAGGGCGTAGTGAGCCGTTCCCGTGCGGATCAGGGAGTCGGCCTGCGCGACGGCGTAGGTGTAGCCTGCGCAGGCAGCGTTGACGTCATAGGCGGCAGCGGGGTTGGCGCCGACCCGATCGGCGACCACGGCGGCAATGGAGGGCGTCTGCCGGCTGTTACTGATGGTGGCCACGATGACGGCGTCGATCAGGTGCGGCGCGATGCCGGATCTCTCGATGGCCTCACGGGCGGCATCCGTTGCGAGGTCGACAGCCTGGACGTCCTGGCTCGCGCGGGTGCGGGTGATGATGCCGGTGCGCTGCTGGATCCATTCATCGGAGGACTCGATGGGACCGACCAGTTCGTCGTTGGGTACGACGAGGTCGCCGCGGGCTGCGCCGATCGAAAGGATCCGTGTGTACTGGGGACCGTGCGACTGCTGGAGTGTTGGCTTGGACATATTCTCTTTCGGTCAGACTAGGTTCTGCTGGTCGATCAGGTCGAACGCAGCGGGTAGGTCGTCCGGCGTCTTGATCGCGACACTGGGCACACCCTTGAGTGCACGTTTGGCAAGGCCGACAAGGGCCCCGGCCGGTGCGACCTCGATGATTCCGGTCACGCCGGCATCCGCGAATGAACGCATGCACATGTCCCACCGTACCGGCGAGGACACCTGATCAACCAGAAGCTCCACGAACCGGGCTCCGCTGGAGACCACGCGGCCGTCACAGTTCGTCCAGATCGAAAGTGTTGGATCGGCAGGCACGAGTTGTGCAGCGACCTGGGTGAGGTGCTCCACCGCTGGCTGCATATACCGCGTGTGGAATGCACCAGCGACCTGCAGCGGGATCACCCGGGTGCGCGGCAACGGGTTCTCGCCGAGAGCGGCGAGGGCCTCGAGAGAGCCGGCGACGACGATCTGGCCGCCACCATTGAAGTTGGCCGGCGCGAGGTCGAGCTCGTTGAGGCGGGCCAGGAGTTCGGCTTCATCCCCGCCCAACACGGCGCTCATGCCGGAGGGCTCCAGCGCCGCGGCCTCCGCCATGGCGTTGCCGCGTTCACGCACAAATCGAACGGCGTCGGCCGCGCTGAGGATGCCGGCACCGGCGGCGGCCGTGATCTCGCCCACCGAGTGGCCCGCGATGCCGGCGATGCGGTCACGCCGCCCGCCGGCCAGAAGCGCGCCCACGGTGAGGAGTCCGGCGGCCACGATGAGTGGCTGGGCGATGCGGGTGTCCCGGATGGTCTCGGCGTCGCTCACGGTGCCGTGTCGCAGAAGATCGATTCCGCAGGCTGCAGAGATTTCGTCCAGTCCGGCGGCGAAGGTTGGGTCCTGGAGCCAGGGCTCGAGGAATCCGGGGGTTTGTGAGCCCTGACCGGGGCAGACGACAACAATCATTGACCTAGTCTCCCAAGCTCGATTGCCACGGGCGTGTCGGAGATCGACCAACTATTCGACGAACGTTTGTCGAACCCCACTAGTTTCACGCCTGTAGCGGTTCCGTTATCGCCGGCGAGTGGAGCCGTCGTGGTCGCTGATCGACCCGATGATGAGGGCGGCCTGCAGGATCAGGGCCTCTCGGGCCCCCGTTGCGTCGTAACCGATGACCTCCGACACCCGTTTCAGGCGGTATCGCACGGTGTTCGGATGCACGAACAGTTCCCGCGCGGTTGCCTCAAGGGACCGGCCGTTGTCCAGGTAGCACCACAGCGTGGTGAGCAGCTCGGTCGAATGTGCCTGCAGCGGGCGATAGATGCGGTGGATCAACGTGGCGCGAGCGAGCGGATCCCCGGCCAATGCTCGCTCGGGGAGCAGGTCGTCGGCCTGCACCGGGCGCGGGGCATTGCGCCAGGACCGCGCCACGGCAAACCCGGCCAGGGCGGCCTTGGCGCTTTTGGACGCGTCGACCAAGTTGGGTACTTCGTGACCGAGCACCAGGTGACCGGCGCCGAAGCTCGGTTCGAGCTGCACGGCGATCTCCATGAAACTGAGGGCGGATGCCGTGCCGATCGCGTCATCTGTGTCGGTCGGTCTCGGGTGGGCCCGGCCGATGACCAGCACGAGCCGGTTGCCCTGCACCCCGATCAATACGTCGGCGGCCATATGCCGCGCCGAACGACGGAGCTGGTCGACGTCGAGCATCTTGGGCGTGGTGCCCACGAGCACGCAGACTTCGCCGTGCCCGTGCCAGCCGAGAGCGGCGATCCGGCTGGGCAGTTCGTCGTCGTACTCACCGCTCAGGATCGAGTCCACGACGAGGGCCTCGAGACGCACATCCCAGAGACCGCGCGCCTCGGCGGCCCTGGCGTAGACATCCGCCGCGCCGAAAGCGATTTCTCGGGAGTACAGCAGGATGGCCTCCCGCAGCATCTCCCCGCCATCCTTGACCCGCTCCTCCACCACTTCGACGGTGACGCGGATCAGCTGCAGGGTCTGCTGCAGGCTGATCGAGCGCAACAGTTCACGCGGAGCGGCACCGAAGACGTCGGCTGCGATCCAGGGAGTGGATCGAGGGTCGTCGAACCAGGAGATGAACGACGTGATCCCGGCCTGGGCAACCAGACCCACGGCGGACCGCCGCCCTGGCGGCATATCGCCGTACCAGGGCAGCGTGTCCTCGAGTCGTTTAAGGGTCGCCGTCGACATCTCGCCGGTTATCGTTCGCAGCCAGCTGAGCGTCTGTT
>JBBQDC010000040.1:0-22377 GCA_038319305.1 Actinomycetales bacterium | reverse complement strand
CGGTGCTGTCGAATTCCCTCTGGACCTGCCCGAACTCTCTTTTCGTGCGGCAGGTGAGTCTCTGGTGCGTCGCAGCGTGCTGCCGAGCGGTGTGCGCATCGTGTCGGAGCATGTTCCCGGCAGCCGCAGCCTGACCATCGGCTACTGGGTCGCGGTCGGTTCCCGCGACGAGGAGCCCGGCCACTTCGGGTCCACGCACTTTCTGGAACACCTCCTCTTCAAGGGCACCGCCAAGCGCACCGCCCTTGACATCGCGATCGCCTTCGACTCGGTCGGCGGCGAGCACAACGCGATGACCGCCAAGGAATACACCTGCTATTACGCCAAGGTGCAGGACCGAGACCTGCCGATGGCGGTCGAGGTGCTTACCGACATGATCGCTTCGTCGCTGCTCGACCCGATCGAGTTCGAGACCGAGCGCGGCGTCATCCTTGAAGAGCTCGCCATGGCCGACGATGACCCGGCCGACGTCGCCAACGGGCGCTTCTTCGAGGCGGTCATGGGCAATCACGCGCTCGGGCGTCCGATCGGCGGCAGCCCCGACACGATCCGCGCGGCCACCCACGCCGCCGTGCTGGAGCACTACCGGGCGAACTACCGCCCGCAAGACCTGGTCGTCACCGTGGCCGGGGCGGTCGACCACGATGTGCTGGTCGCCGCCGTCACTCGGTCCCTCGTTCTCGCCGGCTGGGACCTCAGCGTCTCCGCACCCCCCGTCGGCCGCCGGTCCGGTGCCCCGGTCGCCCTCAGCCAGGGTGCTCCGGTCACCATCGTGCGCCGCCCGCTTGAGCAGGCGAATATCCTGATGGGCTTCCCCGGTCTGCTGGCCACCGACGACCGCCGCGTCACCATGAGCGTGCTCAACTCGATCTTCGGCGGGGGAATGTCCTCGCGCTTGTTCCAGGAGGTCCGCGAGAAGCGCGGCCTGGCCTACTCGGTCTACTCCTTCGCGCCCAGCTACTCCGATGCGGGACTGTTCGGCATGTACGCGGGCTGCACCCCGGCGAAGACCGGCCAGGTTGCCGAGCTGATGCTGGATGAGCTGCACCGCCTGGCCGAAAACGGGGTCACGGCCGACGAGATGAAGCGGGCCGGGGGCCAGCTGTCCGGCGCATCTGCTCTCGCCCTCGAAGACTCCGACACCCGGATGTCCCGGCTCGGCCGCTCCGAGATCACCCTCGGCGAGTTCATCGACCTTGACGAGGCCCTCCGCCGGCTCGCCCTCGTCACGGTCGACGATGTGCAGAACCTCGCCGCCGAACTGGCCGCCGGGCCGCTCTCGATTTCCGCGGTCGGCGCGCTCGACGACGACGTCTTCTCCGCTATCCTGCCGACCGCCGTGAGACCCTGACCAGCACTTTCGATCCCAGAACCTTCGACCCCAAATCTTCGACCCCCATGCCGGGGTCCGCACGCCGATGTGCGGCGCCTGACTGAGAGAGATCACCTTGCACCACTACATTTACCTCGTTCGTCACGGTGAGCAGCAGGATGCCGAGCATGGCCTGCCCGACGGGCCTCTGTCTGCCCGCGGTACCCGGCAAGCTCAGCTGATCGCCGAGCGTCTCGGCGGCGTCCCGTTCACGGAGGCCTGGCACTCTCCGCTCCAGCGCGCCGCCGAGACGGCGAAGATCATCGCGCAGCGGCTGCCGGCGCTCACCCCGGTGCCCACGCCACTCCTCTTCGACTGCATCCCCTCCGGAATGGCACCGGAGACGCCGTCGGCCTATGCGCCGTTCTTCGGCGGGGTCACCGAAGCCGACATCGAGGCCGGAAGCGCGCAGATGGGCGACGCTGTGACCGAGTTCCTCCAGCCGCGTCGCGGCGAACGCCACGACCTGCTGATCACGCATAACTTCGTCATCGCCTGGTTCGTGCGCGAGGTTCTCGGCGCCCCGGACTGGCGCTGGATCAGCATCAACCAGGCCAACTGCGGCCTCACCGTGCTGCACCAGAAGCCGGGCCGCCCCTGGACCCTGCTCACCCACAACGACACCGGGCACCTCCCCGTGGAGCTGCGCACCGGCCTGCCGGACCCGCTCCTCTTCTAGGCACGTGGTGTGGGTGCGAGTGCGGGCAGGAAAAAACTAGGCGGTCTCGGCTCCGGCTGCCTTCTGCATGAGGCTCTTGCGATACCAGTTCGTGGCGTTCGGGTTGTCGTTGTATGGCGCGCAGGTCTCGTAGCCCGACCGCGCGTAGAGCGCCCCGGCTGCGGTCAGGCTCGCGTTGGTGTCGAGCACGACCTCGTCGGCGCCGAATTCCCGGGCGCGTCGCTCCAGCTCGGCGAGCAGCGCCTGGCCCCACCCGCGCCCGCGCACCTGCGGCTGCAGCCAGAGATGTTTGATCTCGAAGCGCACCTCGCCGGCCGGCGAGTCCTCGAGCCGACGGATGCCGCCACACCCCACGAACGCACGCTCGGCCGGTCCTTTTTTCTCGCTGACCAGGAGGAACACTCCGAACGGCTGTAGGAACTGGGCCGGATCAGGGAACGTGGTGCGGTACTGGCCCTGTGCAGAGGGGAAGCTGGACTCGCGATCGCTGAAGTACTGGGTGAGCAGCACGATGGAGCCGGCATCCGTTACCGACACATCGCTGAAGGTCGGGGAGGGAGAGTCAGGCATGGCCCAAGGCTAACTCGATGCCCCGCGATTGATAGATTGGATTCATGAAAACACGGGTGGCCATCGTCGGAGTGTCGGGAACGATGGGCCGCTTGGTCTCGGGTCTCGTCGAGCGGTCTGAGGAGTACGAACTCGTCGCCGGCCTGAACTCGAAGAGCGACCTGGCCGAGATGCTCGGCGCGGAGATCGTCATCGACCTGACCCTCCCCAGGGTCAGCCAGAGCGTGGTCGACTTCGCCGTCGACCACGGCCTTCGGGTACTGGTGGGTACCTCCGGCTGGTCGCAGAACCGGATCGACGCCCTGGCCGGCCGCATCGCCGGGCAGAACGAAGTCGGCGTCGTCATCATCCCCAACTTCTCGATGGGGTCGGTCATCGCGACCGGACTTTCGGTGCTCGTCGCCCGTTTCTTCGATTCGATCGAGATCGTCGAGGCCCACCAGGCCGGCAAGGTCGACTCTCCGTCGGGCACGGCCGTGCGAACCGCCGAGCTGATCGGGAGTGCAAGAGCCGAGATCGGGCCAGTATCGGCGCCGCACACCGACCAGCGTGCCCGCGGCCAGCAAGTGTCGAGTATCCCCGTGCACAGCCTGCGCCTCGAAGGCATGCTCGCCCGCCAGGACGTGATCTTCGGCGGCGCGGGGGAGACCCTCACCATCAGCCACAACACCCTGTCGGCCGCAGCCTACGAACGCGGCATTCTGCTGGCGCTGGCCGCCACCCGCACGGCCGTCGGCGTTACCGTGGGACTGGACCAGATCATTGATCTCGGACTGGGCGGGCCGGCCACAGCCACGACTGCCCAGACGGTCGAGGCCACCGAATGAAGGGCCGCGTCTCTGCGGGTCTGATGGCCCTGTTGCTGGTGTTCTACCTGGTCCTCCTTGGCTGGCGGGCGGTTCTGTTTCTGCAGAGCGGCGAATTCGTCGGCATTGTGATCGGAGTGGCTCTGCTCGTGCTCCCGCTGGTCGGATTCTGGGCACTGGTCGCTGAACTCCGGTTCGGGCGCAACTCCGAGCGGCTTGTGCGCCGGCTCGAGGCCGAGGGGGCGCTCCCCGTCGAAGACCTGACGATTCGTCCGAGCGGGCGTCCCCTGAGGGACGAGGCCGACGCCGAATTCCCGGTCTATCGGGCGGCCGTCGATGCCGCCCCCGAGGACTGGCGCGCCTGGTTCAGGCTCGGCCTGGCCTACAACTCCTCGGGGGACCGCCGTCGGGCCCGCGGTGCCATCCGCACCGCGATCGCGCTCGAGCGCTCCTAGCCCGCAGCGGATGCCGCCGGCCCTACGGGCGGCGCAGCATCCAGGCCACGGCCTCGGCCGCGGTCTTGTGGGCGAAGACGAAACCGTCTTTCTGCAGCAGGTCCGGCACGATCTGCTGATCGGCCAGCAGCAGCGCGCGGGCGGCGTCCTGCAGCGCCAGCGTCAGCACGAATTCCGGCACCGGCACCAGGAACGGACGATGCAGCTCGGCTGAGACCGCCCGGATGACATCGTTCGCGGTGGCCGGGGTCGGGCCGACCAGGTTGACCGGGCCTGTCAGCGTCGAGGTGAGCAGGTGCACGAACGCCGCAGCTTCGTCGTGCAGGCTGATCCACGGCCAGTGCTGGGTACCGTGGCCGAGCGGCCCACCCAGACCCAGCTTGACGATCGGCAGGAGCGGTTTCAAGGCGCCGCCCCTGGCGATGACCAGCCCGGTGCGAAGGGTGACCACCCGGGTCGCCTCGGGCGCCCGAGCGGCTTCGGCCTCCCAGGCGCTGGTGACCTTCGCGAGAAAATCCGTTCCGGCGGGGGAGCTCTCGGTGAGCACCTCATCTGGGCGGTCGCCGTAGATGCCCACGGCCGAGGCATTGAGCAGCACGGCCGGCGGTGTCGCCTGCCGGCCCATCGCATCCGTCAGTGTGCGCGTGGCCTGCACGCGCGAGTCGAGGATTTCCCGGCGGTAGGCCTTCGTCCACGGCAGACGCGCGATGGAGGCCCCCGACAGGTTGATTACGGCGTCGACATGGTCAAGGGCGCTCTCGTCCATGCTCAGCGCAGCCGGATTCCAGCTGAATTCGTCTGCCCCGCGCGGATCGCGGCGAACCAGACGGACGACGGTGTGGCCGGCCGCGCCCAGCTGGGCGCACAGCTCGGTGCCGATCAATCCGGATGCGCCGGAGACGAGAACTCGCATAGTGCGC
This sequence comes from Actinomycetales bacterium, assembly GCA_038319305.1. Classification (GTDB taxonomy): domain Bacteria; phylum Actinomycetota; class Actinomycetes; order Actinomycetales; family Microbacteriaceae; genus Cryobacterium. The sequence goes on along the minus strand of JBBQDC010000040.1, from coordinate 17,575 downwards.
GGGCCGGGCCTAGGCCAGCTCGGCTTCGATGGTGATCGGGATGCCGGCGAGCGCCTTCGAGATCGGGCAGTTGGCCTTGGCGTCCTCGGCGTAGACCGCGAACTCGTCCTCGTTCAGGCCGGGAATCTTGGCGCTGACCAGAAGGTGGCTGCCCACGACGCCGACGCCGGCTTCGAAGGTGACGGCCGCGGTGGTCTGGATGCTGTCCGGGGTGTGTCCGCCGGCGCTGAGGCCGTTGGCCAAGGCCATTGAGAAGCAGGCCGCGTGGGCGGCGCCGAGGAGCTCTTCGGGGTTGGTCGTGTTCGGAGTGCCAACGGACCGGGCCTGCCAGGTGACCGGGAACTCGGCGGCCTTGGAGGAGTCGAGGGTGACGGTACCGCTGCCGGACTTCAGATCGCCGGTCCAGATGGTGGTTGCTTCGCTGGTGAGTGCCATGGTTGTGCCTCCTGAAAGTGAAGCTTCAGCCTAACTGTCGTCTCGGCCCACATGGGGTTCACTCCCAGCCAATGATCAGGAAAGGGGGTACGGCAGCCGTCAGCTCCCTGCCGCCGGACCGCGCCCGAGAATTCCGGCGCGCACCAGCAGGAGGTAGAGCTGGCAACCGAGGCAGTAGTCGAACACGGCGTTGAGGAACGCCGCGACGAACGCGACGGCGGCGGAGACACCGACCGCGGGCGCCAGCCCGGTCAGACCGAGCACCACGCCGGTCAGGGTGACCAGTAGCCCGACCCCCTGGGCGAAGGTCGGCGGGGCCGCGTGCTCCAGAGCGGCGGGCGGGCCGAGTCGCGGCCGCACGAAGGCCTTGAACAGCACGCCGTAGGGGTGGCGCCCGGCGCCGGCGAATGCACCCCAGGCGAAGAGGGCCGCGAGGATCGTCAGAAGTACGAGGGCGGCGACGGATGCCCCGGTCAGCGAAAGGAACACCACCACCAGGAGCAGAACGGCTGTGATCGCGGCACCGAAGCGTGGTCCGCGCGGGTCAAGGTGGGGACGGTCCCGGCGCACCGCAGGCTGCGGCACGGAGTCAGTGGGCGAGCTGGGCATGGGTGCTCCCGGAGAGGTCGTCGAGCTGCTGGAGGATGCCGGCCCGGCTCGGGACGCCGCCGATCCTGGCACGCACCTGTCCCGCCCCGTCGAGGATGAGCGTGGTTGGGGTCTGCAAGATCCCGAACCGGTTCGCGAGGTCGCGGCGGTGGGTGAGGTCGACGTCCAGGTGCGCGACGCCGGGGCGGGACCTGGCCAGGCCGGCGAGGAGCACCTGGGTGCCCGGGCAACGGGCGCAGTGGGCGGTGGAGAACTGCACCAGCGTGGCATTCTGGCCGAACGCAACCCGGCTGCCGACATCCGCCGGAGTGAGCGCGTCCGGCGCGCCCGGGGTGACCTGGGCGGTGTGCCCCTGGCGGGACCGCCAGAACAGGCCCAGCATGGTGGCGCCCACGACGAGAGCCAGCACGAGGCTCAGGGCGGAGATCGGATTCATGCTGCGAGGTTACAAGGACCACAGGCCGGGCGGGCCAGTGTGACGACAGGTTACGCACGGGGGCTGGAGTCGGCGCGTCCGCGCATCCATCGCACGCATCCAGCGGGTATCGTTTACGCGTGTCTGAAATTGAGTTCCGCTCCGATGTAACCGTCGAACTGGTGCGTGCGAGCGCCCACGACTCCGATGTGCTGTTCGCCGCACGGGTCTCGACTCAGGGGGAGCAGACCCTGGCCAAGGCTCTGCTCGAGGAGGCGGACGCCGCGGGAGCGAGCAAGGGTGACGCGGGGCTGATCAACTACCTCATGCGCGACCGCCACGGTTCGCCGTTCGAACACAACTCGATGACCTTCTACGTGCAGGCACCGATCTTCGTGTTTCGCGAGTTCATGCGGCATCGCATCGCCTCCTACAACGAGGAATCGGGCCGCTACCGCGAGCTGAACCCGGTCTTCTACGTTCCGGCCGCCACCCGCAACCTCGTGCAGGTCGGCAAACCCGGCGCCTACGACTTCCTGCCTGGCACCGCCGAGCAGGCCGCACTGGTCGACCAGGAGACCCGCTCGGCCTCCGCGCGCGCCTACGCGGCCTACCAACGGATGCTCGAAGCCGGCGTGGCCCGCGAGGTCGCCCGCATCGTGTTGCCGCTCAATATCTTCTCCTCGATGTACGTGACCATGAACGCCCGGTCGTTGATGAACTTCCTCAGCCTGCGCACCAAACGCGAGGGAACCCACTTTCCGTCGTTCCCGCAGCGCGAGATCGAGATGTGTGCCGAGAAGATGGAAGATCAGTTTGCGGCCCTGATGCCGCTGACCTATGCCGCCTTCAACAAGAACGGCCGCGTCGCCCCGTAACGCGGCGTCGCGGCGGTGCACGGGTCAACGCTGACCGGTAACCTGTTTCTCGTGTCTATGTCTCAGAATCCTTTCGGCCAGGTCCTCGTTGCCCTGGTGACTCCCTTCACCGCCGACGGCGAGGTCGACTGGGCGGGCGTGGCCCAGCACATCGACGACGTCATCAACGCCGGAGCCGACGGCATCGTCGTCACCGGCACCACCGGTGAGACGTCCACGCTCACCGACGCGGAGAAGATCCGGCTGGTTGAGGTCGGCAAGGATGTTGCGGCCGGGCGCGCGAAGATCATCACCGGCGGTGGCTCGAATGAGACCGCCCACGCCATGCAGCTTGCCAAGCAGAGCGAGAAGGCCGGCGCCGACGGCAACATGATCGTCACCCCCTACTACAACAAGCCCACCCAGGCCGGAGTGCTCACCCACTTCCGCATGATCGCGGATGCCACGGATCTGCCGGTGATCCTCTATGACATCCCCGGACGCACCGGTATCCCGATCGAATACAAGACGATCCTGCGGGCCGCGAAGCACCCGAACATCCTGGCCGTCAAAGACGCCAAGGGCGACCTTGCCCAGGTCAGTCGCGTGCTCAACCAGACCGACCTGATGTATTTCTCCGGTGACGACCCCAACGTGCTGCCGCACCTCTCGATCGGGGCGACCGGCCTGATCGGCGTCACCGCGAACATCGCCGCCACCCCGTACCGCCAGATGGTCGACGCCGTGAACGCGGGTGACCTGAAGGCGGCCACCGCCGCTCACCAGCAGCTCGAACCGCTCGTGCGCGCCTGCATGACGCACGTCCCCGGCACGGTCGCGGTCAAGTACATCCTGCACGGCCTCGGCCGCATCAACAGCCCGCGTGTGCGCCTGCCACTCGTCGGCCCGGAGGAGTGGGAAGCCGCCCAGATCGAAGACGAAATCGACCTGGTCAAGAACATTCCCGGGGTCGACTTCTCCAACTTCCGCCCGGACCGCAACGCCGCAGCTGGCGGCGCACTGCCCAAGGTCGCCGGAACGACACGCTAACCGCTCCACCGAACCCCGAGGAGGGCCTGTGCCCATCGACGTGTACGACCCGGCCCCGCTCTCCCCGGGAACCCTCCGCATCACGCCGATCGGTGGTCTGGGTGAAATCGGCCGCAACATGACCACGTTCGAGATCGACGGCAAGTTGCTGATCGTCGACTGCGGGGTGCTGTTCCCCGAGGAGCACCAACCCGGTGTTGACCTGATCCTGCCCGACTTCAGCCCCATCCGGGACCGTCTCGACGATATCCTCGCGGTGGTGCTCACGCACGGCCACGAGGACCACATCGGCGCCGTGCCTTACCTGTTGAAGCTGCGCGCGGACATCCCGCTGATCGGTTCCGGCCTGACCCTCGCCTTCATCGAGGCGAAGCTCAAGGAACACCGGATCACGCCATACACGCTGCAGGTCAGAGAAGGCCAGAAGGAACGGCTCGGCCCGTTCAATCTCGAATTCGTCGCCGTCAACCACTCCATCCCCGACGCCCTGGCCGTGGCCATCAAGACCGCCGGCGGCACGGTGCTGCACACCGGCGACTTCAAGATGGACCAGCTGCCGCTCGACAACCGGCTCACCGACCTGCGCGAATTCGCGCGGCTCGGCATCGAGGGTGTCGACCTGTTTCTGGTCGATTCCACCAACGCGGATGTCCCGGGCTTCACCCCCACGGAGCGCTCGATCGGTCCCGTGCTCGACGACGTCATCGCCCGAGCTCCGCGCCGGGTGATCGTGGCCAGCTTCTCCAGCCATGTGCACCGGGTGCAGCAGGTGCTCGACGCGGCCCACGCCAACGGGCGCCGCGTCGCGCTCCTGGGGCGCTCGATGGTGCGCAACATGACAATCGCCGCCGACCTCGGCCACCTGCGGGTTCCGGAGGGGGTGCTGGTCGATTTCAAGAAGGCCGGCAACATTCAGGACGACAAAATCGTCTACATGTCGACGGGCTCGCAGGGCGAACCGATGGCCGTGCTCAGCCGGATGGTCAACCAGGACCACCAGATCGAGGTCGGCCACGGCGACACCGTCATCCTCGCGTCCAGCCTGATCCCCGGCAACGAGAACGCGGTGTACCGCATCATCGACGGCCTGACCAAGCTCGGCGCCACCGTCGTGCACAAGGGCAACGCGAAGGTGCACGTGTCCGGGCACGCCGCCGCCGGCGAGCTGACCTACTGCTACAACATCCTCAAGCCGAAGAACGTGCTGCCCGTGCACGGCGAATATCGGCACCTGGTGGCCAACGCGAAGCTCGCCGTGGAGACCGGGGTGCCGGAGGCGAACGTGCTCCTCGCCGAGGACGGCACGGTCATCGACCTGCGGGACGGCGTGGCTGTCAAGGTCGGCCAGCTCGACCTTGGCTACGTCTTCGTCGACGGGTCCACCGTGGGCGAGATCACCGAGGCCGACCTCAAGGATCGGCGCACCCTGGCCGAGGAAGGCTTCATCTCGATCATCATCGTGGTCGATGCCGCCACCGGCAAGGTGATCGTCGGACCGGAGATCCACGCGAAGGGCTTCGCCGAAGACGACTCCGTGTTCGACGCCGTGCGCCCGAAAATCGCGGCCGCCCTGGCCGAGGCCGCCGAGCACGGGGTGCGTGACCCGTTCGCTCTGCAGCAGATCGTGCGCCGCACGGTTGGCCGCTGGGTGAACACCGCCTTCCGCCGCCGCCCGATGATCGTTCCCCTGGTGATCGAGGCCTGATCTCGCCGTCGGCGGTTGCCGCTGCAGGCATTGTGGCGTGCCTGCGCCCCAAAGTCAGGGGTTCGAAGTACCGTTGATTCATGGCTACGAGCACTAAGTCGAACGGTCGCGCCCGCAGCACGCCTGCGCGGGGCACCCCGGCGCGCAAGCCCGTCGCACGCACCACCGCCCAGAAGACCGTCAAGTTCAAAGCGGTTGAGGTCAAACCCAGCCTGTTCGTGCGGTCGTGGATGGCCCTGGCCCACGTCACCGGGGGCGCCGCCCGCGCTCTCGGCCCCGAGAAACTCTCCAAAGAAGAACGCCGCGACGGCCTGCCCTTCTTTCTCGTGCTCCTGTCCATCGCGGGGGCCGTGATCGAGTGGTTCCTCATCAATAACGCGGTCGCTCAGACTCTCGACGCCTGGAGTTTCGGGGGTCTGTTCGGGCGCGTCGCGTTCGCCCTGCCCGTGATCATGCTGCTCTTCTCGATCTGGTTGTTCCGCAAACCCAGCTCGGTGCACGACAACGGCCGCATCGGCATCGGCCTGTCTCTGCTGCTCGTCTCGGTGTCGGGCCTGTGCCACGTCTTCGGCGGCCAGCCGGCCCCCAGCGACGGCATGGAGACCCTGGCACTGGCCGGGGGTGTCATCGGCTGGATGATCGCCGCGCCGCTGGTCTACCTAACGACGTCAATCGGCGCGACCATCGTCGTCATCCTGCTGCTGGTCCTGAGCCTCTTCATCATCACCAAAACCCCGCCCAACCGCATCGGCGAGCGCAGCCGCGAGCTCTATGCCTGGCTGTTCGGCGCCCAGCTCCCCGATCCCGAGGAGCGCGCCGCGGCCAGGGAAGCGAAGCACGAGAAGGCCGTTCAGGTCGAACTGGACGGGGTTGACGATGTCGACGAGGAAGCCGGTGCTCTGCCCTGGTGGCGCCGCAACACCAGCAAGCGCGAGGAAGACCCGGACTTCGGCGGGGCGCTGGGCACCGAGCACGGCGCCGGTTCGGGCTCTGCCGACCCCAGCACGGCCGGCCCCAACGGCGCCGACCCGCTGCGCACCCTGCTCGGCGGCGACAAGCGGGGGAGCTTCGACACCGCGCTGGAGACGACGCCGAAGCCCCCGAGCGCCAGTCAGGACCACTACGGCACCGAGGTGCTCGAAGACCTACTCCGGGCCGAAGACGCCATCAAGCGTTTCACGGGCGCGATCGACCTGCCCAAGGGCTCGTCGACCGGGCTCCAGGCCGACGATCAGACGGACCTGACCGAGGTGCTCACCGGTTTCGGCGAACTCGGTCCGGCCGCGGCCGGCGAGGCCGCCGGTTCGGCCGATGCCCCGCCGGCCGTCGTGCCCCCGGTTGCACCTGCGTCTGATCAGCCAGCGGCACCGTACCTGCTGCCCTCGTCCACGACCCTCACGAAAGGCCCCCCGGCCAAGGCCCGCTCGGCGGCCAACGACGAGATCGTCAAGTCCATCACCGAGGTGCTGAGCCAGTTCCAGGTCGACGCGAAGGTCACCGGGTTCTCCCGCGGTCCCACCGTCACCCAGTACGAAATCCAGCTCGGCCCCGGCGTCAAGGTGGAGCGGGTCACCGCGCTGAGCAAGAACCTCTCCTACGCCGTCGCCTCAAACGAGGTGCGCATCCTGTCGCCCATCCCGGGCAAGAGCGCCATCGGCATCGAGATCCCCAACACCGACCGCGAAATCGTCACCCTCGGTGACGTGCTTCGCTCCTCGGCGGCCACGAACAGCATCCACCCGATGACCATCGGTGTCGGAAAAGACGTCGGCGGCGGTTTCGTGCTCGCCAACCTCGCCAAAATGCCTCACCTCCTGGTCGCCGGTTCGACCGGGTCCGGCAAGTCCAGCTTCGTGAACTCCATGATCACCAGCCTGCTCATGCGGGCAAAGCCGAGCGACGTGCGCATGGTGCTGATCGACCCGAAGCGGGTCGAATTGGCTGCCTACGCCGGGGTCCCGCATCTGATCACGCCCATCATCACCAGCCCGAAAAAGGCCGCTGAGGCGCTGCAGTGGGTGGTGAAGGAGATGGACATGCGTTACGACGACCTGGCCAGCTTCGGATTCCGCCACATCGACGACTTCAACAAGGCCGTCGTCAACAACGAGATTGTGCTCCCGGCCGGCAGCGCCCGAAGCCTGAAGCCGTATCCCTATCTTCTGGTCGTCGTCGACGAGCTCGCCGACCTGATGATGGTGGCCCCACGCGACGTCGAAGACTCGATCGTGCGCATCACGCAGCTGGCCCGCGCCTCGGGCATCCACCTCGTGCTCGCCACCCAGCGGCCCAGTGTCGACGTCGTGACAGGTCTGATCAAGGCGAACGTGCCCTCCCGCCTCGCCTTCGCCGTGACCAGCGTCACCGACTCCCGGGTCATCCTCGACCAGCCCGGTGCCGACAAGCTGATCGGGCAGGGTGACGCCCTGTTCCTGCCCATGGGAGCCTCCAAGGCCATCCGTGTGCAGGGGGCCTGGGTGAACGAGGCCGAAATCGAACGTGTCGTCAAGCACGTCACCCTGCAGGCCCGCCCCGACTACCGGCCGGATGTCTCCATGGTCGCCCCCCGCAAAGAGATCGACTCCGACATCGGAGACGACCTCGAGGTGCTCCTCGCCGCGGCGGAACTGGTGGTGTCGACCCAGTTCGGGTCTACCTCGATGCTGCAGCGCAAGCTTCGGGTGGGCTTCGCCAAAGCCGGTCGTCTGATGGACCTGCTCGAGTCCCGCGAAATCGTCGGTCCCTCCGAGGGGTCGAAGGCGCGCGACGTGCTCGTCTCCGTGGAACAGCTTCCCGGAGTGCTCGCCCTGCTCCGTGGCTCCGACGCCGAGCACCACGCCGCCACCGCCAGTGCTCAGGCGGCCGCTGCCCGCGAGTCCGATACACACCAGACGTCGGGCCCGCCTGATCCGCGTTACGCCGACGATCCGGTCGCCAAAATGTCGCAGGGGTACCCTGAAGAAGACTCATCCCCCGATGAAGACGCCTGGCAACTCACCGACAGGGACTGACCCATGGCCACACCATCCACGCCGGTCGCCCGGCCCAGCAACTGGAATCTCCCGAACCTGATCACGGTCGTGCGTATCCTGCTCGCACCGCTCTTCATCTGGATGCTCCTCTCGGACGCCGGCCAGGACGGCGCGCTGCGCTGGTGGGCGGCGGCCCTGTTCATCGTGGCCATCGCCACCGACGGGATCGACGGGGCCATCGCCCGCAGCCAGAACCTGGTCACCGACCTCGGCAAGATCCTTGATCCGATTGCCGACAAGGTGCTCACCGGTGGTGCCCTGGTCTGCCTCTCCATCCTGGGCGAACTGTGGTGGTGGGTGACCATCGTCATCCTCGTGCGAGAAGTCGGCATCACCGTGTTCCGGTTCGCCATGCTGAAAGACCGGGTCATCCCGGCGTCGCGAGGCGGCAAGCTCAAGACCGTGCTGCAGTCCGTGGCGATCTCGCTCGCCCTCGTGCCGCTCTGGCTGGTGCTGGGAGACTGGATCTACTGGGTCAACTGGAGCGCGATGGCCCTTGCCCTCATCGTGACCGTCGTCACCGGGATTGACTATCTCGTGGCCGCGCGCCGCGAGAACCGGATCCAGCACGACCGTGGCTGATCTGCTCCCCCCGGCAACGGCGCAGATGCCCGGAACGGATGCCACGGAACGGCTCGTCGCCGAGCTCACCCGCCGCGGTCTCACCCTCGCCGTGGCCGAGTCGCTCACCGGCGGCGCCCTGACGGCCGAACTCATCCGCATTCCCGGCGCATCCGCCGTCGTCAACGGGGGAGTGGTGGCCTACCAGACGGCGCTGAAGCACACCCTCCTCGGTGTGGACGTGGCCCTGCTCGATCGACACGGCCCGGTGCATCCGGAGGTGGCCCGACAAATGGCGCAGGGCGTGCGTATGCGCCTCGCCGTCGACGGCCGGGTCGCGGACATCGGCGTCGCCACAACGGGCGTGGCAGGCCCTGACAGCCAGGGAGGTCAGGCGCCGGGAACCGTCTTCCTCGGACTCGCCCGCGCGGGAGACGCGTGGGTAATTCCACTCCGGCTGCACGGCGACCGTTCCTCGATCCGGGCGGCTTCTGTGGCCGCGGCCGTCGAAGCTGTGTGGCAGCTGTTAGCTCGGGACCCGGTGGAATAGTTCCCCGAATTCGCCGGTTACAACGAGCGTATTCACAAGAAAAGCCCAGTCGATATCGATAGTGTCGGGGTGTTGAAGGTTGTAGTACTCTTGCGATCCAATACACGAAACCACCCGGTTGAGTGGGCGCCAGAAGTATCAAGCAGTACTCGATTAGCACGACGAATCAGTACGAGAAGGAGGTTCCGATGATTCTTGTTCGACAGGAAATCGGCGATGTGCTCAGGGACTTCCGCCTGCAGAAAGGGCGCACACTCCGTCAGGTAGCGAGCAGGGCCAGCGTGGCCCTCGGATATCTGAGCGAGGTGGAGCGTGGCCAGAAGGAAGCGTCTTCCGAGATTCTGGCTTCCGTTGCAGAAGCGTTGGAGACCCCGATCTCGGTCATCATGCGAGAGGTCGGCGACCGTTTGGCCGTCATCGAAGGAATGGACCGGTTCCCCGACACCGTCCCGGACGAACTCGTGGCCACCTACGACGACATGATGGTGCGCTAGTTCCGCATTCATGCCCCAGAAAACTCAGCGCAGTGCAAATGCGCCCTGTGACAGACAGTGCTGATGCGACTCAGTGAGTTCCGTCAGGCTCTGAGCGATGAGTTCGGCGACGGCTACGGCCGCGTACTCACTCGCGATCTCATCCTGACCCCGTTTGGATGTACCGCCGACCAGGCTCTGGCCGGCGGTGCATCGGCGCGTGAGGTCTGGTTGGCTCTCTGCGCCGAGACGGATGTCCCGAAGGCCCGCTGGTACGGCGCAGGTCTCCCCGCCGCCCGGAGCTAGCCGGACGCCTGGCCCCGCACAGCGGGCGACCTTGTTCCCGGTGTTCGTTTGTGTCGCCACCGAGCGGATAAGCCCGACACGCCGCGAATACCGCGAAATTCTCGAATGCGTGTTCGTATTTTGATATGCTCCTCCACAGCAGAAGTCGAAGACGGCTTATCCACTGCCGTTTGCCGTTCCGGCCTGTGTCGGACGTGCCGCGTACAGTCGGTTTGTGTCAGCGACAGAGAGCACATGCCTTGTTGAGAGCGGGTGTCGGGGTCTTCCCGGTAGCCACATGCGACAGCCTATAGGCGCCGAAACGCACGACCGAAGGAGACCACTAATGGCATCATCAGCAGATCGCGAAAAAGCACTCGACACCGCCCTCGCTGCAATTGACCGCCAGTTCGGCAAGGGTTCGATCATGCGTTTGGGTAGCGACGAGCGCGCTCCCGTCGAGACGATCTCCACGGGATCGATCGCGTTGGACGTGGCCCTCGGCATAGGCGGTCTGCCCCGCGGCCGCATCGTCGAGATCTACGGCCCGGAGTCATCGGGAAAGACCACGCTCACCCTGCACGCCATCGCCAATGCCCAGAAGAACGGTGGCATCGCCGCGTTCATCGACGCCGAGCACGCCCTTGACCCCGAATACGCCCGCAAGCTCGGCGTCGACATCGATGCCCTTCTCGTCTCCCAGCCCGACACGGGTGAGCAGGCGCTGGAAATCGCCGACATGCTCGTGCGAAGCGGGTCCATCGACCTGATCGTGATCGACTCCGTCGCCGCGCTGGTGCCCCGCGCCGAGATCGAGGGCGAGATGGGCGACTCACACGTCGGACTCCAGGCCCGCCTGATGTCCCAGGCTCTGCGCAAGCTCACCGGTGGGCTGAGCCAGACCAACACCACCATGATCTTCATCAACCAGCTGCGCGAGAAGATCGGGGTCTTTTTCGGCAGCCCCGAGACCACTGCCGGCGGCAAGGCGCTCAAGTTCTATGCGTCGGTGCGCCTCGACATCCGCCGGATCGAGACTCTCAAAGACGGCACCGAGGCCGTCGGCAACCGCACCCGGGTCAAGGTTGTCAAGAACAAAATGGCGCCGCCCTTCAAGCAGGCCGAATTCGACATCATCTACGGCATCGGTATCTCCCGCGAGGGCAGCCTGATCGACTTCGGTGTCGAGCACGGCATCGTCAAGAAGTCCGGCGCCTGGTACACCTACGATGGGGACCAGCTGGGCCAGGGCAAAGAGAACTCGCGTAACTTCCTGCTGCGCGAAGCAGAGATGGCCAACGAGATCGAGAAGAAGATCCTGTTCAAACTCGGAATCAGCCCCGAGGGCGCGGCAGCCAAGAAGGCTGCTGCAGCCGTCGACGCCGCAGCAGCACTGGTTACTGCAGCGGCAGCCAAGGAAGCCGCTGCTGCGAAGGCCGAGTCCATCCAGGCCAAGCTCGCCGCCCGCAAGGGGGCGTAGCGCATGGTCCACTTCGAGCCGGCCGACGAGGTCGCGTCACTGAGCGCTGCACGCCGCAAGAGTGTGGCACGCGGCACGGCCGAAACCCGGGCGGCCGAGCCCGAGGTGGAACCCATCGCTGACGAGCGGCTGGCTCCCGTCACATACCTCGGCGGCGGCGCTGTGGCGGCATTGAGTGAAGCCGCCGCATTCATCACGGAAAATGAGCACTTGGGCGTGGAGAAGTTCGACGAGGACGAAGACGCGGACGAGGGTGAGGCAGACGGAACCCCCGAGAGCCTGGCGGTCCGCTCCGCTGTCGAACGTGAGCATGCCGAGGGGGTGCTGCGGCAACGCCTGCGCGGCCGATCCCTGTCGGCATCCGAGGCGCGCACGGTGCTGGCTGGCACAGAGGTCGCCGAGCACGAGATCGAAGAGATCATCGAGCGCTTCATCGAGCTGTCGTACATCGACGAGGGCCGCCTCGCCGACCAGATCGTGCACAGCCACCACGAGCGCAAGGGCCTCGGGCGCTCCGGTGTGCAGGCGGAAATGCGCCGCCGCGGGCTCGATCAGGACCTCATTCTGGAGAAGCTTGACGAGATGCCCGACGACGAAACGGAACGGGCCATCGAAATCGCCTGCAAGCGCGTGGGGCAGCTGGGGCGGCTCGATGACCAAACCATCGACCGGCGGCTGGGCGCGTTCCTGATGCGCAAGGGCTATTCCTCCTCCATCGTGCGCGTGGCGGTGAAGGCCGCCCTCGCGTCCCGCGGCGGTTCGCCGTCCCGGGTGCGGTTCCAGTAGAGCTCGGGTAAGGCAACCCGGACCGGTTTCGGAGGTGCCACGCGTAAGGTGGTACGCACTATGACCAGCAGCACCGCTATGCCCCCACTGTTCAGCGCCGAGACGCTGGACCCGCAGCCGCCGCCCCTGCGCTCCGCGCCCCGGAGCACCTCGGCCCGGAGCACCTCAGTCCTCAGCGCTCCGACCCTGATCGCTCCGTCGTCGGCGGCGCACGACGCGGAGGGTCGGGCCCGCACCTATGAGGTGCGCACCTTCGGCTGCCAGATGAACGTGCACGACTCCGAGCGGCTCAGCGGTTCGCTCGAAGCGGCCGGCTATGTTCCGGCCAATGGCGAAGAAGCGGACATCGTCGTGCTCAACACCTGTGCCGTGCGCGAGAACGCCGACAATAAGCTCTACGGCAACCTTGGCCAGCTGGCCTCGGTCAAGCGCCGGCACGACGGCATGCAGATCGCTGTCGGTGGCTGCCTGGCCCAGAAAGACAAAGACGTCATCCTCAAGAAGGCACCCTGGGTCGACGTCGTGTTCGGCACGCACAACATGGGGTCGCTGCCGAGCATGCTCGAACGTGCCCGGCACAACGGAGAGGCTCAGCTCGAAATCCTCGACTCCCTCGAGACCTTCCCGTCGACGCTACCCACGAAGCGCGACTCGAGCTACAGCGGTTGGGTCTCGATCTCCGTCGGCTGCAACAACACCTGCACGTTCTGCATCGTGCCCGCGCTGCGCGGCAAGGAGAAAGACCGCCGTCCCGGGGAGATCCTCGCCGAAATTCAGGCTCTCGTTGACGATGGTGCCATCGAGGTCACCTTGCTCGGTCAGAACGTCAATTCCTACGGGGTTGAGTTCGGTGACCGGCTGGCGTTCGGCAAGCTACTGCGCGCAGCCGGCAAGATCGAGGGGCTGGAGCGCATCCGTTTCACCAGCCCGCACCCTGCCGCCTTCACCGACGACGTGATCGACGCCATGGCCGACACGCCCTCGGTCATGCCGCAGCTGCACATGCCGCTGCAGTCCGGGTCCGACCGCATTCTCAAGGCCATGCGCCGCTCCTACCGGTCGGGGCGGTTCCTCGGCATTCTCGAGCGGGTACGCGCACAGATGCCGTACGCGGCCATCAGCACGGACATCATCGTCGGATTCCCCGGCGAGACCGAAGAGGACTTCCAGGAGACCCTGCGGGTCGTGGAGCTGGCCCGGTTCGCCACTGCCTACACTTTCCAGTACTCGATCCGGCCCGGGACCCCGGCCGCGACGCTGCCCGACCAGGTGCCCAAGCACATTGTGCAGGACCGCTACGAGCGCCTCGCCGCCCTGCAGGAGCGTATCTCCTGGGAGGAGAACCAGGCCGTGGTCGGCCGTGAGGTCGAACTGCTCGTCGCTAACGGCGAGGGTCGCAAAGACGCCGACACCCATCGGCAGAGCGGCCGGGCCCCCGACAGTCGGCTCGTGCACTTCGACGTGCCGGAGGGCTCGGAGCGGCCCCGCCCGGGCGACCTCGTGACCGTCACGGTCACGCAGGCGGCCCCGTTCCACCTGATTGCCGACTCCCTCGACGGGGCGCCGCTGCGCATCCGTCGCACCATCGCCGGCGACGCCTGGGACCGCCTCGAGGCGGAATCCTGCGGCGTACCCAGCCACGACGGGGCATCCGGCGGGGCCGGTGCGGTCTCCCTCGGCCTGCCTACACTGCGCGTGGGCTCGCCCGCGGCCAGCGGTTCCAGCACCACGCCGATCTACGACGTCACCGATGGGGAGCGCTAGGCAGGTGCCCGGTCCGAACCCGGGGCTCGTCGTCATCGTCGGCCCCACCGGTACCGGAAAGTCCGACCTCTCGCTCGACCTCGCCGAACGCCTGGCCGCAGCCGGCCGTGCGGCAGAGATCGTCAACGCCGACGCCATGCAGCTCTACCGAGGCATGGACATCGGCACCGCCAAGCTCACCGTGCCGGAGCGACGGGGTATCCCGCATCACCTGCTCGACGTGCTCTCGGTTACCGACGAGGCCACCGTCGCCCGCTACCAGAGCGAGGCCCGCGCCGCGATCACCGACATCGTGGCGCGGGGCAGCGTGCCGATCCTGGTCGGCGGCTCCGGGCTCTACGTGTCTTCCGTGGTCTACGACTTCCAGTTCCCCGGAACGGATGCGACGCTGCGCGCGCGCCTCGAAGCCGAGCTGACCGAGCAGGGGCCCGGCGCGCTGTACACGCGGCTCAAGGCCGTGGACCCGGTAGCCGCTGCCCGCATCGGCGCCAGCAACGGTCGGCGCCTCGTGCGCGCGCTCGAGGTCGTAGAGCTGACCGGACAGCCGCACACGGCCGCGCTGCCCGACGAGCCGGACCACTGGATGCCCGCAGTCACGCTGGGCCTCCGCGCCCAGCGCGCGGAGCTCACCCCACGCCTCGACGCCCGGGTAGAGCGGATGTGGGCCCGCGGACTCGTCGAGGAGGTGCGCGGCTTGATCCCGAACGGAATCGAGACCGGCGTCACGGCCAGTCGGGCCATCGGCTACGCCCAGGCCCTCGGGCAACTGACGGGCACGCTCAGCCAGGCGGAGGCCATTCAGGAGACGCAGCAGATCACCCGTCGGTACGCGAGACGTCAGGTGAGCTGGTTCAAGCGATCCCCGCACACCCACTGGATTGACGCCGACGCGCCAGACCGGGTCAACCAGGCACTCACCCGCCTGGCTGACCCCGGGCAACCAGCCGAGCACTGGGCGCCCCGCCTGGCCTCCTAAACTGGATGCCATGGGTATTGATCTGCTATTCACCAAGGGCCACGGCACCGGGAACGACTTCGTGCTTTTCTCCGACCCCGACGGTCTGATCGACCTCAGCCCAAGCCAGGTCCGGGCGATCTGTGACCGGCGGTTCGGTATCGGTGCCGACGGCATCATCCGCGCGGTGCGCTCGAAGAGCCTGCCCGACGGTGCGGCCGCCCTCGCCGAGGACGACGGTGCCGAATGGTTCATGGACTATTGGAACGCCGACGGGACGGTGTCCGAGATGTGCGGCAACGGCATCCGTGTCTACGCACGCTTCCTGGTGGAGCAGGGCCTGGCCACGCTGGACCGCGGCGACACCCTGAGCATCGGAACCCGCGGGGGAGTGCGCGACGTGCAGCGCGGTGCGGCCGGCTACCAGGTTGACCTGGGCCGGTGGCGCCTTGACGGCGGGGACCCGCTCGTTCGGGCGAAGAACCTGCCGGTGGCCCGTCCCGGGCTTGGCATCAACGTGGGTAACCCGCACGTGGTCGTGGCCCTGGCCGACGACGACGAGCTCGCGGGCGTCGACCTCACCTTCGTACCCCAGCTCGACCCTGCCCCGGCTGCCGGCGCGAACGTCGAGTTCGTGCTGCCGGGCGAGCCTCTGATCGTGAACGGCGTCGGCCGCATCCGGATGCGCGTTCACGAGCGCGGCAGCGGCGAGACCCTCTCCTGCGGCACCGGCGCGGTCGCCGCGGCCCTCGCCACCCGGCACTGGGCCGGTGCGGGCGCGCCCAACCAGTGGCAGGTGGAGGTCACCGGCGGCACGCTCGGCGTGCGCATGTTCCCGACCGAGGACGGCGAGCACGTCTCACTGTCGGGCCCGGCGGAACTCGTGTTCGACGGCGTCTTCCGCCTCGGCTGACTGGCGCCCTGACGCGCTGACGCGGGAGCGGTCTAGCCCTGGCGCTTCACCCGCAGAACCCGGAAGCCCTTGCTGATGGCGTGCCGCGAGGTGCTGAACTCGGCGGGCAGGTCACCGTCGAGCCAGCGCTGCAGGGAATCGGAGCCGAGATTGCGCTGAACGACGAGCCAGGCATCCGACTCAGGGTCTAGGCGCGGCAGCCAATTGCGCAGCATGTTGTGCAGCTCGGTCTTGCCGACCCGGATCGGCGGATTCGACCAGATGGTGCGGAAGGTCACGTGGGCGGGCACCTGGTCGGGCAGCACTGCGGTGACGTTGGTGAGCCCGAGCTTCTCCGCGTTCAGCCGCACCAGGTCGAGCGCCCGTTCGTTCACGTCGACGGCCCAGATCGTGGCGCGCGGTGAGGCGAGAGCCAGGTGCAGGCTGATCGGACCCCAGCCGCAGCCCAGGTCGAGGAAATCGCCGCCGGGAGGCGGGGTCGGCGCGTTGTTCAACAGCACCTGGGTGCCGGTGTCGATGTGCTCGGGGCTGAAGACCGAATTGGCCGTGGTCAGTTCGCGTTCCCGTCCGCCCAGTTGCACGGTCACCTGGCGAAGCTTCAGGGTGCTGTCTGGTGCCGGGGTGAAGTAATGGTCGGAAGGCATAGAGGGAACTTACCGTGCATCGAGGAACTATTGTTAAAGGAATGACTGAGTCAACCCCGACCGACGAAAACGACGATGTGGTCGCCCGCGTTCTTGCCAGCGCCGACAGCAAGGCTGCCGGCTATTCACTGTTCCGCAGTGGCTCCGCGCAGGCCCTGCAGGCCGAATCCGGCGCGCTGCACGACGACGAAGGTCACGACGGCGCGCAGCAGGACCGCGAGGACCGCAACGCACTGCGCCGCGTGCCCAGCCTCTCCACGGAACTCGAAGACGTCACCGAGGTCGAATACCGCCAGCTTCGCCTGGAGAACGTCGTTCTGATCGGCCTGTACACGCATGGGACCGTCGCGGACGCCGAGAACTCCATGCGCGAACTCGCCGCACTGGCCGAAACCGCCGGCGCCACAGTGCTCGACGGTCTGATGCAGCGCCGGGCCAAGCCCGACGCCAGCACCTACCTCGGTAAAGGCAAGGCCGAAGAGGTGGCCGGCATCGTCAAGGCGATGGGCGCCGATACCGTCATCGCCGACACCGAGCTCGCGCCCAGCCAGCGGCGCGCACTCGAGGACGTCGTCAAGGTCAAAGTCATCGACCGCACCGCCGTGATCCTCGACATCTTCAGCCAGCACGCCAAAAGCCGCGAGGGCAAGGCGCAGGTCGAACTGGCCCAGCTCGAATATCTGCTTCCTCGCCTGCGTGGCTGGGGTGACTCGATGTCCCGCCAGGCCGGTGGCCAGGTTGGTGGCACGGGCGCAGGGATGGGCTCCCGCGGCCCCGGTGAGACCAAGATCGAGCTGGATCGCCGGCGCATCCACACCCGGATGTCTCGGCTGCGCAAACAGATCCTCGAGATGAAACCCGCCCGCGAAGCCAAGCGGGCCAACCGCAAGCGCAACGCCGTGCCATCCGTCGCCATCGTCGGCTACACCAACGCCGGCAAGTCGAGCCTGCTCAACCGCATCACCCGGGCCGGCGTTCTCGTTGAGAACTCCCTGTTCGCCACCCTTGACGCCACGGTGCGCAAGTCCACGACCGCCGACGGTCTGCTCTACACACTGACC
>JBBQDC010000039.1:0-22501 GCA_038319305.1 Actinomycetales bacterium | reverse complement strand
TCTGGTCGATGGTCTGCGGCTGCTCGGGGATGAGGATGGCGTGGGCTCCACCGGCCATGCCGGCGTGCAGGGCGATCCAGCCCACGTGGCGGCCCATCACCTCGACGATCATGCAGCGGCCGTGCGAGTCGGCGGTGGTGCGGAGGCGGTCGATGGCCTCGGTGGCGATTTCGACGGCCGTGTTGAACCCGAACGAATAGTCGGTCGCCTCGAGGTCGTTGTCGATCGTCTTGGGCACGCCGACGATCTTGATCCCGGCATCCGTCAGCCGACGCGCCGCGGTGAGGGTGCCCTCGCCGCCAATCGCGATGATCGCGTCGATGCCTTCCGCGTCCATGGTCTTCTGAATGTTAATGGGGCCGCCGTTTTCACCATCGAACGGGTTAGTGCGGGAACTGCCGAGGATCGTGCCACCCTGGCGGGAGAGACCGCGCACGCTGTGCCGGTCCAGGGTCATAAAGTCGCCTTCTACCAGGCCTTTCCATCCGTTCCGAATGCCGACGAACTCGGCGTCGAGAACGCGAACGCCTTTAAGGACGGAGCCGCGAATAACCGCGTTCAGTCCGGGGCAATCTCCGCCGCTGGTGAGGATACCAATTTTCATTTGTCGTTGCTCCTTGTTGCACGAGTGATAATCCTGGCGCCTACACCGCCACTCAATGATGGACCCCACACGGGGCCCGGTTCAAATCCACGCCGGTGAGGGGCGCGTTCTACAGCTCTCCGTCGAGTGCCAGGGTCAGCAGGTAGATCAGGGCGCTGGCCTGCACGGAATCGGCGGACGAGATCTCTTCGACTGCGCCGTCGAGGGCGCGGGCCGCCAAGCCCTGCTTGCTGCCGATGAGTTCGGCGATGCGCGCGTCGATGGTGTGCGCGGCGATGATCCGCCACGCGGTGACCGGCTCATCCTGACCGATGCGGTGCACCCGGTCGATGGCCTGCGTCTGCTCCGCGGCGGTCCAGCTGAGCTCGGCGAGCACGACGTTGGAGGCGGCCTGCAGATTGACGCCGACTCCGGCGGCCGACAGGGAACAGACCACGACGGCCACTCCCGGGTCGTCATTGAAGGAGTCGATGGCAGCCTGGCGCGCCAGCGCGCTCTGATCGCCGCGCAGGGAGACCGTGCGCAGTCCGCGCTTGGCGAAGATGTCTTCCGCGGCATCCATCACGTCGATGTGTTTGGCGAAGAACACGACCTTGCCCACCGAGTGCGCCAGCTGCACGGCGTAGTCTGCCGCGAGGGCTGCCTTGGCCTGGCCGATCTTGCGCACCATGGTGAAGACGTTTTCGCCGGTGGTCTGGCCCTTCGACTCCTCGAGTTCCGCGTGTGCGACGGCGCGGATGAACGCGGCGCGCGCCTCTCCGTCGAGAACGGGCGGCGTCTGACCGGGGTGGCGGGCCGCGACGAGGGTGTGGTACCGGGAGACCAGCCGGGCGGCGAGTTCCCGCTCGGCCTGGCGGATAGAGCGGCCGAGGTCGTCGTCCAGCTCCACCGGAATGTCGGCGATGCGCTTGGCCGGCAGATCGGCGGCGACGTCGACCTTGCGACGGCGCACGATGCCGAGGTCGATCACGGCGGCGCGCGCCTCGGCGTAGAAGCCGGGGTCGGCGGGGGTCAGCCCGATCGCCTCGAGCTTCTGCATCAGTTTCGGTGTCGGCTTGTCGCCGTCGATCCAGCCGAGGAACTGCCAGATGGCACGGAAATCGTCGACGTCGTTGATCAGAGGGGTTCCGGTGAGCGCCATCAGCAGCGGGTTGCCGCCGGGCGTGCGTCGCCGGATCTGCTCGGCCAGAGCCAGCACGTGCTTGGACCGCTGCGACTGCAGGTTCTTGATGAAGTGGGCCTCATCGACGACCATGCCCTTGAAGCCGAGCGTACCCAGCCAGGTGCGGTGCCGGTCGAGCACGTCGTAGTTGACGATGACGACGTCCGCGAACGCGTCGAGGGTGTCGCCGTCGCCATGGATGACCGTGGCCCGGCGGTGCGGGGTCCACAGCTCGACCTCGCGCACCCAGTTCATCTTGACGACGTTGGGCACGATGGCCAGCAGCGGGTAGGACCCGCTGACGGATGCCGCCAGCAGGCTCTGCGCCGTCTTGCCGAGGCCCGGCTCGTCTGCGAGCAGATAGCTGCGGTGGCCCAGGCGCGCGCTCTCGACAAACCGAGCCTGGTGGCGCATCAGCTCCATGCCGCGAGGCGAGAGCCGGTCGACGCGGGGCGCCTCGGGCAGGTCCATGCTGGCGGCCTGGCCGCCGGAGCCGTATTCGAAGGACTTGAACAGCGGGCCGATGAGCTCCCAGTTGGCCAGGCGACGGCCGGAGACGACCGGCTGGGCCGCAGCGGCGCTGAAATCGGGGGCGAGGAACGGGTTGGCGAGCTGGCGCGCCTTGACGGACTGAGGGATGACCTGGTTCACCGGGACCTCGGGCTTGGCCTCGGGCTCACGGGTGATGATCAGTTCGTCGGGGCTGAGTTCGGCACCGGACTCCAGCAGCCAGTCTCGGCGGAATCGCTGGGCGACCGTGGACACACCGGCATCCGGTTCCAGCAGGGTGATCAGGCTGGTGTCGCGAGCCGCGGTCTTCGCCAAGATCTGGGCGATGCCGTCGAGGCGTTTGAGCAGTTCCGCGCGGTTCGCGTCGGTGAGTTCTTTATCACCCTTGACCCGGGCGCGTTCCTCGCGCATGAGCAGCGCGATGACCTGGTACTTGGTGCGGTTGGTTGGGCCCAGTTTGGCACCGGTCTGGGCCTTCGCCTCCACCTCGCGCACCTTGCGGGCGAGGATGGGGATGATGGGTGCGTCATCGTCGCGGGAACGGGGTCGCTGCCGAGCGCGACCTCCGGCGGCAACACGGTTGTTCGAACCGGCGGCCTGGTGGCGGGTGTAAGCCATTCTTCTCCAACTTCACAGCAGCACAGCAGAAAGGAGCCGTGCTCGACGTGGTGCGGCATCCGTGGACACCGGTGCGATCGATACGTCGAAGCCTGAATCGAGCAACGTGTCAACCATATTTGCGCCACCGGCATTTGTGATGCAGCGGCACGGTCAAGACGGTAAGCGGGCTATTTCGACGTAGGTTCAGTCTACGCCCTGCGCCAGCTCGTCAATCCCGGTGGACCGGAACCTTGGTCACAACGCCGACGAGAATGAAGACCAGCGCCGCGATGAACTGTGCGGAGACCCAGCCCTGGCCAGACAGGTCGATGACCACGATCGGGTTCCAGAGCACCGCGATCGGCACGAGACCGACCAGCCACAGCCAGGCCTTCGCCTGGATGGCGAAGACGCAGATGATCAGCGCAAGGATGCTGACGGCGTAGCGGATGATGATGAAGCTCTCGGAGTCCAGCAGAGCGAGTCCGCCCATCAGGATGATGGCTCCGAGCAGGCCGGGGGCCAGTGCGGAACGCGTGAATGTCGGGTCGACCGGGGTGCCCATCAGACGCCTCCTCCTCCGCCGCCGCCTCCACCGCCGCCAACCGAGCCACCCCCACCCGAACCGGAATTGGAGGAACTCGAAGCGCTTCCCGACCAGGAGGCCGAGGTGGAGCTCGTGAACGAGCTCAACCCGGCGGCGAACCAGACCGGGTTGAACGGAGCGGACCCAGCGTACCAGTCCGGCTGTACGTCGCTCCGGGCGTAGTAGTCGCCGAGAACCTGTGCCCACTCCTTCTCCTGGCCGAACAGCACCGCGAACGGCAGCAGACGTTCGTAGAGCTTCAGCACCTGCCCCGGCTGCACAGCGTCAGGCAGGCCAGACAGGCCGTGAATGGATGCCGGATCCGGCCGGTAGGGCGACCGCAGCGCCCCCGCGGGGCTTTGCAGCATCCGCAGCCGGTCGGTCTCGGCTATATCGATGTACAGCTTCACGCCGGCCAGGTAGTCGCGCAGCTCGGCGCCGGCAGCGGTGAGCGGGCGCACACTCGCGGCGACGATCAGGGTCGTGACCGAGGCGCCGATGCCGAGAACCAGCACGAGGAACGGCCACACCCCGCCCACCTCCGTGACGAACGCCCCAACGCACCCGACCAGGGTCAGGATGCCGGTGAGCACGGCGCCGACGAGCAGCCAGCTTCGAAGACGGCCGCCCTTCTGCTCCCGCAGGCCGTCTGCCAGCACGTGTTCGGTGCCGGCCTGGAGTTGCCTGGCCAGCCCGGCGCCCAGCGTGGTGTCTTTCTTCTTCAGGTCACGGCTCGTGCCCGCGTGCAACCCCGGGAACAGCAGCCGGAGCACCGCGAGCTCGGCCGAATCGAGGTCGTGCGTGTTCCGCAACTCAAGCAGGTAGTGCTTCGTGCCCTCTCCCTCGAGCACCCGCACGTTGCCGCGCACCGCGAAGCTGAGGAACTGGGCGATCATCGCCTTGGCGCTGGTGCGGGTGACGTTTCCGGCCTGGAGCAGGTTCACGCCCGTCGGCGGCAGGTATTCGGCGATGATGGTCGGCCGGCCCGGCGCATTCCGCCACCGCGTGACCCGGGCGAAGATCGCCAGAACTGCGCCGACCAGGCCGACCAGGGCCGCGGCGAGGCCGATGCCCGGGAACGGATTGGCCGTGAAGGACTGGTCGCGGGGCACGAAGGTGCCGGGTTCGAACCCCACCGCCAGGGTCAGCCCTTCGGCAGGGGCGAGCGCCCCGGCGGTGACGAAAATCGTGACGGCCGCGCGGGCAGCATCCTCCATCAGATCGGCACAGGGAGCGGAGGAGTCGCTGTCGCCCTGGTAGCAGGCCGCCTCACCCGTGAGCCGCGGCGCGATCTCCGGGGCGACGGTGAGGGTGGCGGACACGTCGCCGAACGGCTGGCCCCAGCCGGTGCCGTTGACCTCCCGGTAGAACTCCTCGATCGGGGCATCCGTCGGCTCCAACGTGACGTCGACCTGCTCGTAGGTGATCACGTAGGTCTGCGGACCGTGAACATAGTCGTCGGCGGCGATCGTCACCTCCAGAAACTCGTCGCCGCCGTCTTCACTGCTCGTTTCGGTCTCGATATCGCGTCGCTGACCGGTCTCGTCGGTCACGCTGACCAGTTCCAGATCGGTCGGGTGCCCGTCATAGTGGGTGGGGATGGCGCGCAGGATGCCGCGGTTCTGGTCGATTTCCGGGAACCGGGCCACGATCGTCTCGGTGGTGGTGAGGCGCGAGTGCCCGTCGGCGGTGACGCCCAGCCGGAAGTCCGAGTGCCACACGTCGAAGGTGAAGTCCTCAACGCTCGCCGACACAGTGGTTGGTGCTGGGCCCGGAGCGGCAGCCGGTGCTGCAGTCGCGAGGCCGGGAGTGGCCAGGCCGAGAAGGGCCAATCCTCCGAGTAGTGCTGGGAACAGGACTCGTACCGGACGGAGCATGCTTTCACTCTACTCAGCGACCTGCCAGGCGCAGACAGGTCCGGCGTTGACATCGAACGGGGAATCACATAACGTCTCTCGAATGCTCTAAACCCGAGCATCGGTCGTTCCCCCCGAAATGCACCGGTCGTTCCCCCCGAAATGCACCGGTCGTTCCCCCGAGATGGATTGGGTCCCCCTTGACTCCAGATTCTTCAGCCCTGCCGAACAACGTGGGCCACGCCAAACACCACGACATCACCGACCTGGTCGGCGAGTACCGCCAGCGTCAGCTCAACCTCTTCCGTGAGCGCCAGCCGGAACTCGAGCCCGACGACCAGGTCTCGGCCCACCTCCCCGCGCACTAGCTGCCCCGGGCACTGAAGGAGAGAGCCCGAGCGGCCGAGTTCGCCGCGACGTGGTGGTCGAACTCCGCGGTGGCCGCGCCCGTCAGACGGCGCGGCCGGCGACGGGCGCGGTCGGAATTGATGCCGTCGCGTCGGCCGCTTCGGTCACGGCTGTCTCCACAGCGGCTTCCCCGACGGCAGCGGCCGTGATCCGATTGGCCATGCCACTGAAGATGACACCGTGGAACGGCAGAATCGAGAACCAGTACAGCCGTCCGCCCAGTCCCCGGGGGAAGAAGACGGCGCGCTGACGGTACACGGAGCCGCCGTCGGGTACCGGCGCCGCGGTCATCTCCAGCCAGGCCCGGCCGGGAACCCGCATCTCGGCGCGCAGGCGCAGGAACCGGCCCGTGTCGATGCGTTCGACCCGCCAGAAGTCCAGCACGTCGCCGGTGTGCAGGTGGTCGGGGTTTCGGCGGCCGCGACGCAGGCCGACACCGCCGACGATCTTGTCCATCCAGCCACGGATGGCCCAGGCAAGCGGGAAGGAATACCAGCCGTTGTCACCGCCGATGCTCTCGATCACCCGCCAGAGGTCTTCCGGCTTCGCGGCGGTGTGCTTCTCCTTCAGGTCGGTATACACGAGGTGTCCGGCCCATTCGGGGTCGCTGGGCAGCGGGTTGCTCGATGCCCCCGCGATCGACGCATTCCGCCAGCTGGTTTCCACGTCGCCGTCGCGCATCCGCCCGAGGGCCAGGCGAACAGCGGTGCGGTAGCCGGTGAGTCCCTCTTTCGGCTGGGGAATGTACTGGTCGATGTCTCGCTCATGCACTACGCAGTCGTTTTGCAGCGACGCGATGATGGGCACGGCCAGGCTGCGCGGGATGGGCGTGACCAGGTTGACCCATTGCGATGCCAGCCAGGGTGTGAACACGGGCAGGGACGCGATGGGGCGCTGGCGCAGGCCGGCCTCGAGGGCGTATCCGTTCATCATCTGCCCGTAGCGCAACACATCGGGACCGCCGATGTCGAAGGTGCGGTTGACAGCGTCCGGCAGCTCGGCCGCCGAGACGAGGTAGTAGAGCACGTCGCGCACGGCGATGGGCTGGATCTTGTTTCGCACCCACTGCGGGGCCGGCATGTAGGGCAGAACGTCGGTCAGGTGACGGATCATCTCGAACGATGTGGAGCCGGATCCGATCACGACCCCTGCCTGCAAGGCGGCCGTGGGTACGCCGGACTCGAGCAGGATCCGGCCGACCTCGGCCCGGGAGCGCAGGTGCTGGGACAACTCTTCGGTGTCCGGGTGCAGCCCGCCGAGATAGACGATGCGGGAGACGCCGGCCGCGGAGGCGGCGGCGGCCACGTTCTTCGCCGCGAGGCGCTCCGTGCTCTCGAAGTCGCCGCGGGTGCCCATCGAGTGCACCAGGTAGTAGAGCACGTCGACACCGACGACGGCGGACCGCACACTGGCCAAGTCACCGAGATCACCTTGGACCACCTCCACCTGGTCCACCCACGGGACGTCCTTCAGCTTCAGAGGTGTGCGCACGAGCACGCGCACGTCGTAGCCGGCTTCCAGCAGCAGGGGAACCAACCGCCCGCCGATATAGCCGGTGGCGCCGGTCACAAGTACACGTCGATGAGTCGTCATAGCCAAATCCTAGGGGCGGATGCTGGACCGACGCCGAGGATCCGGCAGCTCCGGCAGCCGCCGCGACCGGGGGCTGTGGATGACTCGCACGGGCCGGAGACGGAGTGCGGCATCATCGCCGCATGACGTATCGACTTGATCCGCGGCATCCGGTGGTCTGGCGTTCGCCGGACAGTATCCAGGTCGGCATCGACCGCCCGCTGGTGGTGATCACGGCCGTGAACGACGGGCTCGAGCGGGTACTCGCTGCCCTGTTCGTGGGTGTTCCCCGCTCCGGCGCACTCATGATCGGACGAGAGGGCGGGGCCTCCGATGAGGCCATCCTCGAGCTGCTCGGCGCGCTGCGGCCTGCCCTGCTGGTGACCGACGAGACCCTGCCGAGCACGGCGCCACTGTCCATGGAGGCTTCCCCCGAACAGGATGCCGCTCCGCGCGCCGTCTGCGTCGACGGGGCAGGGCCGACCGGCGCGCTGATCGGCTCCATGCTCGGCACCCTGGGGCTGAGGCTGACCGGCGCCGACGACCCCGGCACCGGCCTGGCCGTGGTCGTGGGTCACTACGCGCTCGAACCGGAGCGGCACGGGCACTGGCTGCGCCGGGATATCCCGCACCTGCCCGTGGTCTTCAGTGACAGCGAGGTGCGGATCGGGCCGCTGGTCGAGCCGGGGGTGGGCCCGTGTCTGTATTGCCTGGAACTGGCACACCTGGATTCCGATCCGGCCTGGGCGGCCATTGCGTGCCAGCTGCTCAGCCGGCGGGCACCCACGGAGGCCCCGCGGGTCAGCCTCGACGTGGCCGCCCTCGTCGCCGGGATCAGCCACGACCGGCTGGTTCTCGGGCGGTCGACCCTCGCGGAGTCCGCGCTCGTCATCGACGCGGCATCCGGTGCGCTCACCCGCCGCGACTATCGGCCGCACGAGCGGTGTGGCTGCCGGATCGTGCCCGGCAACGAGGCCGTGCTGCCCGAGGTCGGGCTGGCCGAGCGGCTGTGACCCGTCAGGCTCAGGCGAACGCGATCTCATGGTCGGCGTGCGCGCGCGTGCCCTCGATCAGCCGCGCGTTGGTCTCGTCGGGGCCGTGCGCCCAGGCTCTGGCCTCTGCCGGCGTCTTACCGTAGCTCTCGTGCCGGGCCACGAGCCGGGTGAGACGGATGCCCGGCTCCAGCCCCACGAACAGGGTCAGGTCGAGCAGCGGTCGCACCTCGCCCCAGCCGCCCTGGTCGTGCAGAAGGTAGTTGCCTTCCACCACGACCAGGCTCTGTTCCCGGCCGATCTCGATGGCACCAAGGGTCGGTTCTTCGATCTTCCGGTCGAAGCCGGGTGCCACCACGGCGCCCGGAGCCGACCGGAGCAGCCGGAGCAGTGCCACGAACCCGTCGACGTCGAAGGTGTCGGGGGCTCCCATCCGCTCGCGTCGGCCGAGGTCCACGAGGCGGGCCTGGGGCAGGTGGAAGCCGTCCATCGAGACCAGTTGCGCGCGGGGCAGGCCCGCGGTCACCGGGAAGGGACTGCCGGCTGTGGCGTTCAGCCGGGAGACGAGCGCCTCTCCCACGGTCGACTTGCCGGAGCCGGGGGCGCCGGTCAGGCCGACGATGGTGCGTGTGCCGGCATCCGTCGTGCGCCGGTTGCGCGCGTTTTCGACCGCCAGGACGGCCGCGACGACCTCGTCGAGGGTGCGCAGCAGTGCCATCGGGGACGGTCTCAGTCGGCCTGGCGGGCGAGGTTCAAACCGGGTGCAGAGTCGAAGACGAACCTGGCCCAGAGTCGGTAGCCGAGCGAACTCGGGTGAAACTCGTCGCTGGCGAAGAAGCCGTCGACGTAGGGCGGCGGGGTCGGGATCGCAACGACCCCGTCGAGGCCCTCGACGGCCAGGCGGGCGCCGGTGTCGAGGCTCGCGGCATGCCGGGCGAGGGTGGCGCGGAGCGGTTCCGGCAGCAGGGCGAAGCGGTCGAAGCGCGGCATCAGCGAGACGAGCACGGCCGACTGCGGTGCCGCTGCACGCAGGGCGAGAACGATCCGACGCACATCCTTCGTGAAGGCGCTCCGGGAGCGCAGTCCCAGCGCGTCGTTCGCGCCGATTGTCACAAGTGCCAGGTCGAAGGGCACTGCTGCGGCATCCGTGAGGAAGCGCTCGCGCACGTCCCGGGCCGTCGCACCGTTTTCACCGATCGCACGCCAGGTGCTGCCGCGCCCCCACCGCTCGGCCACCTCGTGCGCGATCCAGCCGGGCAGGGCCTCGGCCTGGGTCTCGGCGCCCACCCCGGCGGCGGTCGAGTCGCCGAGCACGAGGATGCGCAGCGGGTCGGGACCGGGCCGGGATCCGGTCCAGGGGCGGGCGGCGTCGGGAAGCCGGGGCGTGTCGCGGCGCAGCCGGCGCGCCTGCGTCACCAGCAGAGGCGCGTAGGGCACCGCGGCCAGGCGCGTGAACGGAAAGGTAGGCACAGCTCGAGGCTACCCGTGGACGTCCGCACTGCGGGACCTCCGAACCCAGGTTTGGGGGCACACAATGCGTCAAACATGAATATAAATTACTGAATTCTATTTCACCTGTATTGGTCTAGAATTGAGGACCGAGATTCATCCGGAGATCGAATCAGCTCAACACCCATCGGTACTGGCGGTGAAGCGAACCGATATGAGGACGGCCGCTCATGCTGGACCTGGGGCTCGCCCTGGCTCGGCCCCACGCCGTGAAATTTCGCGAAGCCGCAGTGTCCTCGGTTCTGTTGATTGCCGTCGCCGTGGCCTTTGGCCTGGTGTTCATGGCCCATGTCGGCACCGAACTCGGTGCACAGTATTTCGCGGGCTACCTCGTTGAGAAAAGCCTGTCCATTGACAACCTCTTCGTCTTCGTGATCATCATGTCGACGTTCGACGTTCGACGTTCGCCGTTCCGGCGATCTACCAGCAGAAGGTTCTCATCTTCGGAATCGCCCTCGCGCTGGTCTTTAGGGCGGTGTTCACTGCTCTGGGAGCTGCTCTGCTCCAGTTGCTCTCGTTCATGTTCCTGATCTTCGGACTGATCCTCGTGGTGAGGGCCGTGCAACTCTTCCGGCACCGCGACGTCGACCCGGACGTGCAGGACAACCGGTTGGTTCGGGTGGCGCGCCGCGCCCTCACGGTGACTCCCGATTACGTCGGCGGGCGACTGTTCACGCGTATCGCCGGCCGCCGGGCGGTCACTCCCCTGTTCATCGTGCTGCTGGCCATCGGCAGCACCGACCTTTTGTTCGCACTGGACTCGATCCCGGAGATCAGTACCAACCTCAGCCTCATCGTGATTGCACTTGTTCTGACCTTCACCACGATCGCCAGCCTGGTCAAGGTCCGGTTGGACCCCACCGCACGCGCGTACGCCGGCTCGCTGACGGCGGAGAATCCGTCCGACGCGCCACCACCCCGTTCCAGCCCATCAGACCAAAGCCGGGAAGAATAGGGCTCACCTCCGGGCAGGAAGACCGGAACCACCCGAGAGGGAAGGCCTCAGCCGCGAACCATGCGGCGCCCGGTGGCCCGCACGACAGCCTTCCGAATCTCTTCGACCCAGAGCACCGACGACCCGATCAGCACGGCCAGGCCCCATTGGGTCGCCGAGAGTGAGGTGGTGTCGAAGAGTCCCTGCAAGACATCGATCTGAACCACGAGGATCTGAAGGATGATCACGGCGATGAGGGCTACCCAGATGCTGCGGTTTGTGAAGGTCTGGAGCGAGAAGACGGAGTGCGTGTCCGAGCGCACATTGAGCAGGTTGAATACCTGGTAGAAGACGAAGGTCGTGAAGGCGAGGGTAGTGGCGAAGACCGGGTTCCCCGCACTGTCCGGGAAGAGCGACGGCGCCTGGGTCAGCACGGTCAGCGTTCCCACGGCCATAACGAGGCCGGACCCCAGAATCCGGAGCAGCCGTTCCCTGGTCAGTAGCCGTTCGTCCGACGGGCGCGGCGGCCGGCTCATCGTTCCGGGTTCGGCCGGGTCCACGCCGAGCGCGAGCGCGGGTGGGCCGTCCATGATGATGTTGACCCAGAGAATCTGCAGGGCCGTGAACGGAGCACCGGCGGCCCACCCGGTGACGCCCGCGATCAGGAAGATGATCACGAACCCCCACGCCGTTGTCAGCTGGAACCTGACGAACTTCAGGATGTTGGCATAGATGCCGCGTCCCTCCCTCACCGCAGCGACAATCGTTGCGAAGTTGTCATCGGTGAGGATCATGTTGGCGGCGCCTTTTGAGACATCCGTGCCTGTGATACCCATGGCAATGCCGATGTCCGCCTGCTTCAGGGCCGGCGCGTCGTTGACGCCGTCACCGGTCATGGCCACGACATTGCCGCCGGACTGCAGCGCCCTGACCACCCGAATCTTGTGGGCCGGGGTGACCCGGGCAAGCACTCCGTAGTCGGCGGCGCGGGCAGCGAGTTCACTGTCGTCGAGGTCGTCCAGCGTGGGGCCGGCAGCGGCCTCTCCCGGCAGACCCAGATTACGCGCGATGGCCGAAGCCGTCACGAGATGGTCGCCCGTGATCATGTGCACGCGGATGCCGGCGCCGAGCGCCACCGCGATGGCCTCTGCCGCCTCGACCCTGGGTGGGTCGACGATTCCGACGATGGCGTACAGGGTCAGGCCCGTGACCAACGACCGACCTGAGCCCTCGTCGGGAACCGTTCCGGGGTCAAGGGAACGTCCTGCAATCATGATCGTGCGGAGGCCCTCGCCGGCCAGCTCCTGTATCGAATCGTGGATCCGTTGGCGCAGCGGGTCGTCCAGGGGGCGGATGCCGTCGATGCCCATCACGGAGTCGGTCAGGGGCATCAGAGCGCCCGGTGCACCCTTGGCGAAGCAGCGCAGCCCGGGCAGGCTCGGCCCGGTCGAAGGCTCCGCCATTCGGTGGAACGTGGCCATGAATTTGTAGTCGGAATCGAAGGGGACCTCGGCCACCCGCGGGTGGGACCGCCTCGCGCCGGCGACGTCGATGCCGCCCTTCTCGGCCAGCACGACCAGTGCTCCTTCAGTCGGGTCACCGACCAGTACGCCGTCGTTCACTCCGGCATCGTTGCACAGGGCCATGGTCAGGAACGCCTCGGTGAGGTCGGGCAGCGGACGGTCGTCGCCGGTGAGGATCCTGCCCGTGGTGGAGTAGCCCTCGCCGGTGATGCGAAAATCGCGGCCATAGGTCTGCAACCGGCGGGCCGTCATCTCGTTCATGGTCAGCGTGCCGGTCTTGTCGGTGGCGATGTGGCTGACGCTGCCGAGAGTTTCCACCGCCGAGAGCTGTTTGATGATGGCGCCCTGGGCGGCCAGCCTCGAGGCACCCATCGCCAGGGTGAACGCGACGACCGCGGTGAGACCCTCGGGGATGGTCGCCACGGCCAGCGACACTGCCGTGATCAGGAGATCGGTCCAGGACTCCCCGCGCAGTAGGCCCAGAACGAAAACAATCGCCACCACGACCAGCGCCGCGATGGTGAGCACCTGGGCCAGCTGGTCGATCCTCCGCTGCAACGGCGTCTTGTCGTTCTTCACCTCGCTCAGCAGCGCCGCGATACCGCCGACCGCCGTGCCCATGCCGATGTCGGTGACCACCATGGTTGCCCGTCCCCGGGTGACGATGGTGTTCATGAAGAGCATGTTGTGGCGGTCAGCGAGCGGCAACCCGGATTCATCCAGCGCCGGGGTCGTCTTGCCGACCGGCTCGGACTCCCCGGTCAGGGTTGCCTCCGCCACCTGCAGGCCGGCGTTGTCGATGAGGCGGCCATCGGCCGGAACGGAGTCACCGGCATCAAGGAGCACGATGTCGCCTGGCACCAGCTCGGAACGCTGCACCTCGACTTCGGTGCCGTCGCGGCGCACGACGGCCCTGCCTTCCGACAGCTTCTGCAGCGCCTGCAGGCTGCTTTCGGCTCGCCGCTCCTGCACATAGTTCAGGATGGTGTTCAGGATGATCACGGCCAGGATCACGATCGGAGTCTCCAGCTCCCGGGAGACGACGGCGCTCACGATTGCGGCCACCAGCAGCACGATCGTCATTTTCTCGGTCAGAAGATGCACGATCTTGCGCCAGGTCGGCACCCGTTTCGGCTCGGCCAGCAGATTCGGTCCGTGGAGTTGCCTGCGGTCGGCGACGGCGGCTGCCGAAAGCCCGGTGGTGGGGTCGACGCCCTGCGCCGCCGTGGTTTCAGCGACCGAGAGTGTGTGCCACTCGGCGTGCTCGGTGGCTGCCGTTGCCTGCGGGTCGGTAGGCATCCGTCTGGGTCACCGCCCCGGGCGCCGGCGCGTCATCGGCCGCAGGCATAACATATCGGTCGAGCCGTCGTGGCCGGCCACGATGATTCCTGCCGCCGCTTTGGCCGGTGGGGCCTCCAGGGTGCCTGCTGGGGTGGTGCCTTCGGCGGTCATGACTGACTCTCCGAACTGGATGATGGATGTGACGGTACGATCAGAACGCTCCCCAGATTAGCGAACCCCAGTTCATGTGTCCAATGTCTGGGGAGGGATCGGCACGAGAACGGCGAGCAATTCGTCGAGTTCATGGCCGTCGCTGACCGGATGCCGGAACGGCCTCCCGGTGGCGATCTGGTAGCTGTTCCGTCGTCCGATTCTGGTTCTCGTGATGTAGCCGCCCTGCACGAGGTCGGCAATGATCTTCTGCGCGCCGCGCTCGGTGACGCCAACCCGGGAGGCAACCTCACGCATCCGGCATTGCGGATCCCGCGCGATCGTGACGAGCACGTGCGCGTGGTTGGTCAGGAACGTCCATTGGGCGTCGCTGCCGGGGGGAGGCAGGGGTTCCTGGTCGGGGTCCGAAGCGTTCATGTATGGGAGACTAGTCCACCGTTCTCGCGCGGGGCTATCACAATGACGGGGCAATTCAGGGGTTGCAGGCGTCGCACCATTGAGGTGATGCGACCCGGTTCGTTCGGGGGGCGCGGACGGTGTGGGGGCAGAGTCCGCAACCGAGGATGTCGGCGGCGATCACGTGGGTGGGTTGTCCGCAGTCGGAGCAGCGCAGTCCGCGTTCAATGCTTATTTGTCCGAATCCCGGTGTGTCACAGCGGGAGCAGGGCGTGTCAAGCCGTCTGGCCATTTTCTGAGCCAGGGTGGTGATGACTTCGGCGCGGGAGGAGCAGCGGTGTGCGCGGTAGTCGGGCGAGATGATGACGGATCGGTCCGGTGTGTGGCGGAGCAGCTGCAGCATTGCGTG
This sequence comes from Actinomycetales bacterium, assembly GCA_038319305.1. GTDB lineage: Bacteria > Actinomycetota > Actinomycetes > Actinomycetales > Microbacteriaceae > Cryobacterium. The sequence continues at coordinate 7,988 of JBBQDC010000039.1, read as the reverse complement.
CGATAGCGCCTCGATGGTGTTCAGGTCTTTGCGGATGATCTCGCCTGCGGCGCCACCCTGAAGCACCAGGCCCTGTTCGGGATATCCGATGGCCGTTGCATAGGTGAGCGCGGCATCCACAGTGGTGATGGCTTTTCCGGGCGGCAGCGTTGAGGTCGCGATGGTGCCTTCGACCAGGTCGAGGCCGCGGATCTCGTCAATAAAAATCAGAATTTCGTGGTGTTCGACCAGAAATCCGAGGCCGGAGCCGAAGCTGCCCTCCGAGGCAAGTCCGTACGGGGTGCCTGCCAGTTTCATGCCGAGCCTGGCTTTAACCCGCGCTGCGGCTCCGGGGCTGAGCGTTCGGGGAATCTCTCCCGAGAAGGTGCCGAACTGATCAGTGTCCAAACCCGCGGGTGCCACGACGTCGGCTCCAAGGGTGTCGCAAAACGGAGGTCGGGCGAGGTGTTCTTTGCCGTGCATGGTGGCGAACGCTATTTTCGCGCCGGCGTACGGGTGGGTGCTCATGCGAAGTATTCCGGTCTGCTGACGTAGGTGTCGGCGACGAACATGACTCCGGGCCCGTCCTCGAGTAGCTGCCGGACGGCGCCGATGAGCGCCAGTGCTTTCTCCGGTGGCAGCACGGTAATGAGCATCGTGAGAGTGTCGTACTCGTTGAACAGCAAAGCACCCGAGTGCGGTCCGTGGTGCCCGAGTCCGGAGACACCGGAGACTGCCGTGTAGCCGGTGGCTCCGGCGGCGGTGATGAGTTCCCTGACCGATGGTGCGTCGCGGCCTGGGATCACGATCTCGATACGAATCATTTTTGTGAGTGCGTCCATGGCTAATCTCCTTGTGTGGTGACGTCGAGGTGCGGTTCCGGGATCCAGCCGTAGGTGCTGTACCGGTACCAGGTGCTGTCTGCGTCGTTGCGCGCGGTGAGGGTTATCCAGTTGTTGTCGAACAGGTGCCGAAGAACCTGGTTGCGGGAGATGATGGTCCCGATTCGGTCGAGGGGCGCCTGAATGAGAACGCTGAGTCGCATCGGTTCGTGCAGGTCCCGGTTGCCGATGGCGACCGACTGCAGTGGCAGGCCACGCCTGAGGTCACCGGTGTGACCGGAGAGAACGCCGATCGTTCCGATCGCGTTGTGGATGGTCTTGGTGCCGGCCCCCCAGCAGTTCTGGTCGACGGTGGAGAAGTAATACTGGTGGTTGATCCATTGGGCGACGACCAAGGGGGCGGTCATGATCGTTTCCAGAGCGGACCCATCGAGGTCACATTCCGGTCGGTAGGAGTGCAGAAAAACGCGTCGCTGAAGATTCACTCCCCGCGTCATCTCGCGGGGACCGATGATCATGGCGGCATTGCCGGCGAGACCAAGTTCCGGATACACCTCCGCCCAGTCGTTGGCGCGTTGGCGCAGACGTGTCAGTGAGTGTCGTGTCGCGCCGGGCAATTGAGCTGCCCGTTCCGTCACGAGCCGATCGGCGGCCGTTGTTTGGGTCTCAAGGAAGAAAGTGACGGAGGTCGTGTGGCTGTCGGGGATCAGCTGCGAGTCAAGAATGTCGATGCGGTCAGACACTGTGTTGTGTTCTGCGGCTACGAAGAAAGTAGTGTCCGGGATCGGGAGTCCCCGGCTGCTCAGAATGCGGCGGACTTCGGGGTCGTTGAAGATGGCGGCCGCGGCTCTGGCATTGGCGGCTCCCGGGTTTCCCCCGCAGGCTCCGCAGTCCAACGCTGACTGGTACAGGTTGTTGGTGCTCGTCGACCCGTGGCCGGCCAGGATGATGAGCGGAGCCTGACGATCCAGGCCCATCATGCGGATGCCTGTCTCGGCCAGGCCGGCCCGTTCGTCCAGGGTGAACGCAGTGTCGATGGTCACCTCGGTGGCCATGGCGGGCGTTGTCTGGTGGAGGAGCCGTCCAATGAAGGGGGTGCTGCCGGGCCAGAACGTGCGTAGAAGGGTGGTTGCCCCAGAGAACCAGCCGAGCGTCTCGGCGAGCGCAAACGGGGCTGCCGGGACGGTTTCGCTGGCGTGCAATCCGGCGGCGAAAGCATCCCGAACGCGAAGCGCACTGGCGCGTCGCCGCGCGTGATGAACATTGTTCGTGGTCTCGGTCACCGAATGGTGAGCAGCAAGGAGAGCAGGCAGTGCATCGATGCTGCCCCGCGCCTGATAGCTGGTGAAGCGGATCGGCACTCCGAAGAATCCTGCGAATCCGTAAGTCTCAATATCGGGGTCGTCCTCAAGATGACGGCGCATTCCTTCTGAGCGGGGGTCGATGCACATCACCACCTGCACACTCGGGTTGGAGGTGGTGGTTGCGGTCGTGCGCAGCGCTGTAACGAGCTGCTCCCGGTAGTGCTCTTCGTAGGCACTTTGCCACGTGACGGCGTGCAGCTGCGGGGGGTGCAAACCCAGGATTCGTGCCACACGCACGTGCGTGTCGGACGATGCGGGATCCTCCGACAGCATGGGGATGAGCGCTGCGGCCCTCGCCCAGACGGTGGCTCGTTCTGTTGTTGGCTCGGCCACCGGACGTGGGAGTGGCAGGCCGAGCGCCCACCGCAGAGTGATACGGACCGCCAGATACGAGGTCACGTCGATATCTCCGACGTGGTCGGACCGCCACTTGATATGTGCGACCCATCCGGGCAGCTTGTGCGATTCCAGCCGAAGAACCAACTCAGTCTCGCTACCGTGCACGCCCAATCGGTCAAGCGCCTGGGCGAGGCCCTCATCGGGCGTCCGCGGTAGATCGCGGAGTCGTCGCCTCGCCGCTTTAGGCAGGTGAGGGTCGTAGCGGGCCATTGCCATCCACGCGGCCCACAGGCCCTGATCCCGGTCCGGCATCTCCCAGAGTGGGTGCGGGTCGAGGTAGGCGGCAACCCATTTCGAGACGAGCTCATCCACCAGGTCAGGCGCCGGTGTCGACGAGGGCGGCATTCCCTGATGGTCGGCGTGAACCAGTTCGGCCGCGACAAGTTCGGCCGCAGCCCACACTCTGTTACCGATGACTACGTTTCCGGCCCCGGCCAATTCGGGGACACGCTGCAGGACCGCCGCGATCAGGTCAGGGTCGGTGATTCGCCCGGTGTGATAGTCGGCAAGAAAAGCGTCCCCTGGTCGTGTTGCCGCGGCGCGATCGAAATCTTCCGATTCGTGCCCGCCCAACGGGTTGACGGCGATGAACGACGACAGCGGCCACGACGGGATGACTGTGCGTGTGGCGCGGGCGACAGCGGCCCGGATTTCGAGGCTCATGACACGGCTCCTTCAGGAACTACACTCAGGTGCCGCTTGGGACCCGCGGTCGGGGTCCCCGCGGCGAGGGCAAGGGCATAGAGGCGATGGCTGGCACGGTTGCCTGACCGGAAGCGCTGCATCAGCGGGAGCGTGAAGAGCGCGGTTCCGGGGATCAGCAGCCACCACGCGTTCACCGCAGCAGGGACAGGTGCGAAATTCAGGACGGTATCGAACAGGTTGATGAGGGCGGTGTAGCCAAAGGTCAACCCGGTGATCGAAAGGCCACCGATGATCGCCGTGCTAGCCGAGAAATGCGTCCACAGCGTGGTTCCGAGCGCCACCGCGGCGGTGAAGACAACGAATAGCTGGAGTGCCTGGCTTGCGGGCGACAACTCGATGCCAAGGAGCAGCCGGGCCGAGACAATCGCCCCGATGGGCACCGTCACTGCCAGTGCGAGGGCTGCGGTGGCCTGGGGCCAGTGGGTGATCTTGCGGGTCGGCCAACCCCGTTGCTGTACCTCTCGTGCGACTCCGGAGCCGGCGCCGAGGAACAGTGCGGACTTGAAGAGCCCATGGGCGATGAGATGGAATACCGCGGCTGCGAATGCGCCGATGCCACAGGCGAGCATCATGAAGCCCATCTGGGCCATGGTCGAGAAGACCAGGCGACCCTTCACGTCCGGTTTGATCAGCCGAACCGCGGACGCGTAGCCCAGTGTCAGTGCACCCGCGCAGAAGACAACCGTCATTGCCGCACCGGATTCGCCGACCGCCGGCGAGAAGCGCAGGATCAGGATCGCGCCCGCGTTGACCACCCCGGCGTGCATCAGGGCGGACACCGGGGTCGGGGCGGCCAGTGTTGCCGGAAGCCACCCGTGGAACGGCACCTGACTGGATCGGGCGAGCGCCGGAATCACCAACAGAATCGCAACGACCATGGCCAGGGAGCTCGGTAGCCCGGCGAGCGCTTGTCCAAGATCGCTGAGGAGCACATCCCCGCCGGCCGCAACCATGAGCATCATCACAGCCACCACGAAAGGAATGTCCCCGATCAGGAATCGTGCGGCGGTTCGTCGCACCCCGTCTCGGGCCTGCGGCAGATGTGAATAGGTGGCCAGCAAGGCGACCAGGCTGGCACCGGCAGCCACCCAGGCGAGCCCGAATCCGAGGATCGTGACGGTGCACACCATCAGGGCCGTGCAGGCCGTCACCAGATTGACGGTGACGACAAACCAGACCTGACGAGCATCCCCGCGCAGGTAACGCACGGCGAAGAACTGGATCAGAGCGCTCAACCCCAACACCAGCAACAGCAACAGCAACGCCAACGAGTCGACCCCTAGCCCAGGTATCCTCACGCTGGTGACGCCTCCAGTCGTGGGTGCACCGAGGCGGAGTAGCGCGAGGCAGATCGACGCGATCCACCCGGCTGTAACGACGCTCGCTGCGAACCGTGCCGCCGCATCCCGCGACCAAAGCCCCACCACGGCTCCGCCAAGGGCTGCCAGTGGGGCCGCCATCAGCACGCCTGCCACCAGTACCGCATCGACCATCATCAACTCCTCAGTAACCCGACTGCTAAAACAGGAAAACTGTAGCACGTTAAATGATTCGGGAGATTTGTTGAGGGACACCTCGTGCCGTCAACGGTATGATCGAGCAATGGCGCACTGGACATTCCTGACCAATCACGCCCACGTTCTGCTCTGCGTGTCCGAGAACTCGAACGCTCGCCTGCGCGATATCGCCGACATGGTGGGGATCACAGAGCGGGCCGCGCAACGCATCGTCACGGAATTGGAAGAAGCCGGATACCTTGAGCGGGTGCGCGAGGGCCGCCGTAACAGCTATCTCCTGAACACCTCAATGCCCTTGCGCCACCCGCTAGACAGCGACCACCGCATCGGCGAACTGCTGGCAACGTTCTCTCATCACACCGACCCAGGCTAGACCGGGACGCCGCTCGCACATCGCGGCCCGTCTCGCGCCTGGCGAGTGAGAGGAAAAGTGGGCGCAGGTCAGGAGGCGCGGGCGCCCGGCGCGCGCACCCCGCGGGCGCCGATCTCGGACAGGAACCGGGAGCGCTCCCGCGGGCTTCGCTGCTGGTGGCCGGTCGCCGACCAGCTCAGGGCCAGCCGTTTGCGCGCCCGGGTGATGCCCACGTAGAGCAGCCGGCGTTCCTCATCGATCTGTTCGAAGGTGCCCGCGTAGCTGATCGGAACGAGCCCTTCCGACAGCCCGATCAGGAAGACCGCATCCCATTCGAGGCCCTTCGCGGAGTGCAGGGTGGCGAGGGTCACAGCGGATACCGTCGGTTCGTGCTGGCCGGCCTGACGTTCCATCAGCTCATCGGTGAATTGGCGGAACGTGGTCTCCGGCGCCGCCTGGTCGACGAGACTTATGATGGCGTTCAGCGATTCCCAGCGGTCGCGCACGGCGCCCTGGGCCTCCGGCGCCGTCTGGCTCCAGCCGAGGGAGCGCAGCACGTCGCTGACGGACTTGAACAGCGGTTCACCGATGATCGAGACGGATGCCGCCCGCAGCTGCATCACCGCCTGTTTGACCTCGGCCAGGTCGAAGAAGCGCTTGGACCCGCGAATCTGGTAGCTCACGCCCGCGTCACCGAGGGCCGTTTCGAGAAAGGCAGCCTGCACGTTCACGCGGAACAGAACGGCGATGTCTTCCGGGCGGGTGCCGGCCTCGATCAGCTCGACGATATTCTGGGCAACGCCGCGGGCCTCTGCCATGTCGCCCGGGTATTCGCGCACAACGGGTTCGGTGCCGACCTCACTGGCATGGGCACGCAGCGTGAGGGCACCGGCCCGCCCGCGCATGAGCTGATTGGCGGTCTGGACGATCGCCCCCGTCGACCGGTAGTTCTGCTCGAGGCGCACGACGGTGGCGTTCTCCCACCGTTTGGGAAAGTCGAGCAGATAGTCGCTGCGGGCACCCGCGAAGGAGTAGATGGTCTGGCTGGCGTCGCCGACGACGCAGAGGTCGCGGCGCTCCCCCAGCCAGAGCGAGAGCAGGTCGTGCTGCAGCGGAGAGACGTCCTGGTATTCGTCGACGACGAAGAAGCGGTATTGCTCGCGCACCTGCAGGGCGACGGAGGGCTCGGCCTCGATCATGCCGGCCATCGCCAGCAGCACGTCTTCGAAATCGATCTGCTTGCGGTCGTCCTTGAGTCGCTCGTAGGTCTCCATCATGGCCAGCACCTGGTCCACATCGAGCCGACCGGGCAGGCTGCGCCGTGCGATCCCCGCCCCGTAGGCCTCGATGCCGAGACCGGAGGTCTTGCGCCACTCGATCTCGCCGGCCAGGTCACGCAGGGTGGCCGTGTCCAGTTTGAGTTTCAGGGTCTCGGCGGCGTGGCCGAGCAGACGGCCCTTGCCGTCGAGGATGCGGGGCGCCTGACCGCCGACGACGTGCGGCCAGAAGTAGTTCAGTTGGGACAGTGCCGCCGAGTGGAACGTGCGGGCGGCGACGCCCCCGGCGCCGAGCTGGCGCAACCGGCCGCGCAGCTCCGCGGCGGCGCGCGCCGTGAAGGTGAGGGCCATCACCCGGTTCGGCGCGTACGCGCCGGTCATGACGCCGTAGGCGATGCGGTGGGTGATGGCGCGGGTCTTACCTGTGCCGGCGCCGGCGAGCATGCACACCGGCCCCACGAGCGCCTCGGCCGCCACCCGTTGCTGGTCATCGAGGCCGGCCAGCAGCGACGCGGCCGTCAGCGCCATCCGTGCACCTCGTCGGGACCGAAATCGAGAGGTGCACCGAGCCAGTGCTCGATGATCGCCCGGGCGATCGACGAGCGGCCAGGCAGGATGATGGCGTCGCCAGAGGCCCGCAGCTCGTCACGGCTGAACCAGCGCAGGTCGAGGATCTCCTCGCCGTCGGGCATCAGTGCCGCCGGCTGCTCTCCGTCGGCGAGGCGGGCCGTGAAACCGAACATGATCGAGGCCGGAAACGGCCAGGGCTGGGAGCCGAGGTAGACCGGGTCGGTCACCTTCAGGCCGGATTCCTCGAACATCTCCCGGATGACGGCCGCCTCGAGCGACTCGCCCGGTTCGACGAAGCCCGCGAGAAGCGAGTAGCGGTTGCCTTCCCAGAGGGCGTTCGAGCCGAGCAGGATGCGGTCGTCGGCGTCGGTGATCAGGACGATCACGGCCGGGTCGGTGCGCGGGAACACCTGGCCACCGCAGTCGGGGCAACGCCGTGTCCAGCCGGCGTTCTCGACCAGGGTGGCGGTGCCGCAGCGCGGGCAGTGGGCGTGCGAGGCGTGCCAGTTCGCAACACCGAGCGTCTCGGTGAACAGTCCCGCGTCACGGTCGGACAGGGTGGTCGCCACATGGCGGAGCGGCGCCCAGCGGGATTCGTCGGGTTCGAGAGCCGCGGCCTGCGCATCGGTCAGGACCGCCGCGACCAGCGGGGTGCCCACGGGCTCGGGCGCATCGATGGACAGGGAACGACCGAGGTAGATCCGGAGGTCGCTGGGGGGAATCTGGCCGGGTGCCAGCAGGCGCAGGCAGGCAGGGGTCGTGGCTTCCATCAGGGCCGAGCCCCGCCAGAGCGCGAGCACGCGGGTGTCGTCATCCGTGTGCAGCGTGTCAAGCAGCCCGGTGGTGGCGCGCGACTCGTGGTCACGGTCAACCTCATGGCGGGAAAGCGGCAGGCGGGCTGTGAACGCAAACGACATGGTGCTCCTCGGGCTCAGGCAAACTGCCGAAGTTGTGTCGAGGCGTGGCGAACAACCGCGCCGAGG
>JBBQDC010000038.1:0-22979 GCA_038319305.1 Actinomycetales bacterium | reverse complement strand
CGCGGCGATCTTTCGGATGCGCCGAGCCTCGCAGATCACGGCGGCCGACAGCCTCGAGCGCACCCTCGCATCCGTCGCGGTCATGGCGCCGACGGATAATGGGGTGCAGGCACAGTGTTTGTGCCTGTCAAAACGTCACCTTGCGGGTCAACCGCCTCGAAGAAGAATAGGACCGGCAGATGCGATATCGCACACTCGGCACCAGCGGAGCAGTCGTTTCGACCTACGCACTGGGCACAATGACCTTTGGGGCGGAAGCCGATGAGGAGATGGCCAACGCGCTGCTGGACACGTATGTGCACGCCGGCGGCACTCTCATCGACACAGCGGATGTCTACAGTTCCGGAACTTCGGAGGAGATGATCGGGTCGTGGTTGGCCTCCCACCCGACCGAGAGGGAGCAGGTCGTTCTCGCCACCAAGGGCCGGTTCCCCATGGGCGACGGCCCCAACGATCGGGGTACCAGTCGTCGACATTTGCGCCGGGCCCTCGACGATTCACTGCGTCGGCTGAGAACGGAGCACATCGACCTGTATCAGCTGCACGCCTGGGACCCGGTGACGCCGTTGGAGGAGACGCTGCGCTTTCTCGACGACGCCATCCGAAGCGGCAAGATCAGCTACTACGGCTTCTCCAATTTTCTCGGTTGGCAGCTGACGAAAGCCGTGCACGTGGCGAAGGCTTGGGGCTTCACCGCGCCGGTCACACTCCAGCCGCAGTACAGCCTGCTCGTTCGCGAGATCGAGTCTGAGATCGTGCCGGCGGCCCTCGATGGGGGCCTGGGGCTTTTGCCCTGGTCGCCGCTCGGCGGCGGGTGGCTTTCGGGCAAGTACCAGCGTGACACCGATCCCACCGGTGCAACGCGGCTGGGCGAAGACCCCGCGCGTGGAATGGAGGCCTGGGCCCCGCGTAATAAGAAAGAGCGCACGTGGCACATCATCGATGCCGTCGCCGAGATCGCGACCGAGATCAGTGCCACGAGCGCACAGGTGTCTCTGGCCTGGCTCGAAGCGCAACCGGGGGTGACCTCGGTGATCCTCGGTGCGCGAAGCGTCGAACAGCTCACCGAGAACCTTGCCGCGGCCCACGTGCAGCTGAGCGCTGAGCAGCTGGCCCGGCTGGGAGCCCTGAGCGCACCGGTCGTCTCCGACTATCCGTATGGTGAGGCCGCGGTCGCGCAACGCTCCCGCACGGTCGCCTTCTAGATGCGGCGCTCGGATGTGCTTCTTCGAAGGCCCGAGATTCCGGAAATGATCGCGACAACGATCAGACCCAGAATGAGCCCGAACACGGCCGACATCGCAGTGTCTGTGACCCAGACGACGACGGGCCCGGCAGATTCGACCGCCTGCGTCACGGCGTGCAGCACATCGTAGGGACCGTGCCAGACTGTGTCGGCCAGGTTCACGATCACCAGGTGGCCACCGACCCACAACATGGCGACAGTTCCGATGATGCCGATTGCCCGGAACACGGCAGGCATAGAGCGCACGATGCGCGCACCCGTGCGTCGCATCCGTCGTGCGGGGTTCTTCATCAGCGCCAGACCGACATCGTCGATCTTGACCAGCAAGGCGACCGCGCCGTAGACGAGCACTGTCATGCCGAGGCCGATCACCACCAAAGCGCCGAGCGTCATCCAGACCCCAAAATTCGGATCGAGACTGGCCAGCGCGATGAGCAGGATCTCTGTGCTCAGGATGAGGTCGGTGCGAATTGCGCCGAAGATGAGTTTTCCCTCATCCCGCGGTTCACTCTCGTCAGTGGCGTGATGAACGCCGAACCACTCGGTGACTTTCTCTGCGCCCTCGAAGCACAGATAGGTACCGCCGATGATCAACAGAAACGGCAAAACCCAGGGCGCGAATGCGGAAAGGAGCAGAGCGATCGGAATGATGATGACGAACTTGTTGAACAGGCTGCCCAGCGCGATGCGCCAGACGACGTGGAGCTCACGCGCCGGCGATAGGCCTTGAACGTACTGCGGGGTGACGGCCGCGTCGTCGATGACGACGCCTGCGGTCTTAGCGCTCGCTTTGAGAGCGGCGGTAAGGATGTCATCGACTACGGCGAGCAGGCCGACCGACATGTGGTTCTCCTCGGGTGGGCGTCGTCCTGGAGTTAGGCACGGCAATGGGATCTACAGTACAGCGCGGCAGGGGGATGGGAGGTGCTCGGGTTCACGTCGAAAACCTGTGAAAGTCGCGAGCCCGATCCGCGGCGAGGGCCAGACGAATATCGACCGCTTTCTCCGAACCGAAGCGCTACGGCGGCTACGCGAAGCTGAATGTCAAGAATCCGGCAAGTCCCCAGTTCCTCTCGGACACCGATTTCGCGGCCGTCGACCCCTACCGCGTGACAGCGACAATGGGCGATGGCGGATACGAGGCTCTGGTGTCGATGCTCGCAACGGCAGGGATCCCGGCTGTCTTCGTCTCGTGCACTGACTGCTTCCGGATTCTCGGCGGTCTCCCGGCCGGATACAGCTGTGACGCCTCCGGCGCCGGAACCGCGGCTCCGCCCGTCGGGACCGACGGCCACACGGTGGATCTCAAGGCGGTATTCGACGGATGGGGCGATGTCCATCTGTATGACACGAACACCATGGCAGAGGTGGACCAGTACTACCTGCCGGAAGGCCAGGATCCCGCGTTCGCCTCAGGCTTCGGTGACCTGTCGGTCCACGAGGTGGCCACAGACCCCGACGAAGTCCGCGCGTTCATCTCGTATTACGCGGGTGGGTTCCGTGTGCTCAGCTACGGTTCGACCGGGATTCAGGGGGTCGGCAGCTGCATCGACGGCGGCGGAAACAACTTCTGGGGCGTACAGGTTTGCACGCATCCGAACCGCCAGAAGTACGTGCTCGCCTCGGACCGTGACAGTGGGCTGTATATCCTCCAGTACACCGGTCCGTGACAGGACAGGGGACCGGGTGTATCCCCGGCACCCCGCCCTTCACGGCGTGCTTCAGCGGGTCTTACCTCGTCGCTGACTGACGGAAAAATAGTCTGTATAGCCACGAACCGAGACACCAGTGGGTGGTGGTGAGGATTGTGCCTCCCACAGCGACGGCTCCTCCCAGGATGATTCCCAACGCTGAAAGCCCGTAAGAGAACGACAGAGCAGAGCCCACCAGCAGCACGGTGGACAGCAGGTACGAAAACCGGCGTGGTGTCGGCGTGGGCGGAAGCGCTGGCCCATGAAATAGGTGTCGAATGCCCAAATTGTAAACCAGATCAAGGATCATTCCTCGGGGGAACAGTGCCCCGCTAAGTGGAACGAGTGCCCCGATTCCCAGAAAAGTGGGCGACTGCAAAGTCAATCCGACAGCGATAAGCACGGTTCCCGCTGCCGGCGTGAATCGCAGGGGCCCTGCATAGCAAGACTTGGCGTCCGAATCCAGATCCTCGAATCCTTGCTTGTCTAGATTGTTCGTCGTGAAATCACTGAGTGCTGCCATTGATCAGGACACTTTCCCTGGTCCGTCGGTGCCGCCGGTGCAGGGCGCGCCCGGTTCCGGCGCCGTAGCGGCGCCCCGGTACTTGGCCAGGAAGGCGGCGAGACGAGGATCATCTGGAGTGCTGACGTTGAGCTGGACGCCCCACGCGGATGCGACGATCGGAGACGTCAGTTCCGGGAATGGTGACAGCAGCGCATACGTGGAGGGGATGTCCTTCCTCAGCGCGGAAAGCTGGTCTCCGGTCACGGCGGCAGCATCGTAGGTGACCCACACTGCACCATGCTCGAGAGAGTGCACGGCATCCTCGTTGGAAACTTCCTCGGAGTAGACGCCGCAGTTCAGTAGGCCGACCGAGTGGTCACCGCCCACGGGAGGCGACGGCGTGTAGTCAACTTTGCCTGTCACGTGCTCCGAGGTTTGATCCGGGAAGGTCTGCACCCCGTCTACGGCCGCGGGTGCCGCAGTCTCCGTGGACGTTCCGTTGGTTGTCACGACGAGGATGACAATTAGAAGAATAACCGCAACACCAGACCACGCGGCCGTGATTCCGACGGCGCGGTTTCGGCGGGTCTTAGCCTGTTCGCGTTTCAGCGCTGCAACCTTAACTGCTCGGCGGGCCATCCGTTGCTCCTTGACGCTTGGTTCGGGGGCGCTGGATTCTCGGGCCATGATCGTTCTCCTTCGGGTTGGGGTCTGAGCTCTCGATCGGGGCGGACGATGCGCCCCCGCAAACGGAGTACTCCGAACCAGCTTAGGTGATTGTGGCGTGCCCAGTGTCGGGTTCGGTGACGGCCGTGCCCGTGAGGTGGATGAGAGGAGGTTGCAGGTCAGGACTTTTCTTGACCTGTGGGTGTGGTGATTTTCGTGAAGTGACGTCTCAATGCCCGCTTGGATAACCGTCCGTGCGCGATGAGCCGGCCGTTGGCGATGAGTCCGGGGGTGAACGCAAGACGCTGTTCGAATGCGAGAGCGCGACCCTCCTCGCTCTTCACATCGATCTCGTCGACGTGAAGAGGGAATTCCTCAGCGAGCTCGGCCAGCACACTCTTACCGGCGACGCAGGAGGGACAATCACTCTGGGTGAGCAGGGTCAGCGCGATCATGATTCTGTATCGGATTTCAGGTCGAGCAGCAGCTGGTCCACGGGAACGTACATGGTGTACTTGGGGGCCCCGCCATAGTCGGCGCGCCATGTGATGGTGCCATCGGGCCCGACGAGGATGAAGCTGTGCCCATTCGTGCTGGTGCCCATCATTCCGTACTCGTTGGTTCGATACTTCTTGGAGGCGTCGAGATCCGGGTCCGAGAGAACCGGTGTTGTGAGGCCCATATCTGTGGTCTTCCGGGCGGACTGTTGGGCCGGGTCATGAGTGATCGACACGACCGCGTCAATTCCTGCGGTCTTGAGTTTCGCGGCATCGCTTTCGAGGCTGGTGATCTGGCTCCAGCACGCTTCGCAGGCGAGACCTTCCTGGAAGAAGAGCAGCACGTTTTTGCCCGAATAGTCAGCAAGGGAGACCTCTCCTCCGGAACTGTCCGCCAACGTAAAGCCCGGCGCGATCTCCCCGATTCCGGGAGTACCGACGTCGTATGCCGATTGTGAGGTGGCGCCAGCACCAGCGTTCTGCGCCGGATTGGCGGTGGCGAACACGCCGTAGAGGCCAACCAGGACGATGCCGGCGATCAGAAGGCCGATGATCCAGCCAAACCAACCCGGACGGCGGGAGGTGACTGATTTCGTGTCCCGCTTGTTTCGTTGTGCGGAGCTCATTTTATGTCTTCCTTTCCTGCAGATGCAGGCTGATCGGTCGGAGTGGGGGTGCAGCAGCTGGAGTCGAGCGCGGCGGGCGAAGCCGCCTTGTCGGTCTCAGAGGCTGCGTGGACTGGCGAATTCGGGGCGTCGGGATCACTTCGTCGGGTGGCTCGCCAGAGTAAGTAGCCGAAGCCGGCGACGAGGAGGATCGCGACGGGCCAGCCGGGCAGCCAGGCCAGGGCCTTGGTCACGACCGAAACGCTGTGCTGGAGATCCGCTCCGAATTGGGCAACCCAGCCTGTCGTCGTGCCGGGACCCACGGCGGCCTGAAAGTAGGTGAGCGCGGCCATGGCGAGGAGGAGGAGTGCCGACGCGAAGTTGCCGACGGGCAAGGTGCGGTGGAATCGGCCAAGGTGCAGGGTAATCTGGCGGCCCTGCAACCACTTGCTCGAACTCCAGTCCTTACGGTCCCAGACGATGGCCAGAATCGCCAACGGTGCGACCATGCCTGCCACGTAGGTCAGTCCAACGGCCAGTGCTGCCGGGAACGAGGCGGTGGCACCGGAGAGCACGGCAACGCCGATCAACACGGGGGCGCAGCATGAACTTGCGGCACCCGAGAACAACCCGAGGCCGTAGGTGGACCCGAGGCCGTTGCCGGTGGGGATCCTGCCGGCAATCATCGGGAGTTGGAGCTTCCATCCAGCAAGCATTGCAACGCCTCCGATCAGCATCATTGTGGCTGCGATCGTGAAGACGATGGTGTGCTGGCCTGCTATGAGCCCGACGAGCGCCGTTGCGCCGAGCCCGATCGGCAGAATGATGGTGGCAACCCCGGCCGCGAACACGAGAGTCGTGCCCACGATGCCTGAGCGCCGTCGCATGCCCGATGCGAGATAGGCCGGCAACATCACGGATACGCAGCATGGCGCGAGCAGGGCAACAAGACCGCCCAGGAACGCGGCGAGCAGGGTGCCTCCGAACAACAGATTTTCCATTTTGTTTCGCTTTCACCTCGGCCGTGACGTGCACGGGCCTTGACACCTATGCTCCTAAGGAGATTAGGTGACGATGAAGCCTTTGTCCAATGGGCTCACCGAAGCTGGAAATCAGCTGGTGATGTGGGGCTCCTCCGCGCTGTCGACGGCGCACGTAGCGTGGTCCTGCGGCTTGGCCGACACGGGGGCCTGAACGCCGACTGTCGCGCCCACTGAGGCGGGAATGGTCGCGCAGAGGGCATGATCGTCGGTCGTAGCCGCGGGCACGACGAGAACCAGCGCGGGTGCGATGAGAAGCAGCCCGACGCTGACCGACAGGATGGCGACCGGTAGCCGCCCTATCGGCTGGCGGGGAGGCAGGAGTCGGCGAACGCGGGCGCCCGCACCTACTCCGCCGGCTCCGAGGGCCGTGGCAGGCGCCGTGAGCGGGGCTGCGGAGATAACCGACAGCAGCGCGGCGGCGACGGTCAACCGGTGGGTGCGCGCGGCGGCGACATCATCCGCACGCAACTCCACCAGGCGTGCGGTCTCGGCCGCTGCGATGCGAAAAGGAGGCAACCCGGCGAACGCGGCCGCCAAGGCCGCGGCGAAGGCCAGGGCGAGGTCGTGGCGTTCGGTGAGGTGGGCACGTTCGTGAGCCAGGACCGCGGTAAGTTCCTCGTCGCTCAACGCGTGCAGAGCGGCCGTTGTCACGACCGTGCGCCGGTGTAATCCGGGCGTGCAGTATACGGCGGCCCGTGCCGAGTCCAGAATGACAATTCCTCGCTCGGGATCGGGGCGACCGATCATATCCAGAACCCGGCGGTGTTTGTTTCGTTCCCGAGCCATGCGCGTGCTTGTGGCAGCTGAGAACCAGAGGCACCGCGTCACGACGACCACCGCGAGCAGAGCTCCTCCGAACCCGACCGCTGCTCCGATAGGCGTGGAGTACTGCTGGCGGAGTGCCATTGCGCACGCTGCGAGGATGTCGCCGATTCCCTTGCCTCTGAGCCCGGCAACGGGGAGAGCCCAGGCTAATCCGGCTAGAACGAGGGAGCCGACGACCGCGACGGTGAGGGCCTGCCAGGTTGCGATGGCGAGGCGGGGTGCCCGATCCACCCAGGCGGCGTTGCGGAGCAGAGGGGGAACGGCCAGAGCGAGTGCGAGTGCGTAGGCAGTGAGGATCAGCGCGATGGTCACGAATCGCCGCTTTCCGCCCGCGCCTTGGTAAGGAGGTCACGGAGTTCGTCCGCTTCGTCGCCGGGCATGCTCTCGACAAAACCCACGAGGGCGGCCGTGCGATCGTCCGAGAAGGAGAGTGCCTCCTGGATGAGTCCGGCCACGTAGGCGCTCTGGGTTGCCGTGGCCGCGTAGCGGAAGGCGCGCCCGTCGCGCTCCTTTTCGAGCCAGCCCTTGCGGCTGAGAATTTCGGTCACAGTCTGGACCGTGTTGTAGGCCAGGCCCCGGTTCAAGCGATCGAGAATTTCACGCACGAGTAAGGGACCGTCGGCCT
The DNA here is from genome assembly GCA_038319305.1 of Actinomycetales bacterium. Taxonomy (GTDB): domain Bacteria; phylum Actinomycetota; class Actinomycetes; order Actinomycetales; family Microbacteriaceae; genus Cryobacterium. Next base: position 15,276 of record JBBQDC010000038.1, on the reverse strand, counting down.
GCCAGACTTCGGTCATAATGGCGCTTTCCAGATCTCCGAATTTCGGCATAGTCGGTCCCTTTCTGACGACGTCGATAGTGTCGTCTGCCTGCTACCGTCACTCAGCAGTGCCAAACAGTACCTATTCAGCTTATTTACCTAAGACTATTAGGTGAACCAGGTTTGCGCTCACCACACCCGCCGGGCGCGCATTTCGGTGATGCATGTGGATGTCCTACGGTTCGGTGATGAATCCCGCGTTGATCATGAAGTCATACGCAACATCCGCCGATTCTTCTCCACCCTCATCGACGCGTAGGTTGAGCTCGCGGAGTTTCTCCTCGGTGATATCGGGGGAGATCTGGGCGAACACGTCGGTGAGGCCCGGATACTCGGCGAGGGTGTCGCTGTTGATGACCGCGGCAACGTTGTAGGCAGGGAAGAAGTCCAGGTCGTCCTCGAGCACAGTCAGGCCGAGGCTGTCGATGCGGCCGTCGGTCGTGAAGACCTCCCCGAAATTGCAGGTGCCGCGCGCGGTCGCGGTGTAGACCGCTCCCGTATCGAAGATTTTGATGGCGGACTCGGGCACGCCGCCGTTGCCGCGTTCGAGACCGTACGCCTCGAGCATCGGCGTCATGCCATCGACGCGTGAGTTGAACTCGGGCTCGGCGCAGAAGGTGAGGTCGTCAATTGGCAGGGCGAGAAACTCCGACATTTTCGTGATACCGCCGAGGTCGGCGATCGCATCCGACCGGACGGCCATCGCGTAGGTGTTGTTGAGAGGTGCGGGCTGCAGCCAGGTGAGGTTATTGGTGGCGTCGAGATCGCGCACCGCCTCGTACTGCGCGGTGGGATCGGGGATGCCCTCGGTCTGTCCGAGGTAGGTCAGCCAGGCCGTTCCGGTGTATTCCCAGGTCATGTCCGCGGTTCCGGAGAGCATGAGTTCGCGCACCGGCTGGCTTCCCGGGATGTTCGTCATGTCGGTCACGTCGAAGCCCGCCGCTTTCGCGGCGATCACGGCAATTTTGCCTAGAATCAGCTGCTCCGTGAAGTTCTTCGAGGTGATCGTGATGCTCGCGTCGTCCGGCAGGTTTAGCGGTTTGATCGACCCGGGCGCTACGTCCGGTACATAGGCAGTGGCCGGCTGCAGCCCACAGCCGGTGAGTGCGAGCATCCCTGCGGCGATGACCGCCGTGGCAGGCAGGATGCGGCGGAAAGCGGATGTCGCCATGGTCAGAGTCCCTTCGGGCGGGCGATGTGTTCGACGACGAGACCGAGCCAGTCGATGAACAGGGCGAGGAGCGCAATGAGGAGTGCTCCCGCAATGAGGACCTTATAGAGGTAGAGGTTGACCCCGGTGACAATGAGCAGGCCGAGGCCGCCGCCGTTGATGAAAGCAGCGAGTGCGGCGGTGCCGACCACGAGTACCAGAGCGGTGCGGATGCCGGAGAGCATCACGGGAACGGCGAGGGGCAGTTCGACCCTCATCAGCACGGCGATATTGCTCATGCCCATCCCGCGACCTGCCTCGACCAGTCGGGCGTCGACGCCCTGAATACCGATCATCGTGTTGCGAAGCACCGGGAGTGCCGCGTAGAGAACCAGGGCGACGATCGAGGCCCAATAGCCCGAGGGGATGAAGATCGCGATCAGCACCACGAGGCCGACGGCAGGTGCGGCCTGGCCGAGGTTCGCGATGGCCAGCACCGGCCCCGCGATACGCCGGAACGGCCCGCGGGTGAGCACGATTCCCAGCGGGATTGCGAGGAGGAGCACGATTGCAGACGCCACGAAGGTCAGCGCGAGGTGCTGTTGTATGCCGCGCCAGAGCGCATCAGGCGAGAGGGTCGTGCGTTCGGTGTCGGTGAGCACCGCGACATTGAGCCAGATGATGAATCCGATGAGAACCACGAGGATCGCGGCCGGTTGCACCAGGAGACCATGCCAGCCGCGGGAGGCGCGCGTGTTCTGGTCGGGGGTGGAGGCGACGGCGACGGCGTCGCGGCGCTTCTTCGGTGCGGTGTTCATGAGCCTGCACGGTCAGTGGTTGTCGACGGGTCGATGATGCTGATCGACTCGGTGTTGGTGCCGACCGGCGTGTTCGCTGCCGCGGCCCCTGCCGCCTCGGCGCGCACGGCCGTGATGGCGTCCATGATCGTCTCGATATTGATGACGCCGAGGAAGGCTTCACGCTTCCCGGTGACGAGCGCGGCGCCGGCGCTGGAAACCAGCATGGTGTCGAGGGCGTCATTGAGGGTCGCGCGGCGACCGATCACGGGGAGGTTCTCGGTCTTGGTGGAGCCGATCGTCTCGAGGCGGGAGAGCTGGAGGCGCGAGGGCCACTGGATCGGCCGGTTGCGCTCGTCGACGACGACCGCGTGACCGTGCCCGGACGCGTCGATCTTCGCGATTACGTCCTTGGCGGCGTCGCCCGGGCGGGCGATGATCGCCTCGACAAGGCCCACGTCACCGACGCGGCGGAGGGTCAGCTGTTTGAGTCCCGCGCCGGCGCCGATGAAATTCTCGACGAACTCGCTCGCGGGCTCGGCAAGGATGCGTTCCGGGGTGTCGTACTGCACGATGCGTGCCCCCTCATCGAACACCACGATCCAGTCGCCGAGCTTTACGGCCTCATCGAAGTCGTGGGTGACGATGACCATGGTCTTCTGCACCTCTTCCTGGATGCGGATGAGTTCGTCCTGCAGTCGGAGGCGCGTGATCGGGTCGACGGCGCCAAACGGCTCGTCCATAAGCAACACGGGTGGGTCGGCGGCAAGCGCGCGCGCCACCCCGATGCGCTGCTGCTGACCACCGGAAAGCTCACGTGGGTAGCGGTCGCGGTACTCGGCCGGATCGAGAGTCACCAGCTCGAGAAGTTCATCGACACGGGCCGTAATGCGGTCCTTGGCCCAGCCGAGCATTTTGGGCACCATGGCGATGTTGGCGGCGACCGTGAGGTGCGGGAAAAGTCCACCTGCCTGGATCACGTAGCCGATACGGCGGCGCAGGTCATCGCCATCGATGTCGGTGACGTCTTCCTCACCGAGCACGATGCGCCCGGTTGTCGGCTCAATGAGCCGGTTGATCATTTTGAGCGTCGTGGTCTTGCCGCAACCGGAGGGACCGACGAGCATCACAATCTTGCCGGCCGGAATCTCGAGGGTGAGGCCGTCGACGGCCGGAGTCTTCTGGCCGGGGAAGCGCTTGGTCACCTGGTCGAGAAGAATCGACTTGCCACCCTCGGCGACGGGGATGGTGGGAATGTGAGTACTGGGTGATTCAGACACGGATGCCTCTCGGTGTGGTGAGTCGGCCGAGGCCGATGAGCAGGAGATCGAGGATGAAGGCGAGGATGACCACGCCGATAACCCCCGTGAGAACGGATTCGAGGGAATTGACTCCGCCGAGGCGGGAGAGTCCAGAGAAGATGAACCCGCCGAGGCCCGGGCCGAGCACATAGGCGGCCACCGCCGCAATACCCATGACCATCTGGGCGGAGACGCGCACCCCGCCGAGGATGACGGGCCAGGCCAGAGGGAGCTCGATCTGGAGGAGGGTGCGAGTGCGACTCATCCCGATTCCGCGTGCCGATTCGACGATGTTCCTGTCGATCCCGGCGAGGCCGACGATCGCATTGCGCAGCACGGGAAGGAGAGCGAAGAAGGTGACCACGACGACGGCCGGGGCCACGCCGAAGCCGAACGGCGCGATGAGCAGGCCGACGAGGGCGAATGAGGGGATCGTGAGCCCGATTGCCGAGACGCCGCTGGCGAGCGAGGCGAGTGTGCGGTTGCGATACACGAGTGCCGCAATGGCCACTGCGAGAACCGTGGCGAGCACGAGGCACTGCACGACCAGGCTGAAGTGCTGCAGGGATGCGACCCAAATTTGGTCGAATCGACTGACAAGAAATTCCCACATGGCGTGCTGCCTCATTCCGATTGAATCTCAGACCCTGAGAAGCTTCCGGTGCAGAGACTTCCTGATTAAGCCTATTCAGAGGTCATGCCCCTTGGCAAGTTTGCGATGTCTGCACACGTCTGTTCACGTCGTGGCGACGGGAACCTGAGTGTCTAAATACCCCATGGGGGTATAGTGTGGACGTGTTGGTGCCGCTCCAGCATCCGACTGACAGGGAAGAGTTCCAATGACTCAGGCGACTGAAACCACGATTCTCGAAGTGAAGGGCATCCGCTGGGCGTCCTCGAAATCCGTCGCAGACACGAGGCTGGGCCGCCGGCCCGGCGTGCTGAACGTAGACACGAATGTTGTTGCCCAGACGGCCACGGTCACGTACGACCCGGCACTGACATCCGTCGCGGACCTTGCCGCTTGGGTCACGGAGTGCGGCTACCATTGCGCCGGCCGCTCAGTGCCCGAGCACATCTGTGACCCACTGGAATCGGGCACCATGCCCGACGCTCCGGAAGCACACGGTCACGGCCACGAGCCGGTTTCCGCGGCCACCGGGGCGCCCGCCGCACGCACGAAGCAGGATGCGATGGGTCACGGTGGCTCGCACGGCGCCATGTCGATGGCAGGCATGATCCGGGACATGCGCAACCGGTTCATCGTCGCGGCCGTACTCTCCGTTCCGATCACCCTTTTCTCGCCGATCGGGCGGGATGTCATCGGGTTCACGGTGCCGGCGCCCTTCGGAATGCGCGACGACGTGCTGGCCCTGATCCTGTCCCTGCCGGTGATCTTCTACGCGGCCTGGATTTTCTTTGACGGCGCGTATCAGGCGCTCCGGGCGAAGACACTGGACATGATGGTCCTCGTCGCCGTCGGCGTGGGAGCCGGCTGGCTCTACAGCCTCGTCGTCACCCTCACCGGCGGCGGTGACGTGTTCTATGAGGCAGCGACCGTTCTGGCCAGCTTCGTGCTCCTGGGCCATTGGTTCGAGATGCGCGCCCGCGGCGGCGCGAATGACGCCATTCGTACCCTGCTGGAGTTGGCGCCGGCGCAGGCGTTTGTGATCCGCGACGGCGAAACCCTGGAAATTCCGACTAACGAGGTCGTTCCGGGCGATCTGATGCTCGTGCGACCGGGGTCAAAGATCGCGACCGATGGCGTCGTCGAGAGCGGAGACTCGGACATCGATGAGTCCATGGTCACGGGGGAGAGCCTGCCGGTAGCGAAGACGGTCGGCTCAGCCGTGATCGGTGCCACGGTCAACACGACCGGGACGCTCCGGGTGCGTGCGACGAAGGTCGGCGCAGACACCGCTCTGGCCCAGATCGTTTCTCTGGTTCAGGAGGCACAGAATTCCAAGGCGCCAGGTCAGCGCCTCGCGGACCGTGCGGCGTTCTGGCTCGTTCTCGTTGCCCTCATCGGCGGAGGTCTGACCTTCACTGTATGGCTGCTGACCGGCGCGAGCGTTCCGACGGCGATTCTCTTCGCCATCACTGTTGTGGTCATTACCTGCCCGGATGCGTTGGGGCTGGCCACACCGACGGCGATCATGGTCGGCACGGGGCTCGGCGCCGGGCGCGGCGTGCTCTTCAAGACCGCCACGGCGCTGGAGACATCGGCGAAGATCGACACCGTCGTGATGGACAAAACCGGCACCCTGACCCAGGGCAAGCCGGAGGTGACGGACTTCGTCGCCGTCGGGATCGACGAAGACGAGCTGCTGGCTCTCGTCGCGGCCGTCGAGCGGGAGTCCGAGCATCCGCTCGCCGCCGCCGTTGTGACCCACGCTGTCGACCGCGGCGCGAAAACGCTCTCGGCCACGCAGTTCCAGAACGTTCCCGGCCACGGAGCCGGAGCGACCGTGTCTGGGCGGCGGGTGCTGGTAGGTAACCGCAAGCTGATGGTCGCCGAGGGCATCGAGATCGACCCGGTTGCCGCGCAACGCGAGGAACTCGCCTCGACCGGTCGCACGGCGGTGCTGATTGCCGTGGACGGGAAGGCCGTCGGCCTGGTCGCGCTGGCCGATGCGGTGCGCACCACCGCAGCCGCCGCGGTCGCCGCGTTGCATGATTCCGGCATTCAGGTCGTGATGCTCACGGGCGACAACGAGGCAACGGCCCGGCGCATTGCCGAGCAGCTGAACATCGACACGGTCATCGCAGAGGTGCTGCCCGAGGACAAGTCGGCGAAAATCAAGGAACTGCAGGCCGCGGGCAAACGCGTCGCTATGGTCGGCGACGGCGTCAACGATGCCCCGGCACTGGCACAGGCCGACCTCGGCATCGCCATCGGCGCGGGCACCGATGTCGCCATCGAAACGGCCGACGTCGTGCTGATGCGTTCAGATCCGCTGGACGTGCCGGTAGCACTCCGGATCGGCAAAGGCACCGTGCGCAAGATGCGGCAGAATCTCGGCTGGGCGATCGGCTACAACGTCATTGCCTTGCCGATCGCCGCCGGGGTGTTTTTCCCCGGGTTCGGCATTCGCCTGAGTCCCGAGATCGCGGCCATCTCAATGTCGGGCTCCAGCGTGATCGTCGCGGTCAATGCGTTGCTATTGAAGGGCTTGCGCCTTCCCCGCCCGGCCGAGGACGACGGAATGGCCGCGGACCCGGCGCCTGCGCGCGAAGGTGAGTGACAGCGCTAGTCCGACCAGACCGATTGCGGAAACCGTCAGCTCGATACCTTGGCCGGCGATCGTGGCCAGGGTCGTGGTCGAGCTGAGCGGAACATCCGTAACGAGCGCTCCCGCTTCGAATGTTGGCAACTGGTCGATGATGCTTCCGTTGGGCGCGACGATCGCTGTGGTGCCAACTGTTGACGCATTAACGACGCTGCGACCGGTCTCGATCGCGCGAATCCGGGCGATTGCGAGTTGCTGGACGCTTTCTTCACTGTTCCCGAAGTCCGCATTGTTGGAGGGGGCCAAGATGACTTCGGCTCCGCCTGCGACCATCTGCCGGATAAGATTGTCGTCCACGATATCGAAGCAAATGGCGATTCCGGCGGCGATACCGTTAATGTCAAAAACGTTGCTCCGGGTGCCGATCGTGAAATCTCGGGGAATCAGGGAAAAGAGTGCGGGAGCCAGTGGATACCAGAAATCACGATCGGGGATGTACTCGGCGAACGGGACCGGGTGAATCTTGTCGTACTGTTCCACCGCCCCTTGCCCGTTTTTCCACAGCAGGATGCTGTTGAATACCTGGTCGTTGAGGGTCGTGAGCGTTCCGGTGACCAGTGGTGCGTTCATGCGATCTGTCACCCGGTCCAGGGTCGTGGCCGACTCACTATTCACGAGTGGATTGAGGTCAGAGGCGTTCTCTGGCCACACGACGATGTCCACGGTCCTTCCGTAGAGCGGCTCGGTCGCGCTCAGATGATTTTGCAGGATCTCACCCGGTGAGTAGGCGGCGAACAGTCCGGCATCGGCATCGCCCTGAACCGCTGCAACCCGTATCGTGGCGGATTGCACGACAGGGAAGGCCGGTATGGCAACGAGAAGGGTGATCATGCCGACCGGGAGGAGCGCCCAGACGGTGCGCTGGGGCCCGGTGCGTTCGCGAAGCACTTGCACGGCGGAGGCGCTCAGCCAGGCGAGTAGAAACGTCAGACCTGAGACTCCCACCCAGGCCGTGAGCTCGCCGAAGGGGCTCTCCGATTGAGAGAAGGCCAAACGACCCCAGGAGAAACCACCGTAGGGCCAGTTGCTGGTGACGAACTCTCGGAACGTCCACAGTCCGGCCACGATTACTGGGGCGATGCCAAATCTTCCCCACCTGCCGGGGAACGCTCCAGCCGTGAAGCGCCAGGCTAGCGAAACCAGCACAGCTCCCAAGGCGAAGAAGATCGTTTCGAGAACGGTCAGGGCCAGCCAGGGCACGATTCCGAGGTAGACCGTGAGCCAGTAGATGTGGGTTCCCCAGAAGGCGAACCCAGCGGCCGCGCCCACGAGAAGGGAGGACCACACACTGCGGCCGACCAGTGCGGCGAGCATCATCGGTGTTCCCACCAAAATCAGTGGCCACCAGCCCACGCCGGGGAACGCGAGGGCATTGAGAACTCCGCCTGTTACGGCTATCAGGAGTGATCCGCCAAACGGCAGGCCGCCCTTTTTCAGACCCATCAACTCTTCAGCCCGCAACACGGTGCTCGGTTCAACACGGCGCTCGGTCTCTCGGTAGCCCCAACTCACTGTGTGTAGGCGAGAACGCCGATCATGCCGGCTTCCCCGTGGTACAGGTTGTGGCAGTGGGTGAGCCATCGCCCGGGGTTGTTCGCGTCGAAGTCGACGCTGAGGGTCCGTCCTGGGAGAACGATGGAGGTGTCTTTGCGCGGACCACCATTGGAATGCTGGTAGGTGTGCCCATGAAGGTGCATCGGGTGCCACATCGTCGTTGTATTGACGAAGTTGATGCGCACGCGCTCACCTGCCGTGATCGAGTGCGCGTTGTTCATCGGGGCTTCGGGCGAAAACGGTTTGCCGTCGAGGGACCAGTTGTACTTGGCCATGTCGCCTCGCAAACGGATGGTGATCTCCCGGTCTGGGCCTTTCTTCGTCAGGGCGGCCTCGGGCGCGGCGCGGAGCTTGTCCGCGGTCCCCAGACGCCCGCTCAGCTCGCTGACGATCAGGTCGGCGGGAGGGATCGCCCCCGAACCGGTGCGCACGATGGCGAACGCCCGCGCATTCTTTCCCTCGGCTTCGGCGACGAAAGCGAATGAACCGTCACCGAGGGTGACGATGACGTCGTAGCGTTCGCCCATGCCGAGCAGCACCGAGTCCACCTCGATCGGGTCTACCGGGAAACCGTCGCTATGGGTGACCGTGAGGCTGTGGCCGGAGAGTGCGACCCGGAAGGCGGTGTCCGCACCGGCATTGATTATGCGGATGCGAACGCGTTTTCCTGGCGCGGATGCAAACGTCTCGGGGTCTGCCGATGGCCGCCCATTTATGAGGTAATGGGGATAATAGACGTCGCCAGCATCGCCGCCGAGCGGTTTCGAGGCGGACTCCATCAGGAGATTTCCCATCCGAGTTCCGGTGCCGCCCATTCCACTCATATCTCCCATTCCCTGGGATAGCTCGGCGAGCACTTCTGGTGGGGTGGACGTCACCCCGTCGAGCCAGTCGTCGAGGATGACGACCCACTCGTCGTCGTAGGCGAGTGGTTCCTGTGGGTCTTCCACGATCAACGCACCGTACAGGCCGCGGTCGAGTTGAGTGCCCACATGGGGATGGAACCAATACGTCCCTGCATCCGGTGCTGCGAAGGTGTAACGGTACGATCCTCCTGCAGTGAGGGGCTCCTGAGTGATACCCGGAACCCCGTCCATATCGTTGCGTAGCGCCACCCCATGCCAGTGGATGGAAGTGGCTTCAGGCAGGGTGTTTTCGAGGGTGGCATCGAGAGTATCGCCTCTCTTCAGCCTGATCACGGGTGCAGGGACAGCTCCGTAGCTCCAGGTTTGAGCGATATTTCCGGCTAGATCGAGCGTTCCCGTGCCGGCCCGTAACGCGAGGCGCGTCGTGGAGCCGGAGACTTTTCGGGCTGCCTCGGCATTTGCGACGGCCCGTGACGTGGGCGACAGGAAGGGTGACGAGGGCGCACAGGCCGAGAGCGCCAGAAGGGCAGCGCCCGATAACCCGGCTCCGATGAAGGATCGTCTGGTGAGAGGAGAGGGGCTCCGAAGGTGATCCATCGGGTATTGGCCTTTCAATTAGTGGGGCTGAATCATGGGTGACGCGTCTCGGGCTCCGATGCGGAACCGGACATTGATGTCGATTCGAGCTCGGCGATGTGCGTCTGCTCGAGAGCACTGACCGGTGTCGGCGACCACGCCCGTCCGGGCAGGTAGGGACTGGTCTCCGGTTCGCCGTGTCGCCGTGTTTGGATGATGATCAGAATGAGCCCGACCAGGGCGAGTGCCATCGCCGTGATCATGTTGATCTTCAGGCCGGCAAGTTGAAACTCAGTGGGGTCGAGCCGGAGCGACTCCAGCCATGTGCGGCCGATTCCGTACCAGATCAGATAGAGGCCCAGAGTGCGGCCCCAGCGAAGGTTGAACTGTCGTTCCGCGAGCAAGATAACGGCTACGCCGATCAGGTTCCACACGATCTCATACAGGAAAAGGGGTTCAAAGAAGGTTCCTGCCGGAAGGCCCACGGGGTAGGCCACGTTGGTCGATTCGATCTGGAGGCCCCAGGGCAGCGTCGTTGGCGCTCCGAAGAGTTCGTGATTAAAGTAATTGCCGAGTCGCCCTGTTGCCTGGGCGATCAACATTCCGGGTGCCAGTGCGTCGGCAAAGGAGAAGAAACGCAGGCCGGCGCGGTGACATGCGATGTAGGCGCCGATCGCTCCGAAGAGAACTGCGCCGAAGATTGCGAGGCCTCCCTCCCACACGTACAGCGTTCTCCAGAGGTCCGCGCCGGCATAGAAATAGTCGGTGGGGTGAGTGAGAACATGGTAAAAGCGCCCGCCCACGATTCCGACTGGTACCGTCCACAGGGCGATGTCCAGGACAAGCCCCGGTGCACCTCCGCGCGCGGTGAGGCGCCTGGACGTCAGCCAGATTGCGGCGGTGATTCCCGAGAGGATGAACAGGGCGTAAAAGTGGACGCGAAATGGTCCGACGGCGAAGAAGCTTATGTCAGGGCTGGGGATGCTGCTGAGGAAGATCAAGCGGGAGCGGCTTTCTTGTGGACGAGCTGAGGGAGAGGCACTAGTGCGGCTGAGGCCGGCGCGGAGCGCCTAGCCGAGGGCGACGCCGCGGGTGTACATGAATGGCTGAGGGTCGATGCGGGCGCCATTGACGCGAACTTCGAAGTGCAGGTGACAACCGCTCGAGGCGCCGGTGCTCCCCACGTCGGCAATCACCTCTCCGGCCGAGACGCGCTGGCCGACACTGACACGGATGACGCTGTTGTGGGCGTACCCGGTTTGGACGCCGTTCCCATGGTCGACGAGAACCCAGCTTCCGTAGGAGCCGAGCTCCCCGGCATAGACAACAGTGCCGCCGGTCGCCGCACGCACGGATCGGCCGCACGGTGCCGCAAGGTCGGTGCCTGAGTGGAACGGCCCGACGCCCGCCACTGGTTTGTCGGGACGGGGGCCGAACGGGTCACTGATCCAGCCGGAGACGGGGAGGGCCCAGCCCTGATCGCTCAACTGTCCCGAATCCTGGCCGCCGCTCCCTGACCCCACGTTCGCAGCGGCGGCAGCGGCAGTAGCGGCGGCTGCGGCGGCGGCGGCCGCGGCCTCGGCCGCTCGGCGGGCGTCTTCGCCTGTCTGGAAGTCCGCCTCGGTAGCCTGCCGATCCTCTTGCAGTACAGCCAACTGGGCAACCATCGTCGTTGCATAGTCTTGCTGTTCTCCGAGTTTGGCTTGCAAAGCGACGTTCGCTGCGGTGGCCTCCGTGAGTGCCGTTTGGGCCTTCTCCGACAGGTCAGCGAGGATGCTCTTGGCGAGTCTCGCCTGATCGGTCAGCGATTGTGCCGAGTTCCGTTCGTTTGCCGCTTTCTTGTATACCCGATCTGCACGTTCGGTGAGCTTGCTCATCGAGCCCAACTGCGACAACAACTCATCTGCGTTTTCACCATTGAGAAACAGCGTCAGGCTCAGGTCCGCCCCACCAGACCGGGCCAGGGAAGATGCGATACGTCCCGCCTGTTGCTTGGACTCGTCGGCTTGCCGGGTTGCAACGTCGGCCTGGCCTTGTAATTCGTCGGCCCGGTAGTTCGCTTCGTCGAAGGCGATTTGGGCGGTTTCGAATTCGCTGCTGCGCTTTGCCTGCAGGTCCTGTGCGGCGGCAACCTCGGTGTTCAAGGCCGCAATGAGCGCCGTCAGTTGACTAATCTGTGTTTGCTTGGCGGCTTCGCTGCTCCGAGCGTTCTCTACGTCCCCCCAGGAGGGGTACTCGGTCGCTCCGGCAGGAGAGGATACCCCGGCAAGAGTAACCAACGCCAGAGTAACCAGGCCGGCGATCCAGCGAGCTCTCACGGGGTGCGCGGGCAGGCCGTGGTTCGTGGTGCGGGGGCGGGATGGATTAGCCAAGGGTGATACCTCTCGCGCTCATGAAGAGTTCCGGATCGATCGGCGTTTCGTCGACGTAGGTTCTGAAATCGAGGTGGCAGCCGGTCGACGAGCCGGTGCTGCCGACCTCGGAAATGGTCTCGCCCACGGCGACTGTCTGGCCGACGTCGACCAGCAGAGTGCTGTTATGGGCGTACGCGGTTTGGACGCCCTTGCCGTGATCGATCAGTATCCAGTTGCCGTAGCTCCCCTTGTAACCCGCGTAAACGACCGTGCCACCCGTAGCGGCAACCACAGGTGTTCCGCACGCCGCTGCAATGTCAGTTCCGTTATGGAACGGTTCGACACCCGCGACGGGTCGATCGGGTCGTGGCCCAAAGGGATCCGTGATGACTCCAGCCACCGGAAGCGCCCATGCCTGTCCAAGAAATTGACCGGTATCCAGGCCGCTGAGCGTGCGGGCGCCCAATCCGGCGCTCGTGGTGTTCTGAGGCACGACCTTGGGGGCGTCTTGCACGGAGAAGCCGTCCCGAGCGATTACTTCCGCTGCCGCCGAACCGCTGACCTCGACAAATTCTTGATCATCCCGAGGACGAATAGTGGTCACATCCACCTCTGACACGTCGGATTCCATGGGCACCGCCATCGCAGGAACAGAAGCGGTCACAGTCAACAGCGCGACAGCAGTCATCGCGGATAAGGCAAGCAGGCGGCTTCGTACCGCGGCAGAGGGCCATCGCGCGTGCCTGGATGGTCCGGGTGGCGGTCCGGCACGATTCCTCGAGACACGGGCGATTCGCGGCGGTCGTCGGCGTTCCGACTCCCGGCGGGAGCGCCGAGTGGGGTGGGGATGAAGCGGGGGCATTGGGCATGTCCGATATCTCGCCGAGGCGGCGAATTGTGATGTTCAGATGAGAGCGGCGGGTCGACCATCCGCGGTGTCCGCTGCGCTAGCCAGACCCTGAAGGCGGCGCGCTGTCGAGAACGATCGAGATAGCTGCAACACGGGAGTGCGATTCCAGTGGAGGCAACAGGGTGGCAGGACTAGTGCCCGAAATCGGTGCAGGGTCAGATGCGGCTGATGGAGAGGAGAGTCAAAGAGGGCGCGCTGGCATGGCTCTGCGCATCGAGAATGAGCTCAGTGAGGTGGCGACCGCTGGCCTTGAGTCGATACGTCAGAGAAGGCCACCGGGTGACGAAGACGAGTGCGACGAGAACTGCGAGGACACCACAGACCGCGATCAAAATGGCGCAGCCCGCCGAAGGATCCCAATCGGGATTTGCCTGCGTTAACGTGCGATCTGCCCAGCCGACGATCGACACTGTTGCCGTAGCCGCGGGAAAAAAGGATGCTTCCTGCACTACCGGGAGTTGTGTCGCATCGGCGGCCGGATGAATCGAATTCGAGTGCGAACCGGCGATCGAATGGAGCGCGAAAGCCCCGACCACGATGCCCATGACGGTCAGTGCGATGGCGATTATGCGACGCAAATTCTTTTTCTGCGAGGAAAACACGATCGTCTGTCGGGAGAGCATGCGTGTTCTCCCTCCTGCCAGCCTTCCTGATTTTTACCAGGACATACCCCCGTATCGTACTAGTTCGCCTTGTTCACTGCTGGCAGCTTGCTGTGTGCCGCGTTGTTGTTCACAGCCTCGGGGTCTACAACAACCCCGCAGGGCGTCACGAGGGGTACCATGAGGGGGTATGCGAATTCGGTGACAGTAGAGGTGGGAAGAGTGCTGAACATGGGCGAAGAATCTGGGCATGAGGATCAGCACAGTGGCCCGCATGGGTATATCTCCAACAAGGACGAGTACTTGAAGCGGCTTCGGCGCATCGAAGGTCAGGCCCGCGGGTTGCAGGGCATGGTTTCAGACGAGAAATACTGCATTGACATTCTGACCCAGGTGTCGGCCATGACGAGCGCCCTGCAGTCGGTTGCGCTCGGCCTGCTCAATGATCACCTCAACCATTGCGTTCTCGACGCGGCCGCCCGAGGTGGTGACGAAGCCGACGCCAAGATTCAGGAAGCGTTCGACGCCATTAAGCGTCTCGTGCGCTCCTGAACGCCCTCGCTCGTCGCGCGCTGTCCTTCTATACCCCATAGGGGTATAGTGTTAGTAATCCCCATAAGGGTAATTGAGAATGTTCCGTTGGCATGCCCGCGGAACGAGAGGAAGTACATCTCATGCATGGAACCACTCGCCAAGACCTGGGTTTGACCGACGCGTCCTGCGCCTGCGGCACAGATTCGCACACGACGTCCGTCGACGCTGCCGGATCGACCGGAGAATCATCCAACACGTTCCAGGTCACCGGAATGACCTGCTCGCACTGCGTCTCCAGCGTGACCAAGGAGCTGGGCAAGCTCGCCGGCCCCGAGAACGTCACCGTCTCCCTCGTGCCCGGCGGTGTCTCGGTCGTGACCGTGGCTGGCGCAACGCTCGACCGCACGGCCGTTGCCGCCGCAATCGACGAAGCTGGTTATGAATTGGTCGCTGAGACCCGATGACGCTCGAACGCGTTGACCTCCTCGTGGGCGGGATGACGTGTGCATCCTGCGCGACACGGATCGAAAAGAAACTCAACCGGATGCCCGGTGTTGAGGCGTCCGTGAATTACGCGACCGAGAAGGCCAGTGTCTATCTGCCGGAGGGTACCTCGCTCGAGCAGGCCATCGCCGTTATCGAGGACACCGGCTATACGGCCGAGAAGCCGCACCCACCGGAGGCGGTCGCTCTCGACGCGCCCAGTCAGCAGGACCTGGAGGTCGCGGAACTTCGGCGTCGCCTCATCCTGTCGACGATTCTGACCGTGCCAGTGGTGATCCTGTCAATGATCCCGCCGTTGCAATTCAACAACTGGCAGTGGCTGGCGCTGACCCTGGCGGCACCGGTCGCCGTTTGGGGTGCCTGGCCCTTCCACCGTGCCGCGTGGATCAACCTCCGGCACGGCGCCGCGACCATGGACACCCTGATCAGCCTGGGAGTTCTCGCGGCCTTGGGCTGGTCCCTGTTCGCTCTCTTCTTCGGCACCGCCGGAATGCCGGGAATGCGGATGAGCTTCAGCCTCACCGCTCACGCGGGCGGCGGCGCGAGCGAAATCTACCTCGAAGTCGCGTCCGCGGTCACCGTGTTCATCCTGGCCGGTCGGTATTTCGAAGCCCGTGCGAAGAAACAGTCCGGTGCTGCACTCAAAGCGCTGCTCGAGCTGGGCGCCAAAGAGACGGCAGTTCTCCGTGACGGCGTCGAGGTCATCGTGCCGACGGCGTCCCTCGTGGTCGGCGACCAGTTTGTCGTGCGCCCCGGTGAGAAGATCTCCACGGATGGCGTCGTCGTCGAGGGTGCGTCG
>JBBQDC010000037.1:0-23533 GCA_038319305.1 Actinomycetales bacterium | reverse complement strand
CACGATGCATGAGAAGAGGAGAGACGCATCAGCGATCCCCGTACAAATGACCGTATTCGCGTCCCCGAAGTCCGTCTCGTTGGTCCCAACGGCGAGCAGGTCGGGGTTGTGGCCATCGATGTTGCGCTGCGCCTGGCACAGGAAGCAGATCTCGACCTCGTCGAGGTCGCGCCCACCTCCAAGCCCCCCGTTGCCAAGATCATGGACTACGGCAAGTTCAAGTACGAGGCTGCGCAGAAGGCCAAGGAGGCCCGGCGCAACCAGGCGAACACGATCCTGAAAGAGGTTCGTTTCCGTCTCAAGATTGATAAGCACGACTACGAGACCAAGCGCAAACGCGCCGAAGGCTTCCTCAAGGCCGGCGACAAGGTCAAGGCCATGATTCTGTTCCGTGGCCGTGAACAGTCCCGTCCGGACCAGGGCGTACGTCTGCTCCAGAAATTTGCCGAGGATGTCGCCGAGTTCGGTTCCGTGGAATCGAGCCCGACCATTGACGGTCGAAACATGGTCATGGTCGTTGGCCCGCTGAAGAACAAAGCGGAAGCCAAGGCTGAGATCAACGCACACAAGGCTGCCGATCGGGCAGAAAAGGTTGCCGACAAGGCAGAAAAAGTTGCTGATAAGGCAGCGAAACTGGAGGAAAAAGATGCCTAAGATGAAGACCCACTCCGGGACGAAGAAACGTTTCAAGGTCACCGGTTCCGGCAAGATCATGAAGCAGCAGGCCGGCCTGCGCCACAACCTCGAGGTCAAGAGCACCCAGCGCAAGTCCCGCCTGAACCACGACCAGGTGCTGGCCAAGGCCGACACCAAGGTCATCAAGAAGCTTCTCGGTCGCTAGACCCGTACCCCGTAAGGAACTAAGAAAATGGCAAGAGTCAAGAGGGCCGTCAACGCCCACAAGAGCCGTCGCGTTATTCTCGAGCGCGCCAAGGGTTACCGCGGCCAACGCTCGCGTCTGGTGACCAAGGCCAAGGAGCAGCTCACTCACTCCTTCACCTATAGCTACCGTGACCGTCGTGCACGCAAGGGTGACTTCCGTCGCCTGTGGATCCAGCGGATCAATGCTGCGTCCCGTGCGAACGGCCTGACCTACAACCGTCTGATCCAGGGCCTCGCCCTGGCCGGCATCCAGGTCGACCGTCGCATGCTGGCCGAGCTGGCCGTCAACGAGCCCGCCACGTTCGCGGCCATCGTCGAGAGCGCCAAGGCAGCACTGCCCGCCGACACGTCGGCGCCGAAGGTTGCCGCGTAGCGTTCAGCCGGCACCAGCACCACCACGCACTCTGTACGGGAGCGGGCCCAGCGCCCGCTCCCGTTTTGCGTGCCTGGCGGAGACGCCTCTTGGGCCCCGCCCGAGGGTGAAATCGCTGGGCCCCGGCAACTAGGCTGGACGTATGTTAGATAATCCCCGTTCTCCGCGTGTGCGGGCCGTCGCGAAACTGGCGAATCGAGCCGCTCGCTCTGAGACGGGGCTGTTCCTGTTGGAAGGCCCCCAGGCCGTCTCCGAGGCCCTGAACTTCCGACCCGAACTCGTCGTCGAGCTCTTCGTGACCCCCACCGCGCTTGAGCGGCACCCCGAGATCGCCGAGGTCGCCGAAGAGGTGGGCGCCGACCTCGAATTCGTCACCGAGCAGGTGCTCGAGACCATGGCTGACACCGTCACGCCCCAGGGCTTCATCGCGGTGTGCCGCCAGTTCCCTACCTCGGTCAAGGACATCTTCGCCGGCGAGCCCAAGCTCATCGCCATCCTCGAAGAGGTGCGCGACCCGGGGAACGCGGGCACCATCATCCGTGCCGCGGATGCCGCCGGCGCCGACGCCGTCATCCTCACCGGCCGCAGCGTGGACCTCTATAACCCGAAGGTCGTGCGCTCCTCGACCGGGTCGATCTTCCACCTCCCCGTCGCCGTCAGCGTGACGCTCTCCGACGTGCGCGAACGGGCTCGGTTCGCTGGCCTGCAGGTCTTCGCTGCCGACGTCAAGGGCACCGATCTTCTTGCTGCCCGCACCGAGGGTCTCCTGGCCGCTCCGACCGCGTGGTTGTTCGGCAATGAGGCCCGCGGGCTCACCGACGAAGACCTCGCCGTGGTCGACCGGTCCATTTCGGTGCCGATCTACGGCCAGGCCGAATCAATGAACCTCGCAACGGCCGCCAGTGTTTGCCTGTACGAGAGCGCGTTCGCGCAGCGCAGCTGATCATCACAGCTCGGTAACCACCGGCTCAGGTGGTTCTGTGGAGACCGTGTTCTAGCCTAAGTTGGGGACATGGAGCCTACAGAATCTGCGCCGGCGACGTCCAACATCACGGTGTTGCGCGGTGAGCCTCTCGTCGTGATCAGCGACGTGGACAAGCACTACGGTGACCTTCATGTGCTGAAGAAGATCAACGCCGTCGTCAACCGCGGCGAGGTCGTCGTGGTGATCGGGCCGAGTGGCTCGGGCAAGTCCACCCTCTGCCGGGCCATCAACCGGCTCGAGACCATCGACGCGGGCGTCATTGCGATCGACGGCGTCAAGCTGCCGGCCGAGGGCAAGGCGCTGGCCAAGCTGCGCGCGGACGTCGGCATGGTGTTCCAGGCGTTCAACCTGTTCGCCCACAAGACCGTGCTCGAGAACGTCACGCTCGGGCCGATCAAGGTTCGTGGCCTGTCGAAGGCCGAGGCCGAGAAGAAGGCCATGTTGCTGCTGGAGCGAGTCGGCGTGGCCAACCAGGCCAAAAAAATGCCAGCCCAACTTTCCGGCGGCCAGCAGCAGCGGGTGGCGATCGCACGGGCCCTTGCCATGGACCCGAAGGTCATCCTGCTCGACGAGCCCACCAGCGCGCTCGACCCCGAGATGATCAACGAGGTACTCGAGGTCATGATCAACCTGGCCAACGACGGCATGACCATGATCGTCGTCACCCACGAGATGGGCTTCGCCCGCCGTGCCGCCGACCGGGTCATTTTCATGGCCGAGGGCGAGATCGTGGAAGAGACCACCCCCGAGAAGTTCTTCACCAACCCCCAGAGCACGAGAGCGAAAGACTTTCTCTCCAAAATACTTGCCCACTAACC
The DNA here is from genome assembly GCA_038319305.1 of Actinomycetales bacterium. GTDB lineage: Bacteria > Actinomycetota > Actinomycetes > Actinomycetales > Microbacteriaceae > Cryobacterium. Next base: position 20,475 of record JBBQDC010000037.1, on the reverse strand, counting down.
GGTGTGCAGGACTACACAGCAATCAGGAGATAGCCATGAGACTCACTAAAGGTCTAATGATTTCGGCCATTGCCCTCGCGAGCGCACTCACTCTGAGCGGATGTACCGATTCCGCCGAGACGCCCGAGGCCGCACCGGTGGAAGAAACGGTTGAGTTCGAAGCCGGCACCACCATGGCCAAGCTGAACGAGGCCGGAGAAATCACCATCGGTACCAAGTTCGACCAGCCACTGTTCGGCCTCAAGGGCCCGGACGGCCAGCCGGTCGGCTTCGACGTCGAGATGGGCAAGCTCATCGCGGCCAAGCTCGGAATTTCCGCCGACAAGATCAAGTGGACCGAGACCGTGTCGGCTAACCGCGAGCCCTTCATCCAGAACGGCCAGGTTGACCTCGTCGTCGCCACCTACACGATCAATGACACCCGCAAGGAGGTCGTCGACTTCGCCGGACCGTACTACCAGGCCGGTCAGGACCTGCTCGTGCTTGCCGGCAACCCCGACAAGATCACCGGACCAGACGACCTTGCCGGCAAGCCCGTCTGTACCGTCAGCGGCTCGACGTCGGAGAAGAACATCGCCGCGTACACCGACAACGTGATTGCCACCGACACCTACTCCAACTGCCTCGGCCCGCTCCGCAGTGGCGAGGTCGTTGCCGTGACCACCGACAACGTCATTCTGGCCGGCCTCGCCGACCAGAACACCGGTGAGTTCGAAGTCGTTGACAACCCCTTCACCGAGGAGCCCTACGGCATCGGCCTGAAGAAGGACGACGCGGAGTTCCGCACCTTCGTCAACGATGTGCTTGAAGAGTCATTCGAGGATGGCTCGTGGGCCAAGGCCTGGGAAGCGACCGCCGGCACGGTGCTCGAGACCCCGACCCCGCCGGCAGTCAACCGGTACTAGTCACCACCAGCATCGCCACTGATCGGGGCGGCTCAGCCGCAGGGCGGCCGCCCCGACCAGTTCTGTTAACGTGTACCCGCACGACACCACCCGCACGACACCCAGATCGTCACTACAGAAGAGGAGGTGAGTTGTGGACGCAGTCATCGAAAACCTGCCCGTGTTCCTGGACGGCTTCAGAAACACGTTGGGCCTTCTGTTTTTGTCCGGCACGGGAGCGCTCGTGCTCGGCATCATCATCGCGGCCATGCGCATCTCACCCGTCGCATCCCTGCGCGGATTCGCCACCGTCTACACCGAGATCGTGCGCAACACCCCGCTCACCCTGGTGCTGTTCTTCTGCGCCTACATTTTGCCCTACCTGCAGTTCACGCCGGGGTACTTCGTGCTTGCCACGATCGGACTCACCGTCTATACCTCCCCGTTCGTCGCCGAGGCGCTGCGCTCGGGCGTCAACGGTGTGCACGTGGGCCAGGCCGAGGCCGCCCGCAGCGTGGGGCTGACCTTCACACAGACCCTCTCCTTCGTGGTCATGCCGCAGGCGGTTCGCATGGTCATTCCCCCACTGATCAATGTGTTCATCGCCCTGACGAAGAACACCTCGGTCGCCGGGGCCTTCTTTGTCTTCGAACTCTTCGGGGCCGCCCGCAAGGTCACCAACGATCGCGGGGATGAGGTGCTCGCGATTCTCCTCGCCGTCGCAGCCTTCTATCTCCTGGTCACCATCTCGCTCGGCGTGATCGCCGCGCGGGTCGAGAAGAAGGTGGCGGTTCTCCGATGACTTCAGTGCTGTATGACGCTCCGGGCCCGAAGGCTATTTTTCGATCCCGGCTCTTCTCCGTGGTGGCCGGCCTCGTCATCGCTGCGGGTCTGCTCTGGCTGGTCCTGGCCCTCGGGGCGCCGAAGGCCAGCGCCAACGGCGCCGTGCAGCCGGGCCTCTGGGACGCCTCCCGGTGGGATGTCTTCGCCGACCGTGAGGTCTGGCGCACCCTCGGCCGCGGGGCACTGAACACCCTGCGGATGGCCGGCGTCGCCGCCGCGTTCGCGCTGGTGCTCGGCGTGCTCTTCTGCTTCGGCCGGGTCTCCGAGACCCGGTGGGTTCGGGTTCCGACCACCGTGGTGCTCGAATTCGTGCGCGGCATGCCGGTGCTGCTGATGATGCTCTTCATCCTGCTTGTCTTCTCGACCGGCTCCTTCTGGGCCGGCGTCGCCGCCCTGAGCGTCTACAACGGTGCGATCATCGGCGAGGCTCTGCGGGCCGGCATCACGAGCCTGCCGCGCGGACAGCGCGAGGCCGGGCTGGCGATCGGGCTGACCCCCGTGGCAACCCGGTTCCGGATCGAGTTCCCCCAGGCGTTCCGGCAGATGCTGCCCATCATCATCGCGCAGCTCGTCGTGCTCCTCAAGGACACTTCCCTGGCGTTCGTGGTCGGCTATGAGGAACTTCTCCGCAGCGGGCTGTACAACCTGACGAACTTCTTCGGCAGCCGGTACTCCTTCTCCTTCTTCCTGGTCGTGCTCGCGATCTACCTGACGATGAACCTGCTGCTGTCCTGGCTGGCGCGCGTCATCGCCCGGCGCACCGGGTCCAAGTCCGGTGGGGTGACGACGGAGACGAAGGCGCCGCCCGAGAAGCCGCAGGATCCCGAGGTGGTCCACCCTGCCGCACCAGGCAACCAGGTGGGCGCCCGGGGGATTGAGCACCACTAAACTTGGGCCTTGTGCCTGACCCCACTGAGATCTCCGAACCAGCCGTGAGCGCGGCCGTCGACGCCGCCCTCGCCGCCATTGCCGCCGCGAACGACTCCGCGGCCCTGAAAACCGTGCGCACCGCGCACACCGGCGAGGCCTCCCCGCTGGCGCGGCTGAACGCTCTGATGCGCGGCGTGCCCGGCAACCAGAAGGCGGCCGCCGGCAAGCTCCTCGGCCAGGCTCGAGGCGCCGTTGCCCAGGCGTTCGCCGCCCGAGAGACCGCGATCACCGAGGCTGAGGCCACCGCGCAGCTCGCGGCCGAAACTGTCGACGTGACCGCCGCGGCCTCCACCTGGACGCCCGGTGCGCGGCATCCGCTCACCCTCTTGCAGGAACGCGTCGCGGATGTCTTCGTCGGCATGGGCTGGGAGGTCGCCGAGGGCCCCGAGCTGGAGAGCGAGTGGTTCAACTTCGACGCGCTCAACTTCGACGAGGACCACCCGGCCCGCGCCATGCAGGACACCTTCTTCATCGATCCGCCCGAGGCTCACCTCGTGCTGCGCACCCACACCTCACCCGTGCAGTTGCGCGCCCTGCTGTCGCGGGAACTGCCCGTCTACGTCGTCGCGCCCGGCCGTGTCTTCCGCACCGACGAGCTCGATGCCACGCACACGCCCGTGTTCCACCAGATCGAGGGCATCGCCGTCGACAAGGGGCTCACCATGGCGCACCTGCGCGGCACCCTCGACCACTTCGTGAAGGCCATGTTCGGTCCCGAGGCGAAGGTGCGCCTGCGCCCCAACTACTTCCCGTTCACCGAGCCGAGCGCCGAACTCGACCTGTGGCACCCGACCTTCAAGGACGGCGCCCGCTGGATCGAGTGGGGTGGCTGCGGCATGGTCAACGCCAATGTGCTGCGCTCCGCCGGGATCGACCCGGAGGTCTACTCCGGATTCGCGTTCGGTGTCGGCGTCGAACGCGCCCTGATGTTCCGAAATGATGTGAAGGATATGCACGACATGGTCGAAGGCGACGTTCGGTTCAGCCAGCAGTACGGGATGACCGTCTGATGCGCGTACCACTGAGCTGGCTCAGCGAATTCGTCGACCTCGCACCCGGCACAACCCCCGAAGACGTGCACGCCGCCCTGGTGAGCGTGGGTCTCGAAGAGGAAGAGATCCACCGCTTCGAGCTGACCGGACCGATCGTGGTCGGCCAGGTGCTCGAATTCGTCGGCGAAGAGCAGACCAACGGCAAGACCATCAACTGGTGCCAGGTGCGTGTCGCGCCGGGCGATGAGCTCGCCGCCGACGGTGGTCCGGCGATCCACGGCATCGTTTGCGGAGCCCACAACTTCGTCGTCGGCGACAAGGTCGTCGTGACCCTGCCCGGCGCCGTGCTGCCCGGCCCGTTCCCGATCGCGCCCCGCAAGACCTACGGCCATGTCTCCGACGGCATGATCGCCTCGGCCCGCGAACTCGGCCTCGGCGACGAGCACGATGGCATCCTGGTGCTCGGCAGCCTCGGACTTGACCCTGAGATCGGCTCCGATGCGATCGCCCTCCTCGGCCTCGACGACACCGCGGTCGAGATCAACGTCACGCCCGACCGTGGCTACGCCTTCTCGATCCGCGGCGTGGCCCGCGAATACGCGCACGCCACCGGCGCGGCTTTCCGCGACCCGGCGCTCGCGCTCACCACGGACACGTCAACGGTCGCCTTCCCGGTCACCGTCGACGACCAGGCCCCGATCCGCGGCCGCGTCGGCGCGAGCGTGTTCGTCACCAGGGCCGTGCGCGGCGTAGACCCCACCCGGCCATCTCCGGCCTGGCTGATCGCCCGCCTGAAGCTGGCCGGAATCCGTTCGATCTCGCTCATCGTCGACGTCACCAACTACGTGATGATCGAGCTCGGGCAGCCGATCCACGGCTACGACCTCGACAAGCTCACCGGCGGAATCACCGTGCGCCGCGCGCAGTCCGGCGAAAAACTCGTCACCCTCGACGACGTCACCCGCAACCTGAACGCCGAAGACCTGCTGATCACCGACGAGTCAGGGCCGATCGGCCTGGCCGGTGTGATGGGAGGCCAGAGCACCGAGATCGGCTCCGAGACCACGAACGTGCTGATCGAGGCCGCGAACTTCGACCCGGTGTCGATCGCCCGCACCGCTCGCCGGCACAAGCTGCCCAGCGAGGCGTCCCGCCGCTTCGAGCGCGGGGTTGACCCGGCCGTCGCCGCCGTCGCCGCCGCCCGCGTCGTGCAGCTGCTGGTCGAGCTTGCCGGGGGAGAGGCCGACGGCCTCGGCTCCTTGCACGACGCCACACCCGACACCATGCCGATTGCGCTGCCGACCGGGTTCATCTCCGGCCTGATCGGGCTGGAATACACCCGCGACGAGGTGCGCTCCTCGCTGGCCGAGATCGGCGCCTCGCTTGAGGAGACCGAGGCCGGCCTGAACGTGACCGCGCCGAGCTGGCGCCCCGACCTGACCGACAAGTGGACCCTGGCCGAAGAGGTCGCCCGCATCGTCGGCTACGACCGCATCCCCTCGGTGCTGCCTGTCGCCCCGCCCGGGCGCGGCCTCACCCACGCGCAGACCCTGCGCCGGCAGGTCGCCCAAACCCTCGCCGCCACCGGCCACACCGAGGTGCTCGCCTACCCGTTCGTGGCGGAGAAGTCGAACAACCTGTTTGGGCTGCCCGTCGGCCCGAATGTGCCGCAGATCCGCGTCGCCAACCCGCTTGACGGTGAGGCGCCGTTCCTGCGCACGTCGATCCTGCCTGGGCTGCTGCAGATCGCACACCGCAACCGCTCGCGCGGCCTCGTCGACCTGGCCGTCTTCGAACTGGGCCTGGTGTTCCGGCCGCGGGCCGGCATCCGTTACGGCAACACCGTCGTGCCGCCCGGAGCGGTGCGCCCGAGCGCACAGCTGGAGGCCGAGCTGAACGCAGGCATCCCGCCGCAACCTCTGTCGGTGGCGGTCGTGCTGACCGGCTCCGTTGTGCGGCACCAGCCGGGACAGCCCGCTGTGGCTGCCGGCTGGCAGGACGCCCTCGCCGCCGTTCGCCAGGTCGCGCTGGCCGCCGGGGTTCCTATCACGGTTCTTCAGGGCTCACACCAGGCGATGCACCCTGGTCGTACCGCCGAGCTGTTCGTGACGACGGATGCCGGCGCCATCTCGGTCGGCTACGCCGGCGAGCTGCTGCCCAGCATCGCCCGCGGCGCGGACCTGCCCGCGGTCGTCGCGGTCGCCGAGATCGACCTGAGCATCGTGTTTGCCGAGGCCGGAGCCGAGCTGCGTGCCACTCCAATCCGGGCGATGCCGGCCGCCACGCAGGACCTGTCCCTGGTGGTGGACGCCGGCGTCCCCGCCGGCGACGTGCTCCGCACCCTGCTCGCGGGCTGCGGACCGCTGCTCGACCACGCCGAACTCGTCGACGACTACCGCGGCACGGGCGTCGTGCCCGGTCGCAAGTCGCTGACGTTCGCGCTGCGGTTCCGGGCACCCGACCGCACCCTCACCGCCGCGGAGGCGAGCGACGCCAAGCTCGCCGGCGTGGCCGTCGCGGCCGCCCGCTTCGGGGCCACCCTCCGCGAATAGCCGGTCCTCCGCACGCCGAGAGTCGCCCGTTCGATCGATAGTCGCCGTTCCGGCGGCGATTATCGGCGCGAACGGCAATTCTCAGCGCGCGGAGCAGCGCGCTAGGTTTGTCACATGTCTTTTTCGGTGGCGGTGGCAGGTGCGAGTGGTTATGCGGGCGGCGAATTGTTGCGTCTGCTGGCCGGGCACCCTGACCTTGAGGTGCGCACCGTCACGGCCCACAGCAACGCCGGGCAGCGTCTGATCGATGTGCAGCCGCATCTGCGCGCCCTCGCCCACCTCACCCTCGGTGACACCACGCCGGAAACCCTTGCCGGGCATGACGTGGTTTTCCTCGCCCTGCCGCACGGGGCATCCGGTGCCCTCACCCGCCATCTTCCGGCCGACACGCTCGTCGTGGACTGCGGCGCCGACCACCGGCTCGAGAGCGAAACCGACTGGGCGGCGTTCTACGGCGGTGACTACTTCGGTGCCTGGACCTACGGCGTGCCTGAGCTTCCCGTGGCCGGCGGCACGCAGCGCAGCCGGCTCGTCGGCTCCCGCCGCATCGCCGCCCCCGGCTGCAATGCCAGCACCGTGGCTCTGGCACTGGCCCCGGGTATCCGTGCCGGCGTGATCGAGTCCGAAGACCTGGTCGCCGTGCTCGCGGTCGGCCCCTCTGGTGCCGGCAAGAGCCTGAAGCTGCCGAATCTCGCGAGCGAGATCCTCGGCTCCGCCAACCCCTACGCGGTCGGCGGCGTGCACCGCCACATCCCCGAAATCCAGCAGAGCCTGCGCTTGGCCGGGGCAGTGACGCCGACCATCTCGTTCACCCCGGTGATCGTGCCGATGTCCCGCGGCATCCTCTGCACGGCCACCGCACGCCTTGTTCCCGGCACGTCCGGGGCCGCGGTGCGCGCCGCCTGGGAGCAGGCGTACGCGGACGAGCCGTTCGTGCATCTGCTTCCCGAGGGCCGGTTCCCGCGCACAAGCGACGTGCTCGGCGCCAACACCGCCCTGATCGGCCTCGCCGTCGATGAGGCCGTGGGCCGCGTCGTGACGATCACGGCCGTCGATAATCTCACCAAGGGCACCGCCGGTGCCGCCATCCAGTGTGCCAACCTGGCCCTGGGACTGCCCGAAACCACGGGCCTGAGCACGAATGGAGTTGCCCCATGAGTGTCACCGCCCCCTCTGGGTTCGCCGCTGCCGGAGTCACCGCCGGCTTGAAGAATTCCGGTGGTCTCGACCTCGCCGTCGTGCAGAACCTCGGCCCGCTCACCAGCGCGGCCAGCGTCTTCACCCGCAACCGCTGCAAGGCGAATCCGGTTCTCTGGAGCGAGCAGGTTATGAAGGCCGGACGGGTCAAGGCCATCGTTCTCAACTCGGGCGGAGCGAACTGCTACACCGGCAATATCGGCTTCCAGACCACGCACGCCACGGCCGAGGCCATCGCCGACCGTCTGGAGATCTCGGCCGGCGAGGTGTTGGTCTGCTCCACCGGCCTGATCGGCGAACAGCTCGACCTGGGCAAGATCACGGCCGGCGTGTGGGACGCAACCCTTGCCCTGGCAGGTGAGAGCTCCACCTCCGACGCCGCCGGCCTGGCTGCGGCACAGGCGATCATGACCACCGACACAACGCCCAAGCAGACCATGCTCACTTCCGACGCGGGCTGGACCATCGGCGGCATGGCCAAGGGCGCCGGCATGCTCGCGCCCGGTCTGGCCACCATGCTCGTCGTGCTGACCACCGACGCCGTGCTCGATTCCGACCAGCTTGACGTGGCCCTCCGTCAGGCCACCGGTGTCACGTTCGACCGCCTCGACTCCGACGGCTGCATGTCCACCAACGACACGGTGAGCCTGCTCGGTTCCGGGGCGAGCGGGGTCACCGCCGACTTGGCCGAATTCACGGATGCCCTCATCGCCATCTGCCAGGACCTCACCCTGCAGCTGCAGGCCGACGCCGAGGGGTCCGCCCACGACGTGGCCATCACGGTGCTGAACGCGGGCACCGAGGCCGACGCCGTCACGGTCGCCCGCGCGGTCTCCCGCAGCAACCTCTTCAAGACCGCCATCTTCGGCAATGACCCGAACTGGGGCCGCGTGCTCGCGGCGGTCGGCACGACGGATGCCGCCTTCGACCCCTTCGGCATCGACGTCTCCATCAACGGCGTGCAGGTCTGCACCGCGGGGGAGCCTGACCAGCCGCGCGAGCTCGTCGACCTGACCCCACGTTCGGTCTCCGTGCTGATCGACCTGCACGAGGGAGCCGAGACGGCCACGATTTGGACCAACGACCTCACCCACGCCTACGTCGAAGAGAACAGCGCGTACTCGAGTTGATCTACGGTGACGAGACGAACAGTCAGGCGGAGGCAGCCGTCAAGGCTGCCACGCTGATCGAGTCTCTGCCCTGGCTCAAGCGGTTCCACGACCAGATCATCGTGGTCAAGTTCGGCGGCAACGCCATGGTCAGCGAGCAACTGCAGCGCGCGTTCGCCGAGGACATGGTCTACCTGCGCTACGCCGGCATCCGCCCGGTCGTCGTGCATGGTGGCGGCCCGCAAATCTCGGCGATGCTCGACCGGCTCGGCATCGAGAGTGAGTTTCGTGGCGGCTACCGGGTGACGACCCCGGAGGCGATGGACGTCGTACGCATGGTGCTCACCGGCCAGATCAACCGCGAGCTCGTCAGCCGGATCAACCAGCACGGCCCGCTCTCGGCAGGTCTCTCCGGTGAAGACGCCGGGCTGTTCCAGGGCCGCCGCCGCGGCACCGTGATCGACGGCGAAGAGGTGGACCTCGGCCTTGTCGGCGATGTGATCGGCGTGGACCCTGAGGCCGTGCACGCCCAGCTCGCCGCCGGCCGCATCCCCGTCGTCTCCTCGATCGCGCCCGACACGGATGCCCCGGGCCAGTCCCTGAACATCAACGCCGACGCCGCCGCCGCGGCCCTTGCGATCGCCCTCGGTGCGGCCAAACTGGTCATCCTGACCGATGTCGCCGGGCTGTACAGCGACTGGCCGAACCGCGACTCGCTGGTGTCGGTCATCGACGTGGACTCGCTCCGCGCCCTGCTTCCTGACCTTGAGTCGGGGATGATCCCCAAGATGACGGCCTGCCTCGATGCGGTCGAGGGTGGTGTCGCGAAGGCGGCCATCATCGACGGCCGGGTGCCGCACTCGATCCTGCTCGAGGTCTTCACCGGCAGCGGGATCGGAACCGAAGTCGTGCCGGTCTGACGCACACCCGCATCCCGTACACAGAATCGAGTATTGAATACATGGCCGACTCCGACTCCGGCACCGACGACTGGCGCGAGCGTTTCAGCGCGGCCCTGATGCGAACGATCGCACCACCGCTGGCGATGCTCGTGCGCGGCGAGGGCTGCTACGTCTGGGACGACGAGGGCACGGAGTACCTCGACTTCCTCGCCGGGATCGCCGTGAACTCGCTCGGCCACGCGCATCCGGCACTCGTCGCCGCGGTCACCGACCAGGTCGGCACTCTGGCCCACGTGTCCAACTACTTCGCGTCTCCGCCGCAGCTGGAACTGGCCGAACGGCTGGGGCGCATCACCGGTGCGGGGGAGGCCGGCCGCGTTTACTTCTGCAACTCCGGCGCCGAAGCCAACGAGGCCGCGTTCAAACTGGCCCGGCTCAACACCCAGGGTGGCCGCCGCACTCGAATCCTGTCCCTGCACGACTCGTTCCACGGTCGCACCATGGGTGCGCTTGCCCTCTCCGGCAAACCGGACATGCGCGAGCCGTTCCTGCCGGTTCCCGGCGGGGTCGAGCACATCCACGCCACGATCGAGGCGCTCGACGCCGCCATCGACGACACCGTCGCCGCACTCTTCCTCGAACCCGTTCAGGGCGAGGCCGGCGTGATCGACCTGCCCGAGGGGTTCCTGCGCCGAGCTCGAGAACTCTGCACCCGGCACGGTGTGCTGCTCATCCTCGACGAGGTGCAGACCGGCGCCGGCCGCACCGGTGAGTGGTTCGCCTACCAGCACGACGGCATCCTGCCGGATGCGCTCACGCTGGCGAAGGGAATCGGCGGTGGCCTGCCCATCGGCGCCCTCGTCACCTTTGGGGCGGCGTCGGAGCTGTTCCAGCGCGGCCAGCACGGCTCGACCTACGCCGGCAATCCGCTCGTCACGGCCACGGCCAACGCCGTGCTTGGCACCATCGAGGCCGAAGGCCTGGTCGCCAATGCCGCCCGCCGCGGCGAGCAGTTGCGTCAGATCCTCGCCGGCTTCGGCTCCGCGCTCATCGGCGAGGTGCGCGGCCGCGGCCTCCTGCTCGGAGTCGGGCTGACCGAGCCGGTCGCGTTGCGGCTCGCGGCAGCAGCCCAGAGCACAGGGCTGATCGTGAACGCCGCGAACGCATCCACCATCCGTCTGGCCCCGCCCCTCATCGTCGGCGACGCCGAAATGGCCGATTTCGAGCGCCGATTCGGGCTCGCCCTGGCCAGCCTCTAGAGTTGAACAATCTATTCCCACAAGTGAAAGTGACACCGTGACCCGCCATTTCCTGCGCGACGACGACATCTCACCGGCCGAACAGGCCGAGATCCTCGACCTTGCACTGGAGCTGAAGCGAGACCGATTCGCGGTCAAGCCGCTGGCCGGCCCCCAGACCGTGGCCGTCATTTTCGACAAATCCTCGACCCGCACCAGAGTTTCCTTCGCCGTCGGAATCGCCGACCTCGGCGGCAGCCCGCTCATCATCAGTACCGCGAGCAGTCAGCTCGGCGGCAAGGAAACCGCCTCCGACACTGCCCGCGTGCTCGAACGCCAGGTGTCCGCGATCGTCTGGCGCACCTACGGTCAGGCCGGGCTCGAGGAGATGGCCCTCGGCACCACGGTGCCTGTCGTCAACGCGCTGTCCGACGACTTCCACCCCTGCCAGCTGCTGGCCGACCTGCTCACCATCCGCGAGCACCGCGGCGACCTTGCCGGCCAGACGATCGCGTTCCTCGGCGACGGTGCCTGCAACATGGGCCAGTCCTACCTGCTTGCCGGTGCGACCGCGGGTATGCATGTGCGCATCGCGTCCCCAGCCGGCTACACGCCCGCCGACGCGGTCGTCGCGGATGCCGCGGCGATCGCCCGGCGCACCGGTGGGTCGGTGGAGCTCTTCACCGACCCGCTCGTGGCCGTCACCGGCGTCGACGTGGTCATCACCGACACCTGGGTGTCGATGGGCAAAGAAGAGGAGAAGGCCACCCGCCTCGGCGAACTCGGCCGCTACTGCGTCGACGCCGCCCTGATGGCCCTCGCCAAGCCCGACGCCCACTTCATGCACTGCCTGCCGGCCGACCGCGGCTACGAGGTGACCGCCGATGTGATCGACGGTTCGCAGAGCATCATCTGGGACGAGGCCGAGAACCGCTTGCACGCCCAGAAGGCACTGCTCGTCTGGCTGCTCGCCCAGAACGCCGCCCACTGACACCCCGGCGGACCGGAGCAGGAACCGTAAACTTGAACAGATCTATCTTTAGGGAGAACCATGGCTGAACGCGTTGTGCTGGCATATTCGGGCGGACTCGATACCTCGGTGGGCATTGGCTGGCTGAAGGATGCGACCGGCAAAGAGGTCGTGGCCCTCGCCATCGACGTGGGACAGAGCGGCGAAGATATGGACGTCATCCGCCAGCGCGCCCTGGACTGCGGCGCCGTCGAGGCCATCGTCGTCGACGCGAAGGATGAGTTCGCCAGCGACTATGTCGTGCCGGCCCTCAAGGCCAACGCGCTCTACCAGAAGCGCTACCCGCTCGTTTCCGCGCTCAGCCGCCCGCTGATCGCCAAGTACCTTGCCTCCACGGCCAAGGAGCTCGGCGCCGACAGCGTCGCGCACGGCTGCACCGGCAAGGGCAACGATCAGGTGCGCTTTGAGGCCGCTGTCGCCGCCCTCGCGCCCGAGCTCACCTCGCTCGCCCCGGTGCGCGACTTCGCCCTCACTCGCGACAAAGCCATCGAATACGCGGCCCTGAACAACCTGCCGATCGCGCAGTCGAAGAAGAGCCCCTACTCGATCGACCAGAACGTCTACGGCCGTGCGGTCGAGACCGGCTTCCTCGAAGACCCGTGGAACGCCCCGATCGAAGATCTCTACACCTACACGCAGGACCCGGCCGTGACCCGTGAGCCCACCGAGGTCGTCATTAGCTTCGACCAGGGTGTTCCCGTCGCCATCGACGGCGTCTCCGTCACCCCGCTGCAGGCCATCGAAATGATGAACCTGCTCGCCGGCAACCAGGGCGTCGGGCGCATCGACATCGTTGAGGACCGCCTCGTCGGCATCAAGAGCCGCGAGGTCTACGAGGCCCCCGCCGGCATCGCCCTGATCGCCGCGCACGAAGAGCTTGAGAACATGACCGTCGAACGCGACCTGGCCCGCTACAAGCGCTCGGTCGAGTCCAAGTGGGCGGAACTCGTCTACGACGGCCTCTGGTTCTCCGGCCTCAAGCGTGCCCTCGACGTGTTCATCGACGAGACCCAGAAGCACGTGACCGGCGACATCCGTCTGAAGCTGCACGCGGGCACCGCCGTCGTGACCGGGCGGAAGTCGTCGCAGAGCCTCTACGACTTCAACCTCGCCACCTACGACACCGGAGACACCTTCGACCAGTCCATGGCCAAGGGTTTCATCGAGCTGTGGTCGCTGCCAAGCAAGATCTCGGCTCGCCGCGACCTCGCCGGCAAGTAGGGCATCACGTGGCTGGCGAGACGAACGAGAACCGCGCCGGTAAGGCGGGCGCCCTCTGGGGTGGCCGCTTCGCCGGGGGACCGTCACCGGAACTGGCGAAGCTGAGCAAGTCGACCCAGTTCGACTGGCCGCTGGCTCCTTATGACATCCGCGGTTCCCAGGCCCATGCGCGGGCCCTGGCCGCGGCCGGTTACCTGACCGACGCGGAACGTGCCGCCATGATCGCCGGCCTCGACACCCTGATGCAGGCCGTGCTCGACGAGAGTTTCCTGCCCGCTGACGCCGACGAAGACGTGCATTCGGCCCTGGAACGCGGTCTGATCGACATCGTCGGCGCCCCGCTCGGCGGCAAGCTGCGCGCCGGGCGCAGCCGCAACGACCAGGTGGCCACTCTGATGCGCATGTTGTTGCGAGACAAGGCGCAGGGTCTCTCCGCCCATGTGGTCGACCTGATCGACGCCCTGGCGTCCCAGGCCGAGACGCATGAGCACGCCATCATGCCGGGCCGCACCCACCTGCAGCACGCCCAGCCGGTGCTCCTCGCCCACCACCTGTTCGCGCACTGCTGGCCACTCGTGCGCGACCTCGAGCGCTTCACCGACTGGAACAAGCGCGCCGACTTCTCGCCCTACGGTTCGGGTGCACTGGCCGGCAACACGCTCGGCCTCGACGCCAACCTGGTGGCCGCCGACCTCGGTTTCAGTGCCGTGGTCGAGAACTCGATCGACGGCACCGCGAGCCGCGACCTGGTTGCCGAGTTCGCTTATATCACCGCCCAGATCGGCATCGACCTGTCCCGCCTGGCCGAGGAGATCATCCTGTGGAACACGCGCGAGTTCGGCTTCGTCACCCTCGACGACTCCTACTCGACCGGGTCGTCGATCATGCCGCAGAAGAAGAACCCGGACATCGCCGAGCTGGCCCGCGGCAAGTCGGGGCGCCTGATCGGCAACCTGACCGGCCTGCTGACCACGCTCAAGGGGCTGCCGCTCGCGTACAATCGCGACCTGCAGGAAGACAAAGAGCCCGTCTTCGACTCGATCGAGACGCTCGAGGTGCTCCTGCCGGCCTTCAGCGGCATGATCGCGACCCTGACCTTCCACACCGAACGGATGGCCGAACTCGCACCTCAGGGATTCTCCCTGGCCACGGATGTCGCCGAGTGGCTCGTCAAGCACCAGGTCACCTTCCGCGACGCGCACGAAATCACCGGCTCGCTGGTGAAGTACGCGGAGCAGAACGGGCTCGACCTGCACGAGGTCGACGATGAGGCGCTGCTGGCGTTGTCGCCGCACCTCACGCCGGACGTGCGCGACGTGCTCACCATCACCGGTTCGGTGTCCCGCCGCGACGGCCAGGGCGGCACCGCCCCGGTGCGCGTGGCCGAGCAGCGCGCGGTGCTCGTCACCCGGGTGCGCGCGTTGGCGGCCATGCTCCGCAGGTGACCCTGGATCTCGGCATTCTGGCGCGACCGGCGATTGAGGTCGCGCCACTGCTGTTGGGTGCGGTGCTCGGCCGCGCCGGGGTGCTGCTGCGCATCACCGAGGTGGAGGCCTACCTCGGGCCGGGGCTCGACCCTGGGTCGCACGCCTTCCGCGGGCAGACCCGGCGGAACGCGTCGATGTTCGGCCCGAACGGCCACGTCTACGCCTACTTCAGCTACGGCATGCACGTCTGCGCGAACATCGTCTGCTCGCCCGACGGCGAGGCGTCTGCCGTGTTGCTTCGCGCCGGCGAGATCGTGGCGGGCATCCCCGAGGCACGGATGCGCCGCCCTACCGCACGCAGCGACCGCGACCTCGCCCGCGGCCCGGCCCGGCTCACGCTGGCGCTCGGCATCGGACTGGGCGACGACGGCGCGGACCTGGGCCGGGTGCCGTTCGAGCTGACCCTGCCGGAGCATCCGGCCGAGTGCCGGAACGGACCGCGCACCGGAGTGGGCGGCGCCGGCGGGGGAGCGGAGTACCCGTGGCGATTTTGGATCCCGGGCGACGCGTCGGTGTCGCCGTACCGGCGGCATCCAAAACTGGGCGTTCTCGCCCCCTAATGTTGGCCGCATCTGACGGTGTGCCCCGAGCCGGGCGCTGTAGAATTCCTATCCACACATCTAAACGGAGGCACTGTCACCCACGTGGACCACACAACCAGTTCTACCGAGTCATCTTCTGACCCCGACCATTGTTGTGATCACGAAACGCAGCCAGTTGGCAGCCGATGATCGGCGAGGTGCTCACACTGCTCCTGGGTATTCTGGTAATTCTCGTGATCATCGCGGCAAACGGATACTTCGTTGCCCAGGAATTCGCATTCATGTCGGTCGACCGCCGAAAGCTCTCCGCACAGGCCGATTCGGGCGACAAATCAGCCAAGCGCGCTCTCGTCGTGACGCGCCGCACCTCGTTCATGCTCTCGGGCGCGCAGCTCGGCATCACAGTGACGGGTCTGCTGGTCGGCTTTGTCGCGGAACCGCTCGTCGGCCAGTCGCTCGGAGTTCTGCTCGGGGGAGTCGGGATTCCTGCCGCGGTCAGCATCACGGTCGGAACGGTGCTCGCGCTCGTGGCCTCGACGATCGTGCAGATGATTTTCGGTGAGCTGTTCCCGAAGAACTACGCCATCGCCAACCCCGAACCTCTGGCCAAGGCGCTCTCTCGGTCGACGACGATCTATTTGAGCGCCTTCGGCTGGCTGATCACCGTGTTCGACCATGCCGCCAATCTGCTGCTGCGCGCGCTGCGCATCGAGCCGGTGCACGACGTCGACACGAGCGCCACCGCCCACGACCTCGAGCGGATCGTCTCTGACTCCCGCGAGAGCGGCGATCTGCCTGACGAGCTGTCGTACCTGCTGGACCGCATCCTCGACCTTCCGAACCGTGACGTCGAGCATGCGATGATTCCGCGCGCCCACGTCAATACCGTGCGGCCTGAGACGACGGTGGGCGAGCTGCGCACCCTCATGGCGAAGGCCCACACCAGGTATCCGGTCATCGATGGTCGTGGTGAACCGGTGGGCGTCGCGCAACTCGCGGATCTGCTGCGCGGCGGGATCGACGACAACGCATCGGTGACGCAGATCATGAGGCCGCCGACGGTCGTACCGACTCTCATGAGTCTGCCGGATGCCCTGGCCCAACTCACTCGCACGCGTAACGAACTCGCGTGTGTGATCGACGAGTACGGCGGTTTCGCGGGCGTACTCACCATCGAAGACCTCGCTGAGGAGCTCGTCGGTGAGATCACCGACGAGCACGACGTCTATGCAACCTCTGTTCTGGAGCCGGATGGCGACAACATGTGGCTGATGGGTGGCGACGTGCACGTGGATGAGGCCGAGCGCGCAATCGGTCACGACCTGCCGCGCGGTGACTTCGAGACCGTTGCGGGCCTCCTCATCGCGGAGCGCGGTGCGTTGCCGCGTGTGGGCGAGAGGGTGAGGATCGCTCTCCCCGTCGACCCCGCCGATCTGGTGCGTGATAAACCGATTCGACGCAGGCTCGATGTCGACATTCTCGAGGTCGATCGGCACGTGCCGAGTGAGGTGCGGGTGAGTTTGGTTGAGATCGACGCCGGGCCCGAGACCGACACGGAGGTCGATCGATGAGCAACCCCGGGGTCATCATCATCGTGACCGTGCTGCTTATCGCCCTCAGCGCGTTCTTTGTGGTCATTGAGTTCTCGCTGCTGGGCGCGAGGCGGCACCGTCTCGAAGAATCGGCGGCGACAAGCCGGTCGGCGAGGGCCGCCCTGCGCGGCGTGAACGAACTCACGCTGATGCTCGCGGGCGCACAGCTCGGCATCACCGTCGCCACGTTCGCGCTCGGGGCCGTGACCAAGCCCGCGGTCGACCGATGGCTCGGCCCGGTCTTCGAGGCGTGGGGCATGCCCTCCTGGATGGCCGACGGCGCCGCCTTTGCGCTGTCGCTGCTACTGGTCACGTTCTTGCACCTCGTGGTCGGCGAGATGGCACCGAAGTCGTGGGCCATCGCGCACCCCGAGCGCTCGGCCATGCTCATCGGGATTCCCTCACGCGCCTTCGTCTGGTTGTTCCGGCCTCTGCTCAGATGGGTGAACAGCATCGCGAACCGCCTCGTGGCGGCGACCGGGGTCACACCGGTCGAGAGTGCCGCCACCGGCGGGCTCAATGCCGACACGATCCGACACCTCGTGGAGCACTCCGCCAGCGTGGGTTCTCTGGGGTCGTCGTTCCGTTCCCAGATCTCGAGCGTGATCGAACTTGAGACGATGCACGTCGAGCAGCTCATCGCCTCGAACAGCGAGCCGACGGCGGTCTCGGCCGGGGCGAGTGTTGCTGAGGTGCAGGCGGCGGCGGCGCGGTCAGGGCACATGCGCATTCTCGTGGCGGCCGACCCGGGAATTGCGGGCTCGCTGCCCGGCGTTGTGCACGTGCGCGACACGCTTCTCGAACCGGCTGCGCGTGCGGCTCGCGAGGTGGCTCGCGCTGCCTTCGTGATCGGTGTCGGCACCCCGGTTCACGAGGCTCTCGCTCACTTGCGTGAGGCAAGCGAGCAATTCGCGGTGGTCATGGAGGGCGACCGATTCGTTGGTGTCGTGACGCTCGCCGACGTTCTTCGACGAGTACTCCCCGGCCCGGAGGACCTGTCAACGACACCTGCCCTTAGGTGAGGGCGATCTGCACCAGGGCGGCGCACGCGCACGCCCAGATCAGGCTGGCGAGCGTGCCGATGATGAACCGTTCCCGGGCCTCAGCCGTGGCGAGTTCGGTGAACCGGCCGACGCCCTTGATGGCCACGACAACGGCGATGGCCTCCGGGAAGCCGGCCAGGATCGCGCCGGCCACGGCCAGGCGCTCCAGTATTCCGATCATCAATCCGCCGCGCAGCACCTCGTGCACGAAGGTGCCCGGTTCAGCAGGCGCTGTCGGCCCGGCGACATCGGTGCCGGACGTGGCGCCGCCGTTCTCGACCAGGATCCCACCGTGCTGGCCCGGGGGCACCGAGTTGTTTGTGGCCAGCCGCAGCGCCAACAGAGCCGCCGGGCCGCCGCCGACCACGGCGAGTCCGAGGGCCAGCATTCCGAGGAGCACGCCCGACACGGTCTGGCCCCCGGGGGAGGGAAGGGCGGCGACCATCAGGGCCGCTGCGAGGGCGCCGGCGGAGATTGCGGCGAACTGCGGCTTCTGGCGCCGGAACGCCAGGATGGCGAAGACCAGCGAGCCGGATGTGATGATGAGCAGCAGCAGCCAGTAGAGGTAGGCCACGATCTGGAAGGACGAGGGGTTCATGTGGCAGGGTCCGTTTCGGTCGTGGTGTGCTCGAGGTTCTCCAGAAGCCTAACGAGTGCGGGTTGGGCCGACTGGTCGACCCTCCAGAGGGCACTTCGGATGCGTTGACTGACGGCCGCGGTGGAAATTCCGAGGTCGGCGGCGATCTCCACCTGGGTCATCCCGCGCTCAAGCAGGTCGATGGCCACCCAGCCTTCCTTCGAGCGACGCTGGCGAAGCAGCAGCAGGGTGGTGATGAGCGCCTCCACCCCGTCGGCATCGAGCAGCGGAGCAGGGTGCCCGGAGGCAAGGTCACCGACCGGGCCGACCTCGAGGCTGAACCGGGCCTCGGCCTTCTTCGCCCGCGTCACGGCGGCCCGTGCCGCGATGAACGCGCCGCCGGAGGCCTGCCGGGTCGTTTCCGGCAGAGGGGTGCGCAGATCGCCGATGCCGAGCCCGATGCTCCAATGGCCCGCCCGCTGCAGCGCGAGAACGGCGGCGAGGGTCGTGCCGGCGTCGTGTAGCAGTAGCTGGATCTCGTCGCCGGCCGTCTGGTCGGGGGGCAATGTGAATGCCGGGCCGAACGCGGCCACGAGCTCGGCGATCATCTCGCCGGCTCGATCGCGGTCGTTGCGGCTGCCGATCTGGTCGGCGGTGATGACGAACATGGCGCAGAACCTCCCTCGAAGTGAGCACATATGAAGCTTCAAAGCTGAATATACACTAATTCAGCTTCTAGACTTAATATTAGCCGATCAAGGTGTGGTCATGATTCCCAGGGCGGCGAGTCGAGCGCTGATAACCTTGGATCGTGTCAGATCCAGCCATCCTCGCCCTGCAAGCCAATGACCCGACCTTCGATGACGTCTGGGAGGAGATCTCCTGGCGAGGCCTGGTGCAGGTGTCCACCGACACTGCCGAACTGCGCGAGCTGCTCGCCGGCCCTCCGGTCACGTTCTACTGCGGCTTCGACCCGACCGCCCCGAGCCTGCACCTCGGCAACCTCGTGCAGCTGCTGCTCATGCGCCGGCTGCAGTTGGCCGGCCACCAGCCCCTCGGCCTGGTCGGCGGCTCTACCGGTCTGATCGGTGACCCTAGACCCACGGCCGAGCGCACCCTGAACTCTCGGGATGTCGTCGGCCAGTGGGTGGGGTACCTCCAGGCCCAGGTCTCCCGCTTCCTCAGCTCGGAGGGCGACAACCCCGTCACGCTGGTGAACAACCTCGACTGGACCGCCCCCCTCAGCGCCGTCGACTTTCTGCGCGACATCGGCAAGTACTTCCGGGTCGGCAGCATGCTCAAGAAGGATGCCGTGAGTGCCCGGCTGAATTCCGACGCCGGCATCAGCTACACCGAGTTCAGCTACCAGGTGCTGCAGGGGATGGACTTCCTCGAGCTGTTCCGCATGTATGGATGTGTGCTCCAAACCGGAGGCAGCGACCAGTGGGGCAACCTCACCAGTGGCATCGACCTCATCCGCAAGGCGGAGGGGGAGAGCGCCCACGCCATCGGCACCCCCCTGATCACCAACAGCGACGGCACCAAGTTCGGCAAGAGCGAGGGCAACGCGGTCTGGCTCGACCCCACCCTCACCAGCCCGTACGCGTTCTACCAGTTCTGGCTCAATACCGACGATGCCGATGTCATCAACCGGCTGAAGGTGTTCACCTTCCTCAGTCGGGCCGACATCGAGGAGCTCGAGGGTGCTGTGGCGACGGAACCATTCAAACGCCTCGCCCAGCGCACGCTCGCCGTTTCCGTGACGAGCCTCGTTCACGGTCGGGCAGCGACGGATGCCGCCATCCAGGCCGCGCATGCCCTCTTCGGGCAGGGCGAACTGTCTGATCTCGACGAGGCCACCCTCGAAGCGGCGCTGCGGGAACTCCCCAACACCACGACCGCCCCGAACGCCCCCGTGGTGCAGCTCCTCGTCGATACCGGACTCACCACGAGCCTGAGTGAAGCCCGCCGAGCCATCAGCCAGGGTGGGGTCTACCTCAACAACGTGAAGGTGCAGAGCGACGACCAGACCATCGAAGGTGCCGTTCTCCCCGGCGGAGTCGCCGTGCTCCGCCGCGGCAAGAAGACCCTGGCCGGCGTTTTCGTCCAGTAGTTCAGCCACGACAACCGCCTCGTGTTTCCGCCCGTCGGGGTGTGACACGCCCGGGCGGTGTGTGGTTTTGACGCTCTGGTGAGGGGACCGTAATGTATTCAAACGTACCCCACAGGTGCGGAAAGCCGCAGAGCTTCCCGGCCTCACGTGGAACCATAGTTTTTAGCTTTTCCCAGGTCCTGTATCCGTAGCGGATCGGTGTGGGGGAAGCCTAAGATAGTAA
>JBBQDC010000036.1:0-23960 GCA_038319305.1 Actinomycetales bacterium | reverse complement strand
CGTCGACATTCTGGTGCAGATCAACGACCTCGGTAGGTCGGTGTCGAAGAGCCACCTCGAGTTCGGCCAGCACGACGGCGAGTTCTGGGTCAGCGACCGGTTCTCCGGCAATGGCACCATCATTCGTCGCCCGGACACGGTGGCGGTGCGGTGCGAACCCGGCCGGCGCTACCTGGTTCCGCGTGGTTCCCGCGTCGATATCGCCGACCAATTCTTCATCCTCAACTAGTCCATCTTCACCTGGTTCCTCCCCCGGCCGGCCGGCCGCCGTCCCGGCACGGATGTCGGCGCGTTCGGTTGCGTCTGGCCCCGGGGTGATGGGCTGACGCGGTGATCCGAGCCGATGTCCCGCTGACCCTCCCTGCCCGCCCGGCCGACCCACCGGCGCCCGGCTTCCCGCTGATCGCCGGTCTGGCGCCGCTGGCCGCCGCCCTAGCGATCTGGCTGATCACCGGCTCGGCTTTCGTGCTGATCTTCGCGGTGCTCGGTCCGGTCATCGCCGTGGCCGGCATGCTCGACGCACGCCGCACGAGGCGCCGTACCCGGCGCACGAATGCCGCCGACGAGGCAAAGGCTCTGGCGACCCTGCGGGCCGAGGTGACGCTGCGCCACGAGGAGCTGCGCCGCCTGCACTGGCGGCGCACGCCCTCCGCCAACAGCATCGTCGCCGCCCCGCACGCCGCGATGCGATGGACCGGCTCGGGTTTCGACGTGAGCCTGGGCTCCGGCGCGGTGCCGAGCGGGCTGCGCCTCGACGGCGGGTCCGGTCCCGACGACCATCGCGCCCTGCGCGACTGGGCGGCCACCCTCACCGAGTCACCCATCGACGCCGATGCCGGTGGTGGAATCGGAATCGTCGGGCCACTTCCGCTCGGGCAGGCTCTGGCCCGCGGTCTGCTGGTTCAGCTGGCCTGCTCCCTGGCGCCCGACCAGCTCGGTCTGACCGTGCCCGAGCGCGGCTGGGAGTGGGCGACCGCCCTCCCGCACGATACCGGGCCGGCGTGCACCCGCCGCCTCGTGGTGTGCGAGGCGCCGCCACCGGGAGGGGCACCCACGGGGTCTCTGGTGGTCGTCGCGTTGGCCCGCACGCTCGCCGAACTCCCGTGGGGCTGCGACACCATTGTGCAGGTGCAGGGTCCCGGCCGGGCCGAGGTTCTCCGGTCCGGCGTGCACGCCTGGGGAACCGGTTTCCGGCCCGAGCTGATCACCGTCGAACAGGCGATGCTGGTCGCCCGCGTGCTGAGTGTCCGGGCCGCCGCGGCCGGATTGGGGCGTGGTGCAAGGCCAGTGCCCGCATCCGTCACCCTCGGCGAGCTCTCCGGCTTCCGGTCCGGGCAACGGGCACCCCACGGGCAGTCTGCAGCGCCGAACCTCGGCTGTGTCATCGGGGTGGGAGAGGCAGGGGAGGTTTCGCTCGACCTGGTCGGGGCAGGGCCTCACGCCGTCGTTGGCGGCACGACCGGCAGCGGCAAGAGCGAACTGCTGGTGACCTGGGTAGCGGCGATGGCGGCTCAGGCAGGCCCCGGCGAAGTGACGTTCCTGCTGGTCGATTTCAAGGGTGGGGCCGCGTTCGCTCCGCTGTGCGCTCTGCCCCACTGTGTGGGTCTGATCACCGACCTGGACGGGCACCAGGCCGCCCGGGCGCTGGCCAGCCTGGCCGCGGAGCTGCGTTACCGCGAACGCGTGCTCGGCCGCGCCGGTGCGCGCGACATCGGGGACCTGCGCGGGCAGTCGGCCGGAGAGGCGCTTCCGCGGCTCGTGATCGTGGTCGACGAATTCGCGACCATGCTCACGGCCTTCCCCGACCTGCACGCGCTGTTCGTTGACATCGCCGCGCGGGGCCGGTCGCTCGGGGTACACCTGATCCTCTGCACCCAGCGGCCCACCGGTGTGGTGCGTGACGCCCTCCTCGCCAACTGCACGCTGCGGGTGTCGCTGCGGGTGAACAACCGCGCCGACAGCGTGGCGGTTCTGGGAACGGATGCCGCAGCGACCCTCGGCGCCGACCAGCCCGGTCGGTGCCTGATCGCCGCGGACTCCTCGGGGCCGGTGCTCTGCCAGGTGGCCACTACCTCACCGCAAGAGATCCGCGACCTCGTCGCCGCGGCCGCCCGGGTGCCGAGACCCCGGCGCCCCTGGCTTGACCTGCTGCCCCAGACGGTGAGCCGCGACGGACTTCTCGCCCTGGTCGTGAATGGAACGGCGGTTGATGAGACAGCGCCCGATGGCACCGGGGCTGCCGTTTCCGGCGGTCTGCTGGGGCTGCTCGACGAACCGCAGCTGCAGCGCTACCGGGTGGCCCGTTACGACCCAACCATCGAGGGCAGCCTGCTCGTGATCGGCGGGCCCCGTTCCGGCAAGTCAGCGGCACTGTCATCGGTAGCGGCCCAATTCGCGCAGGAGGGTGATGTCGTCCTGGTCGGCGCCGACGTTGAGACGGTGTGGGACGCTCTCGTCCAGGAGCGCCGACGCCTCGACGTCGGCGGGAAACCGACGGCCCGGCTGCTCCTACTGGACGACTTCGATTCGGTGCACGCCCGCTGGGACCAGGAGCACCGTCCGGCGGCACTTGAACTGCTCGCCGGGCTGCTGCGCGACGGAGCGGAGGGTGGTCTATGCATCGTCATCGCCGTGCAGCGGCTCACCGGGTCCCTGCAGGCACTGCCTGCCCTGTGCCAGAGACGCCTGGTGCTGCGCCTGCCCGATGTCGCCGAGCACGTCGCAGCGGGGGGAGTGGCCGCCCTGTTCGACGACCGCCTCCCGCCCGGCGGGGGGAGCTGGCAGGGCCACCGCATCCAGCTCCTCGCCCCGGAGCCGGATGGTGCGCTCCCGGATGCCGCGGGGCCCTCAGGCGCGGCGGCGCTCCCGGATGCCGCCGCGCTGGTCGGGCGGCCCGGGCAAACCCTTCTCGTCGTGTCGGGCTCGCCGTCCCGCTCGGCCGCGGTATTGGGGGCCGTCCCCGGTGCCCGGGTCGTCGACCTCGCCGCGGCGTCCCGGGATGTGCTGGCGGAAGCCGCACAGGCGGGCGCGTCGCTCCGGCTGGGCGAGGCGCACGCGGGCACCGCCTTCGTCGGCGATGTGGACGTCTGGCAGGCGCAGTGGTCCCTGCTGGGTGCCCTCCGCCCACGCGCGGATCTCGTTTTTGACGGTTGCAGCCTGGCCGACTACCGGGCGATCAGTCGGCGCCGGGACCTGCCGCCGCCGCTGGCACCCAACCGAGGCCGCGTCTGGGTGCTGCGCCCGGACGGCACCGTGCTCCGAGCCACGCTGCTGCCCGTCGTTTAGCTCCCGTCGCGTTTCCCGGTCGCGCCGTCCCGCCGTGGATCAGGCCAGCGCGTCAACCAACTCGCGCAGCGGCAGCGAGTGTGCGCTCGCGACCGGGCTGCTGGTGACCAGTCCACCGACCGTGGACAGGCCACGAGCGAGAGCGGCATCCGTTCGCAGCGCGTCCTTCCAGCCCCGGTTCGCGATCAGTCGAACGTAGGGCAGAGTCGCGTTCGTGAGCGCATAGGTGGAGGTGGCGGGCACGGCGCCGGGCATATTCGCCACGCAGTAGAACAGGGACTGGTGCACGGTGAAGGTCGGATCGGCATGCGTCGTCGGGTGGGAGTCGGCGAAGCATCCGCCCTGGTCCACGGCGATGTCCACGAGCACGCTGCCCGGCTTCATGCGGGCGACCAGTTCGTTGCTGACCAGCTTGGGGGCCCTGGCCCCGGGGATCAGCACCGACCCGATCACCAGGTCGGACAACACGAGCGCCCGGTCGATCTCGAAGCTGTTCGAGGCGATGGTCTGCACCCGTCCGTAGTGCAGGGCGTCGATTTCGCGCAGTCGGAACAGGTTGGTGTCAAGCACGCTCACCTGGGCGCCGAGCCCAAGGGCAACCTGCATGGCGGCCGTGCCGGCCACGCCGCCGCCGAGCACGGTGACCCGGGCGGGATGCGTTCCGGGCACCCCTGGCACGAGCAGGCCAGGTCCGCCGTTGGGCTTGAGCATCGCGTTGGCGCCCACGATGGGGGCCAGGCGTCCCGCGACCTCGCTCATCGGCGCGAGCAGCGGCAGCGCCCGCGTCGGTAGCTGCACGGTCTCGTAGGCGATCGCGGTGACGCCGCCCTCCAGCAGCGCACGGGTCAGCGCCGGTTCCGCGGCAAGGTGCAGGTAGGTGAACAGCAGCAGATCGGGCCGGAAATAGGCATACTCACTCGCAACGGGCTCCTTCACTTTGAGCAGCAGGTCGGCGGCGGCCCAGGTTGACGCGGCATCCGGCATGATCGTCGCGCCTGCCGCGGCAAAGCTCTCGTCGCTGAGCCCGGAGCCGACCCCGGCCCCCGTTTCGATCAGCACCTCGTGCCCATGCGCCACGAGGTCGTGCACGCCGGCCGGGGTGATCGCCACCCGGAATTCGTTGTTCTTGATCTCTGCCGGTACTGCGACCTTCATGGCGCTCCCCAAACCCTCAGCGGTGGACCTCGTTGTCCTCTGCGAAATCCTACCGCCGTCGAACAGCTCTTTTCGGATGAAAATATCACCGAAGGGTACGGATTTCGTGCGTCAAATGACTAAAAATTAACGATTCGGCCACTCTTGAGTGCATCAGTGGCGTACCTGTGCAAGTATCTAGCAACTCGCTATGTTGCTGTGAGCGCTCACCCGTTGAGAAGTGCAAGGAGACCCGACCATGAAGCCCAGGCCGTTGCCCGCAGATCCCATGATTCAGCAGCTCATCCGTCAGGCACGGGCTTCCACGATGGGGCGTCGCACTCTGCTTGCCGGAGCCGGCGGCGGGGCTGCCGCCCTGGCGCTCGCCGCGTGCTCGACCGGAGCAGCAACCAAGCCGACGGCCGCCCCCGACGAGTCCGACAGCAGCCAGCTTGTGCGCTGGGACAACTGGGCGCTCTACATCGACGTCGACGACGCCGGCAGCTACCCCACCCTGGATGCGTTCACGGCCGAGACCGGCATCAAGGTCGAGTACACCGAGGCCGTCGACGACAACAACACCTACTTCGGCAAGGTCAAGGACCAGCTGGCCCTCGGCAAGGACATCGGGGCCGATGCCGTCTGCCTGACCGACTGGATGGTCGGCCGCATGATCCGGTTCGGCTACACGCAGGAACTCGATCACGCCAACATCCCCAACCTCAAGAACCTCCTCCCGTCCCTGAAAGACGTGGGCTTCGACCCCGGCCGCAAGATGAGCGTGCCGTGGCAGGGTGGATTCGCCGGTATCTGCTGGAACAAGGAGAAATTGCCCAACGGCCTCGCCTCCGTCGAAGACCTGTGGAGCCCCGAACTCAAGGGCCGGGTCGGCGTTCTGTCCGAGATGCGCGACACCATGGGCCTGATCATGTCCGACATGGGCGTCGACATCGCCGGTGACTGGGGTGACGACGAATACATGGCCGCGATCGACCTGCTGAAGAAGCAGGTCTCCGACGGCCAGGTGCGCAACATCAAGGGCAACGCCTACAAGGAAGACCTCATCAACGAGGACACCCTCGCCGCCATCGTCTGGTCGGGTGACATCGTGCAGCTCAACGCCGAGAACGGTGACAAGTGGGAGTTCGTGGTCCCCGAGAAGGGCGGCACCCTCTGGAACGACAACTTCCTGGTGCCGATCGGCTCGACACGCAAGACGAACGTTGAGAAGCTCATCGACTACTACTACGACCCGGCCGTTGCCGCCGAGGTTGCCGCGTACGTGAACTACATCACGCCCGTCGCCGGCGCCAAGGAAGCCGCGATGAATATCGACCCCGAGCTCGCGAACAACCAGTTGATCTTCCCGGACGACACGACCCTGGCCAAGGCGCGGGTCTTCCGCACCCTCTCCGGCGCGGAAGAGCAGAAGTACGACGCCGCCTTCCAGGGCATTCTGCTGGGTTCCTAGCAATGGCCGGTGGAGAATTCGCCAGCGCGGGGGCAGACCTTGAACTCGTCGGCATCCAGAAGAGGTTCCCGGGATTCACCGCCATCGAGCACCTCGACCTGAAGATCCCCGCGGGGTCCTTCTTCGCCCTGCTCGGCCCGTCCGGCTGTGGCAAGACCACGACGCTGCGCCTCGTGGCCGGCCTCGAGGAGCCGACGGCCGGGCGCATCCTGATCGGCGGCACGGATGTGACGACCCAGAAATCCTTCCAGCGCCCGGTCAATACGGTGTTCCAGAGTTATGCCCTCTTCCCGCACATGACGGTGCTCGAGAACGTCGCGTTCGGGCTGCGCCGCCGCCGAATCGACGACCCGGTGGCCAAGGCGCACGAGGCGCTCCGCCTGGTGGAGCTCGACCACCTCGCCGCGCGCCGACCGCAGCAACTGTCCGGCGGCCAGCAGCAGCGTGTGGCCCTCGCCCGCGCGATCGTCAACCGGCCCGCCCTGCTCCTGCTCGACGAGCCGCTCGGCGCCCTCGACCTGAAGCTGCGGCGCCAGATGCAACTGGAGCTCAAGAGCATCCAGGAGGAGGTCGGCCTCACCTTCCTGCACGTCACCCACGACCAGGAGGAGGCCATGACCATGGCCGACACCGTCGCGGTCATGAACAAAGGCCGGATCGAACAGATGGGTGCCCCCGAGGAGCTCTACGAGCTGCCGCGCACGGCGTTCGTCGCCAACTTCCTCGGCCAGTCGAACCTGTTCACCGGTCCCGTGGTCGGCAGCACGAACGAAGCCATCTCCGTGGACGTGGCCGGTCAGAAAGTCGTGGTCCCGGCGGCGCGCGCGCACCGGCACACCGGCATGGTCACCATCGGTGTGCGCCCGGAGAAACTGAGCCTGCACGTGGCGGAGCCGGCCGGCGATGCCGCGCGAAACATCATGGGCCCCGGCCGTGTGGTCGACGTCTCCTTCAGCGGGGTCAGCACCCAGTACCTGGTCGAGGTCCCCGGCATCGGCACCCTCATCGTCTTCGCGCAGAACATGGCGTTCGGCCCGGTTGCCCATGAGGGCTCCGAGGTGTGGCTGAGCTGGAACGTCGAGCACGGTTTCGGGCTCGAGGATGACGCCTCGGTGGAACCCCGCTTCGAGGCCGACGACTCCACCCGGAGCATAGCGACCCAGAAACGCTCCTCCCTGCTCACGGAGCTTGAGGGAGCCTAAGGTGGCGTTCGCGGCATTCTCCACCAGCACCACCGCGCCCGAACCGGCGCAGCGCCGGAAGAGCCCGGTCGCGTTGCTCCTGCTGTTGCCGGGCATCCTCTACCTGGTGCTGTTCTTTCTGGCCCCGCTCGTGTCGCTGCTTCTGACGTCGTTCCAGGCACCCTCGGAATTCGGCGATGTCGGCCAGTACTCGTACGCGTTCCGGTGGGAGAACTACGTCGATGTGGTCGCGGCCTATTGGCCGCACATCATGCGCTCCTTCGGCTACGCGCTGATCGCCACCGTTCTCGCCCTGGTGTTCAGCTACCCGTTGGCCTACTTCATTGGGGTGAAGGCGAGGGCGTGGCCGCTGCTGCAGAGCCTCATGCTCGTGCTCGTGATCGCCCCGTTCTTCATCAGCTTCCTGCTGCGCACCCTGGCTTGGAAGCAGCTTCTCTCCGATGAGTCGTTCGTGATCACCTCGCTGAAGGCGCTGTCGCTGCTGGCACCGGATGCCCATTTCACCGGTACTCCCTTCGCCGTCATCTTCGGGCTGACCTACAACTTCATCCCGTTCATGACCCTGCCGCTCTACACGACGCTCGAACGGCTCGACCTGCGCTACCTTGAGGCCGGCAACGACCTCTACGCGCATCCGTTCGACGTGTTCCGCAAGATCACCGTTCCGCTGTCGATGCCCGGCATCGTGGCCGGCACCCTGTTGACCTTCATCCCGGCGGCCGGCGACTACATCAATGCCAGCCGGGACTTTCTCGGTGGGCCGGACACCCAGATGATCGGTAACGTGATCGAGGCCAACTTCCTCGTGTTGCAGAACTTCCCGGCGGCGGCCGCGCTGTCGATCATCCTGATGTCGGTGATCTTGGTGATCGTGAGCGTCTACGTCAAACGTGCAGGAACGGAGGAGCTGCTGTGAAACTCTCCCTGGGCAAGTGGCTGTTGCCGCTGTACACGCTGCTGGCACTCATCTTCCTGATGGTGCCGATCGTCTACACCTTCGTGTTCTCGTTCAACGACTCGCTGAAATCCAACATCACCTGGCGCGGATTCACCTTCGACAAGTGGCTCAACGTGTGCCAGGTGCAGAACGGCTCCGTGTGCGAGGCGTTCGGGAACAGCATCCTGATCGGCGTGGTGGCCACGGTGGCCGCGACCACGCTCGGCACCATGATCGCGATCGCCCTGGTGCGGTACCGGTTCCGGTTCCGGTCCCAGACCAGCCTGCTTCTGTTCCTGCCGATGGCCACGCCGGAGGTTGTGCTCGGCGCCGGCCTGGCCGCGCAGTTCCTGTCTCTGGGGGTGCCGAAGGACATGTTCACGATCATCCTGGCGCACACCATGTTCTGCATCAGCTTCGTGGTGGTGACCGTCAAGGCGCGCGTCGCGAGCCTTGACCCCGCGCTCGAGGAGGCTGGCCGTGACCTCTACGGTTCGGCCAGTCAGGTATTCGCGCGGATCACCTTCCCGCTGCTGCTGCCCGGCATCCTGGCGGCCGCGCTGCTCTCCTTCGCGCTGAGCTTCGACGACTTCATCATCACCAACTTCAACTCCGGCGCCGTCACCACGTTCCCCAAGTACATCTACGTGTCTGCCGCCCGGGGGATCCCGGCCGAGGCGAACGTGATTGCGTCGGCGGTGTTCATCTTCGCCCTGGTGATCGTGGTCACCGCCCAGGTGTCCCGGGCGGCCAGGGAGAAGCGGCTGGCGAAGCAGAGCTGACGCCTGCCTGCCGGTCCCTGTCCTGCTGGTTGCGCCGGCTACACGTAGCTGGCGCGGATCTCCCCGACCGGGAGCCCGCCGCCCAGCACCGCGAGGTGCAATTCAGGCAGGATGGCGTCGACGTCACTGTGGGCGAGCGCACCGGCATCGGCCAGTAGACGCAGTGCCACGATGGTGGTTGCCCGCAGGCTGCCGTCGAGGATCTTGAGGGCGACCGTGATCCCGTTGGCGGCGGAGGCCACGCAGATGCCCTCCGCGCCGGTCTTCACGAACAGGCCGAGGCGGTCGATCACCACCGTGTCGGGCATGCCTGGACCGGCGACGACCCAGCCGTTCTGCCGTACGGCCTCACCGAGGAAACCGGCCTCGCGGTAGATCGCGAACGGCGAGTTCGATTTGGACGTGGCGATGCGGGCGATGCCGCGTGCCAGCGCGGTGAGGGAGAGCGCGTGAACCGGCGCGCCGCAGCCGTCGATGCCGGACGCCGACGGGCGTTCACCCGTGAAGCGCTCGACGACGTCGAGGATGCGCTTCTGCAACGGATGCTCCGGCTCCAGGTATCCGGTCAGCGCCCAGCCGTTCTGCTGGCAGGCCACGAGCATCGCGGCGTGTTTGCCGGAACAGTTCATGTAGATCGGGGCCTTGCCGGCACCCAGTCGCACCAGGGCGTCGCGGGTGGGGGAGTCGTCCGGCCAGGCCGCCGGGCAGCCGAGCGCGGTCTCGGGGATGCCGGCGCGGGCGAGGAGCCCACGCACGAGATCCGCGTGGCGTTGCGTGCCGGTGTGGCTGGCCGTGGCGATGGCGGCGTCTTCCCCGCGCAGGGTGACCCCGCTGGCCATCACCGCGATGGCCTGGAAGGGCTTCATCGACGAGCGCGGGAAGATCGGGGTGGTCACGTCGCCGAGGGCGCGCAGAACCGCACCCTCGCTGTTGAGCACCACCGCGCTGCCTGCGTGCCTCGATTCGACGAAGCCGCTGCGCTCGACCACGGCCAGCTCGACTGCTCCGGAGACAGTGAACGTCTGCCCGGCGTGGACGGGCGTTTCGAATGTCGTTGTCACGATGTGTGCTGGGCGCTTAGAGCGCGGCGATGGCGTCGTCGATGACCGAGAGGGCATCATTCAGGAGCGCGTCGCTCACAGCCAGGCTCGGCAGGAAGCGCAGCACGTTGCCGTAGGTGCCGGCGGTGAGCAGCAGCACCCCGTGCTGGGCGGCGTAGGCGGAGATGGACGACACAGCGGGGGCGTTCGGCGCCTTGGTCGTGTCCCCGGTGCCTGGCTGCACGAGCTCGATCGCGATCATGGCGCCGCGGCCGCGGATCTCGCCGATGATGTCGTACTTCTCCTTGAGCACACCGAGGCCGGCGCGCAGGGTGTTCTCGATCCGCACGCCCTCGGCGAGCAGGTTACCCCTTTCGATCGACTCGAAGACTGCGATGGCCGCGGCGCAGGAGACCGGGTTTCCGCCGAAGGTTCCGCCGAGGCCGCCGGGCTGCGAGGAATCCATGATCTCGGCGCGGCCGGTGACGGCGGCCAGCGGCATGCCACCGGCAATGCCCTTGGCGGTGAGCACGAGATCAGGGGTCCAGCCGAAGTGCTCGCTGGCGTAGTACTTACCGGTGCGGGCCATCCCGCTCTGGATCTCGTCGGCGATCATGACGACGCTGTTCGCCGTGCACCAGGTCTGCAGGGCAGTGAAGTAACCCTCGGCCGGAACCATGAAGCCACCCTCGCCCTGGATGGGCTCGACGACCAGGCAGGCCAGGTCGGTGGGTCCGACGACCTTCTCGAGGTACGCGATCGTGCGCGCCGCGGCATCCGCACCGCTCAGACCGTCGTGATACGGGTAGGAGCTGGGGGCGTGATACACGTCGCTGGCAAGAGGGCCGTAGCCGGTCGCGTAGGGCATGGCCTTATAGTTCATGGCCATAGTCAGCACGGTGCGACCGTGGTACGCGTGGTCGAGCACGGCGACGGCCCGGCGGCCGGTGTGCTTGCGGGCGATCTTGACACCGTTCTCGACGGCCTCGGCGCCCGAGTTGATCAGCACCGACTTCTTCGGCCAGGAGCCGGGAGTGTGCTCTGCGAGGAGCTCGCAGACACGCACGTATTCTTCGTAGGGCGTGATGGTGAAGAGGGTGTGGATGAAGTCCTGGGTCTGTTCGACGGCGGCCGCGACCACGGTGCTCTCGGTGTGACCGATCGTGGTCACGCCGATGCCGGCGCCCAGGTCGATGAACTGGTTGCCGTCGACGTCGACGAGGATGGCGCCGTTCGCCTTTTTGATGTAGACGGGGAGAGCGGATGCGACGCCGCCGGAAACCACGGCGAGCCTGCGCTGCTGGAGTTCCTTCGAGCGCGGACCCGGGATCGCGGTCACGATCTTTCGTTCCTGCGGCACCGTGTAAACCGGGGCGGCGGAGGTGGACGGGGAGGTCGAAGGCGTCAGCGTGTCAGTCATGGTGTGACCAGTTTACCGATCGGTGCGATGGGAGGCACAGCGAATTGCTGCGACAATCGGTTCTCGGACCGCGTATATCGAAGGAGACGCCGTGATTGGTGCACATCACTACGCCGTGAACATCGTCTGGACGGGCAACCGGGGCACAGGCACGAGCGGCTATCGCGAGTACGGCCGGCAACACTCGATCACGGCGATCGGCAAGCATCCGATCAGTGCCTCGGCCGATCCGAGCTTCCACGGCGACGCGGACCGGTGGAATCCGGAGGAGCTGCTGCTCGCCGCGCTCAGCGAGTGCCATCTGATGAGTTACCTGCACGTCGCCGTGAAGCATGGGGTGAGAGTCGTCGCCTACACCGACGACGCGGTCGGGTCCATGGTGCAGACGACGGATGGAGGCGGTCACTTCACCGAGGTGACCCTGCGTCCGCGCGTCACGATTTCCGATCCCGCCCAGATCGAACTCGCCCAGGGCCTGCACGCGCAGGCCGCCCGGCTCTGCTTCATCGGCGCATCCGTCAACTTCCCGGTGGCCCACGAGCCGGTCACGGTCGCGCTCACCCTCTGAGCTAGAGACCAGACAGTGCGGTGAGGGTCTCTTCGATCACGGAGGCGGCATCGTCGATCAGTGCCTCGGAGATGACGACCGAGGGCATTATTCGAAGCACGGAGTCCCAGCTGCCGGCATCCAGCACGATGACGCCGTGCGTGGTCGCGTGCTTGATGATCGCGGTGAGGGCCTCCGGGTACGGCGTTTTCGTTCCGGGGTGAACGAGCTCCACCCCGAACATCGCGCCCTTGCCGCGCACGTCGCCCACGACCGCGAACCGCTTCGGCCAGTCGCCGATGCGCGCCCAGAGGGCCTTCTCGACACGGCGGGCCTCGCCGAGCAGGTCGTCGCGCTCGATCAGGTCGAAGACGGCGAGCGCGGCAGCGGTTGACACCGGGTTGCCGCCGAAGGTTCCGCCGATTCCGCCGGGCTGCACGGAGTCCATGATGTCGGCGCGGCCGGTGACGGCGGCGAGCGGGAACCCGCCGGCGATGCCCTTGGCCGTGGTGACGAGGTCCGGCACCACATCATGGTGCTCGATGCCGTACCAGGCGCCGGTGCGGGCGATGCCGGCCTGGATCTCGTCGGAGACGAAGACGATGCCGTTTTCGGTGCAGAACTCGCTCAGACGCGTAAAGAAACCGGGGGCGGGGATGACGATGCCGCCGTCGCCCTGGATCGGCTCGATGAAGAAAGCCGCAATTTCGGTGGCACCGATGTGGGTGTTGATGTAGTCAATGGTCTTCTCGGCGGCCTCTTCGCCGGTCAGGCCGTCACGGTAGGGGTAGCTGGTCGGCACGCTGTAGATCTCGCCGGGGAACGGTCCCATTCCGGCGCGCTCCGGCCAGGGGCGGTAGGTCATCGCCATGGTCAGGTTGGTGCGACCGTGGAACGCGTGGTCGAGCGCCACGATGGCGCGCCGACCGGTGAACTTGCGGGCGATCTTCACGGCGTTCTCGACGGCTTCCGCACCGGTGTTCACCAGGACGGAGCGCTTCTCGAAGTCGCCGGGGGTGATCTCGGCGAGCTTCTCGGCGACGGCCACATAGTTCTCGTACGGGGTGACCGTGAACAGGGTGTGGGTGAGCTTGGCGGCCTGCGCGGCGGCGGCCGCAGCCACCTCGTCGTTCGCATGGCCGATGGTGGTCACGCCGATGCCACAGCCGAGGTCGATGATCTGGTTGCCGTCGACGTCGACGAGGATCGCTCCTGCTCCGTGATCCATATAAATGTTCGCCAGCGTGCCCGCGCCGCGGGAGACCGCTCGCAGGCGGCGTTCCTGCAACTCGACCGACTTGGGGCCGGGAAGGGCGGTGACGAGCTTGCGCTCCTGGGGTACCGAATACTTGTCAGACATGACTCCAGCTTAGGTCGCGCGCATTTCCGCGGTGTTTCCCGGCACCGGATGCTCAGCTAGCCGGCCCCGGAAACGGCTAGACCCGCTCGCGCGGGAAGACCCGGTCGGCGATCTTCTGCAGTGTGCCCGAGGGCGGCGACTCGTTGTATTTGCCGGCCAGTTCCTGACGCGACAGGACGTGGATCGCGGCCATGATCTCGTCGGTCGCGCCCCGCCGGGCCTTGCCGGACTCCGCGGAGCCGTGGTGGCTCAGGTCGAGGGGCTCCCCGAAGGCGACCGTGATCTTGCGGATGTGCGGGAATTTCTCTCCCACCGGCTGGATCTCCTGCGTGCCAATCAGTCCGACCGGAACCACGACGGCGCCCGTGGTGAGGGCCAGCCAGGCCACACCTGTGCGGCCCCTGTACAGGCGGCCGTCGAGGGAACGGGTTCCCTCCGGGTAGATCGCGAACGCGCTGTCGGATTCGAGGATGTCGCGGCCCGCGTCGAGCGCGTCTTGGGCGGCCTGCCCCGCACCGCGTTCGACCCCGACAGCACCGATCGAGGTGAAGAAGGTGCGCGAGACAAAACCCTTGAACCCGGTGCCGGTGAAGTAGGTGGACTTGGCCAGGAACTGCACGCGCCGGGGTGCGACCAGCGGAATGACGATGCTGTCGATGAATGACAGGTGGTTGCTGGCCAGGATGACGCGGCCCGTGCGCGGGATGTTGTCCCGGCCGGTGATGGTGGGGCGGAAGACCAGCCGCGCGATCGGCGCCATGATGCCATAGCCGAGGAAGTAGACGAATCCGGGGCGCTTCGTTGGCTCCGAATCCTCCGCCGACGGGTCGACGGGAGGGATAATCTGGGAATCTACTTTGGAACCGGTCATCCGTTGACCCTACCGCCACGGCACGCCCCGCCACGAAAAGCGGCAGCGCCACGAACGGCATCAGCGCCACTAAAATTGCAGGATGCGCAGACGAGTTGTAATTCTCGGGTCGACCGGTTCGATCGGAACCCAGGCCCTCGACGTCATCCGGCGAAACCCGACCCGGTTCGAGGTTGTCGGGCTCTCTGCGGGCAACAATCGTGCCCTGTTGAACGAGCAGTCAGCCCGGTTCGAGGTCGAGCACACGGCGCTCGGCGCCGTCGAAGCCGAAGAGCTCGTGCGCGATGTGGAGGCCGATGTCGTGCTCAACGGCATCACGGGCTCGGTGGGCCTCGGCCCGACCCTCGCGGCGCTCGCAGCCGGGCGCACGCTCGCCCTGGCCAACAAGGAATCGCTCATCGTCGGCGGCGACCTGGTGAAATCACTGGCGGCGCCGGGGCAGATCGTGCCCGTTGACTCCGAACACTCCGCCATCGCGCAGGCGCTGCGGTCGGGTACCGCGGGCGAGGTGCGACGCCTGGTGCTGACGGCATCCGGCGGGCCGTTCCGCGGACGCCGACGCGGGCAGCTCGCCGACGTCACCCCCCTGGAGGCGCTCGCCCACCCAACCTGGGACATGGGGCTCGTCGTGACGACCAACTCGGCCACCCTCGTCAACAAGGGACTCGAGGTGATCGAGGCACACCTTCTGTTCGACGTCGGCTACGAGCACATCGATGTGGTTGTGCACCCCCAGTCCGTCGTGCACTCCATGGTCGAGTTCATCGACGGATCGACGATCGCGCAGGCGTCGCCGCCGGATATGCGTCTGCCGATCTCGATCGGGCTGGACTGGCCGAACCGCGTCGCGGCGGTCGGCACCCCGCTCGACTGGACCGTGCCGCACAACTGGACCTTCGAGCCTCTCGACACGACGGCGTTCCCGGCCGTCGACCTGGCCAAGCAGGTCGGTCGCGCAGGCGGCACCTACCCCGCGGTGTTCAATGCGGCGAACGAGCAGGCCGTTGCCGCGTTCCACGCCGGCACGATCGGGTTCCTGGACATCGTCGACACCATCCAGCGCGTCGTCGAGCGGCACGAGCAGGACGGCCCGCTCACGCGCGAGTCGCTTGCCGGCGCCGAGGACTGGGCCCGCGCCGCGGCGGACACGCTCCTCGCCCGCTGAGGCAGCTGCGCGTCCGTCAGGTCGTGACCGACGAGGTGCCGTAGCTGTCCGCGGTGGTGACGAGGGCATCCGCCCACACGGTCTTGCCGATGCCTAGCTCGCGCTCGGTTTCGGCGGAATCGATGATGTACGGCACCGCGAACTGGTAGCTCGAGGCCCAGACCTCATGCATCATCGGGTTCAGCCTGCCGAGCGACTTGAGCAGCCACTGGGGGTAGCCAGCGACCGTGCCGTGCGAGCCGTAGCGGCGGTTGAGCGCGGCGGCGATGTCCCAGCGGGTGACGGCGGTGCTCGGCACATGCCAGAGCCGACCCCACTCACCCTGGTAATCGGCGGCGGCCACCAGGGTCGTCACGATGTCCGGCAGGTAGCTCCAGCTGTGCACGCGCCCAGGCCGGCCAACGACCCGGGCCGTCTTCGACTCCAGAATGGCGGTGAAGAATCGGTCACCGAGGTGCGCCGTGCCGACGACCCCCGGCCCGAAGTAGTCGCTCGCCCGCACTTCAACTGCCCTGATCTCGCCGCGGTCGTGGGCGGCCCGAACCTGGTGCCAGGCGTGCAGGCGCACGAGACCCTTGGTCTCGGTGGTCGTCTCCGGTGAATGCTCGGTCATCGGCCCGGTCGGCGATCCGTAGGGGTAGAGGTTGCCCATCACGACGAGGCGTGCACCGGTCACGGATGCCGCCGCGATCGCCGCGTCGGTGACCGGCGGCCACTGGGTAGGCCAGTCCGTGTAACGCGGGTTGGTGCACAGGAAGATCGTCGACATGCCCGTTGCCGCCCGTGCGAAGGCCTGGGTATCGCCGGCGTTCAGTACGAGCGACTGAGCCCCGTCGACCGTGGCTCCCGAGCGAGTTCCGACGGTGACCTCGTCGCCTCGCGTCGCCAGCCGCTCGGCAAGCGGCCGGCCGATCATGCCAGCACCGACAACGAGCTGCTGGGGCATGAATCCTCCTGGAGCGCGATCGAGAACTAGTCGTCGCAGTCGTCGTCCTTCTTCTTGTTGCACTTACCGTCGCCCTTGTCGTCGCCCTTGTCAACGGAGGTCGGGCTCGGCGCCGGAGCCGGAGCTGGTGCCAGGGTCGGCTCCGGTTTGCTCTCCTCGATCGCCGAGACCAGGTCGGCAGACACCAGGTTGAGGGCCGCCTGAATGTCGGCCGCCCGCGCAGCGCTCACCTCTTCCACAGCGGCCGCGGCCAGCAGGTCGGACTGGACGGCCTCGAGCGAGGCTTGGGCGGCCTCGAAGTCGCCGGCCGCTGCGGCCGCCGTGACGTTCTGCACGCCGGTCTGCAACTGGGCGGCGGTGCTCTGCTGCAGGTCGGGAGGCGTGGTTGAGCATCCGGTCAGGGCCGACGCGACGAGCGCGACCGCGGCCAGTGCGATGGTCCGGCGACCTCGGGGCATCATGGTGTCACGCTTTCCTGGAGTTGCTTCAGATGGGTGCCGAGAGAGCCGTCGACGGCCGGGTAGGTGACGGTGGGAGCGGCCGGATCAGCCGCTCTCGGGGTGAAGAGCACGATGACGAGCACGATGAGCGCGGCCAGGACTCCCAGGGCGACGAGCAACCGGCGATTCCGCCAGGGGGGAGTGGCGGTGGCGGCACGGGCGCTGCCTGGAGCCCGTCTCGCCGCGCTGCCTGGTGAGCGGTCGGGTGCGCCGGCCGGCGTCAGGAACTCGGTGGGGGCATCCGTGCCGGGACTCGGGGCTGCCATGACCTTCGTGGCAGCCAGAACTGCGGTGGGCTCCAGGATTTCGGGATCGGCAGCCAGAACCGCGGTGGGTTCCAGCAGCTCGGTCGCCCGAATCGCCGCGGTGGCGTCCGTGGCATCGTCGAGGTCAACCTCGCTGACCAGACGCCGCAGCTGCACGGCTGCGTCGCCCGCGCTGAGCCGATCGGCCGGCTCGCGGGTGGTCATGCCGTGCAGAACGTCGGCCCACGCCTGGCCGAGCTCGGCCGGGACGCGCGGCTGCCGCTGCAGCCTGGCCATCGCCGACTCGATCGCCGTTCCGGTGAAGGCGCGCTCGCCGGTGAGGCATTCCAGCAGCACGAGCCCGAGCGAGTAGACGTCGCTGGGTGGGCCGATCGTGCTGCCGAGCGCCTGCTCGGGGCTGAGGTAACCGGCTGTACCGAGCAGAGACCCGGTCGCCGTGAGGCGGGTCGCGTCGAAGAGGCGGGCGATGCCGAAGTCGGCGAGTTTGGCGTGCATGGCGCGACCGGGGAATCCCGACGGGGTGAGCAGCACATTCGCCGGTTTGATGTCGCGGTGGATGATGCCCTGCGCGTGCACGTAGTGCAGCGCCTCACCGAGGTCGGCGCCCATGGCGGCCACCTCGTTGGGGTTCAGTGCCCCGGCGGCGATCCTACTGCGCAGGTCTGTGCCGTCGACGAGCTCCATCACGATGAAGGTGCGCGAGACGCCGTCGATCATGGCGGTGCCGGCGTCGAACAGTGTGACCAGTGCGAAGTGATTGAGGCTCGCGAGCACCGTGACCTCGCCGCTCTGACGCTCCGGCCCGGCGTCATCGGCCGTGTCGAGGCGGAACAGTTTCACGGCGACGGTGCGCCCGAGAACGAGGTCGGTGGCCCGGTAGACGGATGCCATCCCGCCCGTGCCGAGCAGAGCGTCGATACGAAAACGGTCGGCCAGGCTGATGCCGATGGGACCGACAGTGTGTTGCTTGGACAGAAGGGACCTCCTCGTGGATCCGTAAAGTCAAGCAAACCACACGTTCCATCAGGAACAGCCAGCGCCCTTGCAGGGTGGAGTGGGTAATCTACGACTGTGGAAACCGTGCTGCTGTATATTTTGGGCGTTCTGATCGTCGTGGTCGGCCTTGCCCTGTCCATCGGACTGCACGAGATCGGCCACCTGCTTCCCGCCAAGCTCTTCGGCGTCAAGGTCACCCAGTACATGATCGGATTCGGCCCCACGCTGTGGTCCCGACGCAAAGGCGAAACCGAATACGGTGTGAAGGCCATCCCGCTCGGCGGCTACATCGCCATGATCGGCATGTTCCCGCCGGCCAAGGCTGGCGGCAAGGTGCAGGCATCCAGCACCGGCTTCTTCAACCAGCTCGTGCAGGAGGGAGCCCCGGAGAAGAAGCCCAGCGCTATGGCAACCATGGTCGAGGACGCCCGCCAGTCCAGCGCCGACACCATCGGCGAGGGCGAACACCACCGCGCGTTCTACCGCCTGCCCGTATTCAAGCGCGTCATCATCATGCTCGGCGGGCCCACGATGAACCTACTGATCGCGGTCGTGCTCTTTGCCGTGCTCCTGATGGGCTTCGGCACCGCGCAGGCCAGCACCACCGTCGGCAGCGTGTCCGAGTGCGTGTTGCCGGCCACGAGCACCCGGCAGACCTGCGAACCCACCGACGAGAAGGCGCCGGGCGCCGCGGCGGGCCTGGCGCCGGGCGACCGTCTGGTCAGCGTCGACGGCACGTCGATCGACAGCTGGGACCAGTCCACGGAGATCATCCGCGAGTCGCCGGGCACCCCGCTCGCCGTCGTCGTCGAACGTGACGGCACAGAGCAGACCCTGACCATCACCCCGAAACTCACCGAACGCTACGTGAGCGATGCCGCCGGTGAGATCAAGAAGGATTCCGCCGGCCAGGCGGTGACCCAGGAGGTCGGCTTCGTCGGCATAGGCCCGGCGGGCGAGCTCGTACCGCAGCCGGCGACCGCAGTGCTGCCCGCGGTGGGCGAGAACATCGGCGCCGTCGCGCATATGATCGCGAACCTGCCACAGCGCATGATCGACATCGCCAACGCGGCCTTCGGCCCGGGGGAGCGCGACCCCAACGGACCGATCAGCGTGGTCGGGGTCGGCCGTGTCGCCGGCGAGATCGCGAGCATCGACGCCATCCCGGTGAACAGCAAGGTCGCCAGCATGCTGGGGCTCCTGGCCTCCCTGAACGTGGCGCTGTTCGTGTTCAACCTGGTGCCACTGATGCCGCTCGACGGCGGACACGTCGCGGGCGCGCTCTGGGAGGGGCTGCGGCGTTCGGTCGCCAAGCTGTTCAAGCGCCCTGACCCTGGCCCCGTCGACACGGCGAAACTGATGCCGCTCACGTTCGCCGTCGTGATCGTGCTCGGCGCGATGAGCCTGCTGCTCATCTACGCCGACATCGTGAAGCCGATCAGCCTCTTCGGCTGAGCAGCAGCGCCTCACCCTGGCCGCCGCCGCCGCAGAGTGCCACGGCGGCCTTGCCGGTACCGCGCCGGGCCAGTTCGAGCGCCGCGTGCAGTGCGAGGCGGCCGCCCGAGGCCCCGATCGGATGCCCGAGGGCGATCGCGCCGCCGTGGATGTTGACCTGGTCAGGGGAGAGGCCGAGCTCGCGGGTCGATTCGAGTGCCACGGCCGCGAACGCCTCGTTGATCTCGACCAGGTCGAGTTCGTCGGCGGTCCAGCCCTGGCGCTCCAGCGCCCGGTGGATCGCGTTGGCCGGCTGCGAATGCAGGGAGTTGTCCGGCCCGGCGACCTGCCCGGATGCCTCCACCACGGCGAGCCAGCTCAGCCCGTGCTCCTCGGCGTAGCGGCGGCTGCACAGCACGAGCGCGCTGGCACCGTCGCTGAGCGGCGACGAGTTGCCGGCCGTCACGGTGCCGTCCAGGGTGAAGGCCGGGCGCAGCCGCGCCAGTGTCTGGGTGGTGCTGTCGCCGCGCACCCCCTCGTCGGTGGCGATCACGAGTGGCTCGCCTCGCCGCTGGGGAACGCTGATCGGCGTGATCTCATCGTCGAAGACGCCGTTCGCGGCGGCCGCGGCGGCGCGCTGGTGAGAGGCAGCAGCGATGGCATCCTGGTCCGCACGGAGCAGGCCGAGACGGCCGTTGACCTGCTCGGTGGACAGGCCCATCGAGAGGCCGTCGAAGGCATCCGTCAGCCCGTCGTGCGCAGCGTGGTCGAGCA
Source organism: Actinomycetales bacterium (assembly GCA_038319305.1). Taxonomy (GTDB): domain Bacteria; phylum Actinomycetota; class Actinomycetes; order Actinomycetales; family Microbacteriaceae; genus Cryobacterium. The sequence continues at coordinate 3,830 of JBBQDC010000036.1, read as the reverse complement.
TGGTGACGCTGCCGTAGGCCCAACCCGCGCGCGAGCCGGGCAGCAGGTGCGGGGAGTTCGACATCGATTCCTGCCCGCCGGCCACGACGACATCCGCTTCGCCGAGACGGATGAGCCGGGCCGCGTCGATCACGGCGGCCAACCCCGAGAGGCAGACCTTGTTCAGGGTCATCGCCGGACGGTTCCAGGGGATGCCAGCACCGATGGCGCTCTGCCGGGCCGGGTTCTGGCCGCAACCGGCCTGCAAGACCTGGCCCATCAGCACGAACTGCACCTGCTCGGGTGCGACGCCGACGCGAGAGAGTGCCCCGGCGATGGCGGCGGCTCCCAGCTGCACGGCGGTGAGGCTGGCGAGCTGGCCGTTCACCCGGCCATGCGGCGTGCGCGATCCCCCGAGGATGACGACGTCACTGGTGTTCATGGGCTTGGCTCCTTTGTCGGTCCGGCATCCGTTCAGATTCAGCCCGGCCCCGACGCGTAAGCTAACGCCGTGGCTGCAATCAACCTGGGAATGCCCAAAGTACCTGAAGTACTCGCTCCGCGTCGCAAGACGCGTCAGATCAAGGTCGGCAAGGTGCTCGTCGGCGGTGACGCGCGGGTGAGCGTGCAGTCGATGACGACGACGCCGACCACGAACATCAACGCGACCCTGCAGCAGATCGCCGAGCTCACGGCCTCCGGCTGCGACATCGTGCGTGTTGCCGTGCCCACCCGCGACGACGCCGAGGTGCTGCCGATCATCGCGATGAAGAGCCAGATCCCGGTCATCGCCGACATCCATTTCCAGCCGAGCTACGTGTTCGCCGCGATTGACGCCGGCTGCGCCGCCGTGCGTGTCAACCCAGGCAACATCCGCAAGTTCGACGACCAGGTAGGCAAGATCGCCGCCGCGGCCAAAGCCGCCGGCGTCTCCCTCCGTATCGGCGTCAACGCAGGCTCGCTCGAACCGAGTCTGCTGCAGAAGTACGGCAAGGCCACCCCGGAGGCGCTCGTCGAAAGCGCCGTCTGGGAAGCAAGCCTGTTCGAGGAACACGACTTCCACGATTTCAAGATCTCCGTCAAGCACAACGACCCGGTCATCATGGTCAAGGCCTACCGTCTGCTCGCCGAACGGGGCGACTGGCCCCTGCACCTCGGCGTCACCGAGGCCGGACCGTCATTCCAGGGCACCATCAAGAGCGCCACGGCGTTCGGCATCCTGCTTGGCGAGGGCATCGGCGACACCATTCGGGTGTCGCTGAGCGCGCCGCCGGCCGAGGAGATCAAGGTGGGTCTGCAGATCCTGCAGTCGCTGAACCTGCGCGAACGTAAGCTCGAGATCGTGTCCTGCCCGAGCTGCGGCCGCGCCCAAGTCGACGTGTACAAGCTGGCCAACGACGTCACCGCCGGCCTCGAAGGCATGACCGTGCCGCTCCGGGTTGCCGTGATGGGTTGTGTCGTGAACGGACCGGGGGAGGCCCGCGACGCCGATCTGGGCGTGGCGTCGGGCAACGGCAAGGGTCAGATCTTCGTGCGCGGCGAGGTCATCAAGACCGTGCCGGAGTCGGAGATCGTTGCCACCCTGATCGAGGAGGCCAACCGTATGGCCGCCGAGATGCCGCCCGGCGAAGACTCCCTCGGCGCCCCCGTCGTAACCGTCGGCTCCAACTAGCCTCCACCGCGAGTTGCGGATACAGCACCTTCGTTTCGCGAACGAGGGTGTTTTGTCCGCAGCTCGGCGGATGAGGGTTCGGCGGTTGGGTCTGCCCGCGCGCCGTAAAGTAGATGCGTGCCTATACGTATGTCCAACTACTTCCTCCGTACCCTCCGCGAAGACCCCTCGGACGCCGAGGTCACCAGCCACCGTCTGCTGGTGCGCGCCGGTTACATCCGCCGCCAGGCTCCCGGAATCTTCGCGTGGCTCCCGATCGGCCTGCGCGTCAAGGCGAAGATTGAGACGATCGTGCGGGAGGAGATGGCCGCGGCCGGCGCCTTCGAGGTGCACTTCCCGGCACTGCTGCCGCGCGAGCCCTACGAGATCACGGGCCGTTGGGACGAATATGGGGACGGCCTGTTCCGGCTCACGGACCGCAAGGGCAGCGACATGCTCCTCGCCCCGACCCACGAAGAGGTCTTCACCCTCCTCGTGAAGGACCTCTACAACTCCTACAAGGACCTGCCGCTGTCGATCTTCCAGATCCAGGACAAGTACCGCGACGAGGCTCGGTCCCGCGGCGGTCTGCTGCGCGGCCGCGAATTCACGATGAAGGATGCCTACTCCTTCGACTACACGGATGCCGGCCTCGACCGGAGCTACCAGGCCCAGCGCGACGCCTACGAGCGCATCTTCACCCGGCTCGGCCTCGAATACGTCATCGTGCAGGCGGACGCCGGTGCGATGGGTGGCTCCAAGAGTGAAGAGTTCCTGCACCCCACCGCGGTCGGCGAAGACACCTTCGTGCGCTCGGCCGGCGGCTACGCGGCCAACATCGAGGCGTTCCGGACGGTCGTGCCGCCCGCCATCGACTGGGCCGACTTCCCGGCCGCCGAGGTCTTCGACACCCCTGACACTCCCACCATTCAGACCCTGGTCGACCGGGCCAACAGTGACCACCCGCGTCCCGACGGCCGCGCCTGGACCGGGGAAGACACCCTCAAGAACGTCGTCCTCGCTCTCATCCAGCCCGACGGTACCCGTGAACTCCTGGTCATCGGCCTCCCCGGCGACCGTGAGGTAGATCTGAAGCGTGTCGAGGTGGCCGTCGCCCCCGCCGAGGTGGAGGCCGCGAACGAAGCGGACTTCGTCAGGTTCCCCGGCCTGGTCAAGGGCTACATCGGACCCTGGTCCGCGAACGGTGCGGTGCTCGGCGAGACGTCGGCCACGGGCATCCGTTTTCTGGTTGACCCTCGCGTCGTGCCTGGCACCGAGTGGATCACCGGCGCCAACGAGGCCGGACGGCACGTCTTCGGGCTCGTCGCCGGTCGGGACTTTGTGCCGGACGGCGCGATCGAAGCCGCCGAGGTGCGTGCCGGCGACCCGGCCCCCGACGGCTCCGGCCCGGTCGAGCTCGCCCGCGGCATGGAGATCGGTCACGTCTTCCAGCTCGGCCGCAAGTACGCCGAGGCGCTCGGACTCAAGGTTCTCGACGAGAACGGCAAGCTGGTCACGGTCACGATGGGCTCCTACGGTATCGGCGTGACCCGAATCCTGGCCACCATCGCCGAACTGAACAACGACCCGAAGGGTCTGATCTGGCCCGAAACGGTCGCGCCGTTCGACGTGCACGTGATCGCCACCGGCCGCGACGATGTCGTCTTCGAGACCGCCGAAACCGTTGTCACTATGCTCGAGGGTGCCCACCGCGACGTGCTCTACGACGACCGCCGCAAGGTGTCGCCCGGTGTCAAATTCGGCGATGCGGAACTCATCGGCATCCCCGTCATCGTCATCGTCGGCCGTGGTGCCGCTGACGGCATCGTCGAACTCTGGGACCGTCGCACCGGGGAACGCACCCAGGTGGCCGTCGCCGAGCTGGCCGCCAGCTTCGACTGACGCGTTGGCGCCGCGCGCGGGTGACGGAGGCCCGAGGATTCGGTTACCCTAGAACGAGCCCGTCGCGCAGTTTCGCGGCGGCAAGATCTGAATAGAGGAGGCCGGCCATGGACATCGACCTCAGCGTGTTGCGGCAGTTGGAGCGCGAGAAAGAGATTCCCTTCGAGGAACTCGTGCAGATTATTGAGCAAGCAATTCTGACGGCCTACGTGAAGCACACCCAGCAGGGTGGAGCCAGCGAGAAGCAGGCCGTCGAGGAAGAGCCGGAAGCGCGCGTCGTACTCGACCGCAAGACCGG